>NZ_JBEXVL010000041.1:0-37677 GCF_040638805.1 Streptomyces sp. NPDC005925 | reverse complement strand
GCTCGGCTGGGAAACCCCAGCCGAGCGTCTGTCTAAACTGCTCGCGGCCTGATCAACACGACCACGTGTTGCAACGACCCCTAGAAAGCGCCCGCCGGGGCCGCCCCTTTCGGCGTGCTCAGTGGATCACTTCTTCCGGCCGCGCTTCTCGCGCACCCGCACCGAGATGTGGATGGGCGTGCCCTCGAAGCTGAACTCCTCGCGCAGCCGGCGCTCGATGAAGCGCCGGTAACCCGCCTCGATGAAGCCGGAGGCGAACAGGACGAACCGCGGCGGCCGGGTGCCGGCCTGCGTGCCGAACAGGATGCGCGGCTGCTTGCCGCCCCGCACCGGGTGCGGGTGGGCGGCGACCAGCTCACCGAGGAAGGCGTTCAGCCGGCCGGTCGGGACCCGGGTCTCCCAGCCCGCGAGAGCCGTCTCGATCGCCGGGACCAGCTTCTCCATGTGGCGGCCGGTGCGCGCCGAGACGTTCACCCGTGGCGCCCACGCGACCTGGCCGAGCTCGGTCTCGATCTCCCGCTCCAGGTAGTAGCGGCGCTCCTCGTCCAGCGTGTCCCACTTGTTGAACGCGAGGACGATCGCGCGGCCCGCCTCGACGGCCATCGTGAGGATGCGCTGGTCCTGCACGGAGATGGACTCGGAGGCGTCGATGAGGACGACGGCCACCTCGGCCTTCTCCACGGCGGCGGCGGTGCGCAGCGAGGCGTAGTAGTCGGCGCCCTGCTGGAGGTGGACGCGCTTGCGGATGCCGGCCGTGTCCACGAACTTCCAGGTGACGCCGCCGAGCTCGATCAGCTCGTCGACCGGGTCGCGGGTGGTGCCGGCGATCTCGTTGACGACGACGCGCTCCTCACCGGCCACCTTGTTCAGCAGCGAGGACTTGCCGACGTTCGGGCGGCCGATCAGCGCGATGCGGCGCGGCCCGCCGACCGCGGTGCCGAAGGTCTGCGCCGGGGCCTCCGGGAGGGCCTCCAGCACCTGGTCCAGCATGTCGCCGGTGCCGCGGCCGTGCAGCGCGGAGACCGGGTACGGCTCGCCGAGCCCGAGCGACCAGAGATAGGCCGCGTCGGCCTCGCCGCTCTGGCCGTCCACCTTGTTGGCGCACAGCACGACGGGCTTGCCCGCCTTGCGCAGCAGCCGTACGACCGCCTCGTCGGTGTCGGTGGCGCCGACCTTGGCGTCCACGACGAAGACGACGGCGTCGGCGGCCTCGATGGCGTACTCGGCCTGCGCGGCCACGGACGCGTCGATGCCGAGGACGTCCTGCTCCCAGCCGCCGGTGTCCACGACCTTGAAGCGGCGGCCCGCCCACTCGGCCTCGTAGGTGACGCGGTCCCGGGTGACGCCCGGCTTGTCCTCCACGACCGCCTCACGGCGGCCGATGATGCGGTTCACCAGGGTCGACTTGCCGACATTGGGACGGCCGACGACGGCGAGCACCGGCAGCGGGCCGTGCCCGGCCGCCTCGATGGCGCCCTCGACGTCCTCGATGTCGAAGCCCTCTTCCGCGGCGAGCTCCATGAACTCCGCGTACTCGGCATCGCCAAGCGCCCCGTGGTCGTGCTCCTCGCCCGAACCCTCGGAGTGGATGTGGTCGTTCATGAAGTCCGTACCTCGTTCATCGTGGTGATCGGTGGAACACCCCGTTCCTGACGGTTTGATCCACTACTCAGTGTGCCCGGCGGCCGGTCTGCCGCCTGGCGTTTTCCAGGTGCGCGGCGAGCTGCTTCTGGATGCGCCCGGTCGCCGCGTCCAGTGCCGCGCGGGTGCGCCGCCCGCTGCCGTCGCCCGCGTCGAACGGGTCGCCGAAGACGACGTCGATGCGCGAGCGCAGCGGGGGCAGCTTCTTCACCAGCCGTCCGCGCCGCTCGGAGCTGCCCAGCACGGCCACCGGGACGACCGGTGCCCCGCTGCGTACGGCGAAGTACGCGAGCCCGGCGCGCAGCGCGCCGAAGTCGCCCTCGCCGCGGGTGCCCTCCGGGAAGATGCCCAGCACACCGCCGCTGTCCAGGACGCCCAGGGCCCGGGTGACGGCGGTGCGGTCGGCGCTCGACCGGTCCACCTTCAGCTGGCCGATGCCGAGCAGGAAGGGGTCGAGCGGACCGACGAACGCTTCCTTCTTGATGAGGAAGTGCGTGGGCCGGGGCGACACGCCCATCACCATCGGCCCGTCGATCATGTGGCTGTGGTTGACGGCGAGGATGGCCGGGCCGGTGGCGGGCACCCGCCACGCGCCGAGCACCCGCGGCTTCCACAGCCCGTACATCAGCCCGACGCCGATCCGTCGTCCGACCTCGGCGCCCTTCATCGACGGAGCCCGGGAGGGGGCTTGGGAGGCCGCGGTCACTTCGCGGCCCGCTTCTCCCCGACGAGGGTGACGACGCACTCGATGACCTGCGGCAGCGTGAGCTCGGTGGTGTCCACCTCGACCGCGTCGTCCGCCTTGGCCAGCGGGGAGGCCTTGCGGCTGGAGTCGGCCGCGTCCCGCTTGATCAGGGCCTCACGGGTGGCGTTGACGTCGGCGCCGTCGAGCTCGCCGCTGCGTCGGGCGGCGCGAGCCTCCGGGGAGGCGGTGAGGAAGATCTTCAGGTCGGCGTCCGGCAGGACCGTCGTCCCGATGTCGCGGCCCTCCACGACGATGCCCCGTTCGGCGGACCGGGCGATGGAGCGCTGCAGTTCGGTGATCCGGGCCCGCACCTCGGGCACGGCGCTGACCGCGCTGACCTTGGAGGTGACCTCCTGGGTGCGGATCGGTCCGGCCACGTCCGTGCCGTCGACGGTGATCGTCGGGTTCGCCGGGTCGGTGCCGGACACGATGTCCGCCTTGTCGGCGACGGCGGCGATCGCGGCCGGGTCGTCGATGTCGATGCCGTTGTGGACCATCCACCACGTGATCGCCCGGTACTGGGCACCGGTGTCCAGGTAGCTCAGGGCGAGCTGCGCCGCCACGGCCTTCGACGTGCTCGACTTGCCCGTGCCGGAGGGGCCGTCGATGGCTACAATCACTGCGGCGCGTTCCACTGGGAGGCACCTTTCCTGTTCCTGGGTGGCGGGCGGGGGCGGAGAGGCCCCGGACAAGGTTACTGCGTACGAGTGGCGCCCCCGTCCACGTGCGTCCCGCGCCCGCGCCGGTCGCCCGCCCGCGCCCCGCCAGCCCGCGCCGCCCCGGCTACTGCCGCAGCGCCCAGCCCCGGTCCCGCAGCGCCGCCGCGAGCAGGGGCGCGGCCTTCGGCTCGACCATGAGCTGGACCAGGCCGGCCTGCTGCCCGGTCGCGTGCTCGATGCGTACGTCCTCGATGTTGACCCCGGCCACCCCGGCGTCGGCGAAGATGCGGGCCAGCTGTCCGGGCTGGTCGTCGATGAGTACGGCCACGACCTCGTAGACGCGCGGCGCGGAACCGTGCTTGCCCGGGACCCGGACCTGACCGGCGTTGCCCCTCCGCAGCAGTTCCGCCACGCCGTCGGCGCCCTCGTGGCGTTTGTCCGCGTCGGAGGACTGCAGCGCGCGCAGCGCCCGTACGGCCTCCTGCAGGTCGTCGGAGATGTCCGTGAGGAGGTCGGCGACCGGTCCCGGGTTCGCGGAGAGGATGTCGATCCACATGCGGGGGTCGGAGGCGGCGATCCGGGTCACGTCACGTATGCCCTGGCCGCACAGCCGTACGGCGGTCTCCTCGGCGTTCTCCAGTCGCGCGGCGACCATGCTGGACACCAGGTGGGGCATGTGGGACACGAGGGCCACGGCGCGGTCGTGGGCGTCGGCGTCCATCACGACGGGCACGGCACGGCAGTGCGAGACCAGTTCCAGGGCGAGGTTGAGCACCTCGGTGTCGGTCTCGCGGGTCGGGGTGAGCACCCAGGGGCGGCCCTCGAAGAGTTCTTCGGTCGCGGCGAGCGGCCCGGACTTCTCACGGCCCGCCATGGGGTGGCTGCCGATGTACGCGGACAGGTCGAGGCCGCGTCCCTCCAGCTCGCGGCGGGGGCCGCCCTTCACACTGGCGACGTCGAGGTAGCCGCGGGCCAGGCCGCGCCGCATGGCGTCGGCGAGGACGCCCGCCACGTGGGCGGGCGGTGCCGCCACGATCGCGAGGTCGACGGGGCCCTCGGGCGCTTCGTCGGTGCCGGCGCCGAGGGCCGCGGCGGTGCGGGCCTGCCCCGGGTCGTGGTCGGCGAGGTGGACGACCACCCCACGCTGCGACAGGGCGAGGGCGGCGGAGGTGCCGATCAGGCCGGTGCCGATGACCAGGGCGGTTCTCACTGGGCGATGTCCTTGCGCAGGGCGCCCGCGGCACCGAGGTAGACGTGCGCGATCTCGGCGCGGGGCCGGTCGGACTCGACGTGCGCGAGGATGCGTACGACGCGCGGCATGGCGCCCTCGATGTCCAGCTCCTGAGCGCAGATCAGGGGGACGTCGACGATCCCCAGCTTGCGCGCGGCGGCGGCCGGGAAGTCGCTGTGCAGGTCGGGCGTGGCGGTGAACCAGATGCTGATCAGGTCGTCCGGAGTCAGCTCGTTGCGCTCGAGGGCGGCGGTGAGCAGGGCTCCGACCTGCTCGTCCATGTGCCCGGCCTCGTCCCGCTCGAGTTGGACGGCGCCCCGGACCGCTCGTACCGCCACGGTGATGCTCCTCGCTGACGTGCATATCGGCTGTGCGTCGTCCAGCCTAGCCATCCGTTCACCACGGGCGGGCGATGCCCAGTTCGTGAGACGACTCCGCGCCGGGTTGCTTCTTCCGCACCACGTTCGATGCCAGGATGCTACTTCCGCCCCACTTGCCCCTCTTCTCCCGCTTCTTGTACACCTGGCACATCTGGAGTGACGACATGGCCGAGAACGCGACCCGGCGAACGGTTCTTCTGACGGCGGGCGCCGCGGCCCTGACCGTCGGCTGCGGCGACGAGGGGGGAGGCGAGGGGAACGCGGGCCGTTCCGTGGAGGCCACGGACCGCGGGGAACTCGCCGCGACGAGGGACATCCCGGTCGGCGGCGGCAAGATCTTCAAGGGCGAGAAGGTGGTGGTGACCCAGCCGGAGAAGGGTGACTTCAAGGCCTTCTCGGCGGTCTGCACCCACCGGGGCTGCGTGGTGGCGAACGTGTCGGACGGCACGATCAACTGCGCGTGCCACGGCAGCAGGTACAAGATCGCCGACGGCTCGGTGGCGCACGGTCCGGCGACCCGCGCGCTGCCCGCCGAGAAGATCACCGTGGAGGGAAATTCGATCCACCTGGCGTGACACCCCGCGTACGCTCCCGGCCATGCCTCCGACGACGCCCGAGACGCTGGTACGCGAACACACGGTCTACGCCTGCGTGATGGGCTCGCGCGCCTTCGGCCTGGCGACGGAGGGCAGCGACACCGACCGCCGCGGCGTGTTCCTCGCGCCCACTCCCCTGTTCTGGCGCTTCGAGAAGCCGCCGGCACACGTCGAGGGCCCTGCCGAGGAGCAGTTCGGCTGGAAACTGGAGCACTTCTGCGAGCTGGCACTGCGCGCGAATCCGAACATCCTGGAGTGCCTGCACTCCCCGCTCGTGGAGTACGCCGACGCCACCGGCCGCGAACTGCTGGAGCTGCGCGACGCGTTCCTGTCCCGCCGGGTCCACGAGTCGTTCACCCGGTACGCGCTGGGCCGGCGCCGCAAGCTGGAGGCCGAGGTCCGCGCGCCCGGCGCGCCCCGCTGGAAGCACGCCATGCACCTGCTGCGGCTGCTCACGAGCGTCCGCGACCTGCTGCGCACGGGCACGCTCACCGTCGACGTCGGCGACCGGCGCGGGCCCCTGCTGGCCGTGAGGCGCGGCGAGGTCCCCTGGCCACGCTGCGAGACCTGGATGACCCGCCTGGCCGGAGAGGCCGAGGAGGCCCTCGTACGCAGCCCGCTGCCCGCCGAGCCGGACCGGCGCCGCGTCGAGGACTTCCTGTTCCGGACGCGCCGGACGTCGGCCCTGTCGTACGGCTGACCCGCGACCCCGGTCATCCGGTCCGGCCCGCTCCGGCCCGCCGCCCCCGGTCAGGCGTCCCAGAGGGCCCCGAGGGTGACCAGGTCGCCCTGGTACTCGATGCGGTCGGCCCATTCGGTGGGCCAGGCGTCCGCGCCGAGGTGGGCGCCCGCGAAGGCGCCGGCGAGGCAGGCGATGGAGTCGGAGTCGCCGGAGGAGCAGGCGGCGCGGCGCAGCGCGGTGAGCGGCTCGTCCACGAACATCAGGAAGCTGAGCAGCCCGGTCGCCAGGGCCTCCTCGGCGATCCAGCCGGCGCCGGTGGCCAGGCACGGGTCGGTCTCGGGCGAGGCGGTGCGCACCGCGTCCGCGAGCCGGTCGAGGATCGCCACGCACTCGTCCCAGCCCCGGGCGACGAACCGCTCCGGGTCCGGGTCCTGGCTGCGGGTCCACAGGTCGCCCAGCCACTCCTCGTGGTAGCGGCTGCGGTTGTCCACGGCGTAGGCGCGCAGCGCGCCGACGAGTTCGGCGGGGTCGGTGCCCTGCGCGAGCAGGTACACGGCGTGTGCGGTGAGGTCGGAGGCGGCGAGCGCCGTGGGGTGGCCGTGGGTGAGGGCCGACTGCAGCTGGGCGGCGCCCGCGCGCTGGTCGTCGCTGAGCCCGGGGACGACACCGAGGGGCGCGACGCGCATGTTGGCGCCGCAGCCCTTGGAGCCGATCTGGCTGGCGTCCTGCCAGGGCCGGTCCTCGTTCTTGAGCAGGGAGCAGGCGCGCAGGCAGGTGTTGCCGGGGGCTCGGTTGTTCTCGGGCGACTCGTACCAGGCCACGAACTCCGCCCGCAGCGGCCCCTCCAGCTGTTCCCGCCCGAGCACGCCCCGTCCCATCGCCGTCCGCAGGGCCTTGCCGAGGGCGAGCGTCATCTGGGTGTCGTCGGTGACGAGCGCGGGCGTGGGGAGCTGCATCCGGCGCCAGGGCCCGTACCTGTCGATGATCGTCGGCACGTCGTGGAACTCGGTCGGGTAGCCGAGGGCGTCGCCGAGAGCGAGGCCGGTCAGGGCTCCGGTGGCGGCGCGTTTCTGGTCGGTGGTGGAGGTCATGCGGGCGTCCTTCCCGGGACGGTCGGAGCAGGGGCGGGGCCCGCTGCGGGTGCGCGGCCGCTCCCGGTGCGGCCCGGTCACGTCGGACGGGCCCGGCTCCTCGGCGAGTGCGCGTCGGGCGGCGTTCTCCGCCGACGCGTCCGGCCGCACGAGAGCGCCGGGCCGCACCCGCTGTCCGGCGTGCGGCTCCCGCCCGCGCTTCACGAGCGGCACGTGCGGGGTGTCCGCGCGGACGGTGAGGACAGCGGCGTCGACGGTGACGGCAAAGGGTTCGCGGGCGTACATGTCGTAGCCGCGCACCCCTCGCCCCCCTTTATGGTCAGGTTGACTATAAGAGGGGGGCGGTGCGGCTCACAACCGCGGTCGCCGTGGGCCGCCCCGCGGGGTGGGTCCGGCCTCCCGCGCGGCGGCGGCACCGCGCTGTCGGGAGCAGGCGCGGCAGCCGGCACCCGGAGGGCGCGCAGCCCGCCGGGCGGGGAGGCGGCCGGACGGACCGGGCCCGGCTGGACGGCCCCGGTCCGCGAAGACCCGGAAAACCCGGCTGCCGCAGGCCGGTGACTGCTGACGGACCGGTGGCAGCTACAGCTCGACTTCCTGCATCAGCATGCCGACCTCCGTGTTGGACAGGCGGCGCAGCCAGCCCGACTTCTGGTCGCCCAGGGTGATCGGGCCGAAGGCGGTGCGGACCAGCTTGTCCACGGGGAATCCGGCCTCCGCGAGCATGCGGCGCACGATGTGCTTGCGGCCCTCGTGCAGGGTGACCTCGACGAGGTAGTTCTTTCCGGTCTGCTCGACGACCCGGAAGTGGTCCGCGCGGGCGTAGCCGTCCTCCAGCTGGATGCCGTCCTTCAGGCGCTTGCCGAGGTCGCGCGGGATCGGGCCCACGATGTGCGCGAGGTAGGTCTTCTTCACGCCGTACCTCGGGTGCGTCAGACGGTGCGCCAGCTCGCCGTGGTTGGTCAGCAGGATGACGCCCTCGGTCTCGGTGTCGAGCCGGCCCACGTGGAACAGCCGCGTCTCGCGGTTGGTGACGTAGTCGCCGAGGCACTGCCGCCCCTCGGGGTCCTCCATCGTGGAGACGACACCGGCGGGTTTGTTCAGCGCGAAGAACTGGTGGCTCTGCGTGGCGACGGTCAGCCCGTCGACCTTGATCTCGTCCTTCTCCGGGTCGACCCGCCGGCCCTGCTCGAGCACGATCTCGCCGTTGATCTCGACGCGGGCGTCCTCGATCAGTTCCTCGCAGGCACGCCGGGAGCCGTAGCCCGCGCGGGCGAGGACCTTCTGCAGGCGCTCGCCCTCCTGCTCGGCGCCGGGGAACGTCTTGGGGATCTTGACGTCCTTCCTGTCGGCGTAGCGCTCGCGGTTGCGCTCCTCGAGCCGCGTCTCGTACTCACGGGGGCGCGCCGGGGCGGTACGGCCGCGGCCGTCCTGCCTGCTGGGCTGCTTGGGGCCGCCCTTGGCGCCGCCGCGTGCCGCACCGCCGCGTCCGGCCTTCGGGCCGTCCTTGGTGGCCCCCGGCCCCACGTCGTAGCGGCGCTCCTCCGGGCGGGGCTTGCCGGGGCGTCCCTGCCCCTGCTTCTTGTCCCTGTCGTTGCCGGCGCCGCGGGGGTTACCGCGTCCGCCGCTCTTGCCGCTGCCGCTGCTTCGCATCAAATGTCCGTCGTTGTCGTTATCGGCACGTTCGTCGTGGGACCGTCGTCCGGTTCCGGGGCGTCCGGATCGAACGACGGGACGCCTTCCTGGGTCTCTGCCTCGATCGCGTCCGCCTCCGGGAGGAAGGGCGCGAGCTCCGGGAGCTCGTCCAGGCCGCGCAGGCCCATCCGCTCCAGGAAGTAGTTCGTCGTCCTGTACAGGATCGCACCTGTTTCGGGTTCCGCGCCCGCCTCCTCGACCAGACCCCGCTGCAGGAGGGTGCGCATCACGCCGTCACAGTTCACTCCGCGCACGGCGGAGACCCTGCTGCGGCTGACGGGCTGCCGGTAGGCGACCACCGCGAGCGTCTCCAGCGCGGCCTGGGTGAGCCGGGCGTGCTGGCCGTCCAGGACGAAGCCCTCGACGGCCGGGGCGTAGGCGGGCCGGGTGTAGAAGCGCCAGCCGCCCGCGACGAGCCGCAACTCGAAGCCCCGGCCCTGCACGGTGTACTCGTCGGCCAGCTCGCGCAGCGCGTCCGCGACCTGCCGTCGGGGGCGCTCCAGTATTTTCGCGAGGTGCTCCTCGGTCGCTGGTTCGTCCACGACCATGAGGACCGCCTCCAGGGCGGGCCTGAGGTCGAGGTCGGCGACGGTCCGCGGACCCGCCGGCCCCCCGGCGGTCTCCTCGCTCATGCCTTGTCCTCCTTGACCGGCTCGGGCGGCCGGTCGAACTCGTCCGTCACGGTCGGTGTCTCGTCCCCGTCGCCGCCGGTC
Source organism: Streptomyces sp. NPDC005925 (assembly GCF_040638805.1). Taxonomy (NCBI): domain Bacteria; kingdom Bacillati; phylum Actinomycetota; class Actinomycetes; order Kitasatosporales; family Streptomycetaceae; genus Streptomyces; species Streptomyces sp. NPDC005925. The sequence continues at coordinate 28,247 of NZ_JBEXVL010000041.1, read as the reverse complement.
CAGCGCACCAGCAGATCACCGAGGGCGGTCTCCTGGTCCAGCGCGACGGCCTTCTCGCGGTACAGCTCCAGCAGGGCGAGGAAGCGGGCCACGACGGTCAGGGTGTCGTCGGTGTCCTCCACCAGCGCGCGGAAGCTGGCCTCGCCGAGCTCCTTCAGCCGCGCGACGACGATCCCCGCCTGCTCCTGCACGCTGACCAGGGGCGCGTGGATGTGGTCGACGTACACCTGCGGCTTCGGTTTCGGCTGCATCGCCTTCACGGCGAGCCGCGCGAAGCCCTCGGGGCCGATGCTGATGACGACCTCGGGCAGCAGCTCGGCGTGGTGCGGTTCGAGTCCGACGGTACGCGGATAACGCCGGGCCTCGGCCTCCAGGCGCCCGCTGAAGATGTCGGCGACCCGCTTGTACGCGCGGTACTGCAGCAGCCGCGCGAACAGCAGGTCCCGGGCCTCCAGCAGGGCCAGGTCGGCCTCGTCCTCCACCTCGGCGGCGGGCAGCAGCCGGGCCGCCTTCAGATCGAGCAGGGTGGCTGCCACGACGAGGAACTCGGTCGTCTCGTCCAGGTCCCAGTCCGGCCCCAGGGCCCGGATGTACGCCATGAACTCGTCGGTCACCCGGGACAGGGCGACCTCGGTGACGTCCAGCTTGTGCTTGGCGATCAGCTGGAGCAACAGGTCGAACGGCCCCTCGAAGTTCGCGAGCCGGACCTTGAAACCGGCGGCGTCGCCGGGAGAGGGCCGAGCCGAAGGGGGCGCACCGGTGTCGCCGTCGTCGTCACCGTCGACGCGGGCGGGCTCTCCAGGGGGCGCCGCGAGCTGTTCACGCACCGCGGGCACTGCGGGACCGGCGGGCGCAGGGCCCGCCACGGGCGCTGCGGGCTCAGGCAAGGACGCTACGGGCGCGGGCTCAGCACCAGGCACCTCGGGCGCTGCGGGCTCAGCTCCAGGCGTTTCAGGAGCTGCGGGCTCAGGCACCTGGGGCGCTGCGGGCGCGGGCTCAGCACCAGGCGCCCCGGGGCCTGCGGGCTCAGGTTCGGGCGGCTCGGGTGCCGCGGGCGCTTCTGGTTCAGGTCCAGGCACCTCGGGCGCCGCCGTCCCGGCTGTCCCGGGCTCGGCGGGTGGGACCCCCGGGCCCCGCCCCAGCGCACGCCGACGGCCGGCGGGCACACCGGAGCCGGGGGCGGGGACGTCGTTCGGGGTCATGGCCCCCGCAGGCTACCCCTACCGCCCGCGGAGCCGTCGTACGAGGATGCTGGCGTCCCCGCGGGTCTCCAGATCGGCGAGCACCACCGCGACCGCCTCGCGCACGATCCGGCCGCGGTCGACGGCCAGACCGTGCTCGCCGCGCAGCACCAGACGCGCGTGCTCCAGGTCCATGAGTTCCTCGGCGGAGACGTACACGGTGATCTTCTCGTCGTGTCGTTCCCGGCCGCTGGGCCGCCGAGCGGCGGCCCGGACCCGTTTGCGCGGCGCACCGGCGGGCTCGGCCGGGGGCGGCGGCTGGCGCCGCGGGGCCCCTGCGGCACCGGAGCGGCTGCGGGATTCGGCGTCGGCCGGCTCCGCGTCCACCGCGACGTGCTCCGGGCCCGCGCCGTCGCCGCCCCGCGCGGGCACCGACTGGGGCGCGTCCTCGGCGGGCGCCGGATCGCTTTCCCCCGCGGGAGACGGCACCCGGGGCTCGCCGCCCGTCTGGCGCCGGGGGCTGGACGCCTGGAGCGCCATCCCCCCTGTCGTACGGAAGAGTTCGTCGGCCCCCGGCAGACTCACTCGGCGTGACACCGGGCGAGCACCTCCCTGGCGAGCTGGCGGTAGGCGGCGGCACCGACGGAGTTGGAGGCGTACGTGGTGATCGGCTCACCGGCGACCGTGGTCTCCGGGAAGCGCACCGTGCGCCCGATGACCGTGTGGTAGACGTGGTCGTCGAACGCCTCGACGACACGCGCCAGGACCTCACGGCTGTGCACCGTGCGCGAGTCGTACATCGTGGCGAGGATCCCGTCGAGCTCCAGCTCCGGGTTGAGCCGCTCCTGGACCTTCTCGATGGTCTCGGTCAGCAGGGCCACACCGCGCAGCGCGAAGAACTCGCACTCCAGCGGCACGATCACCTTGTGCGCGGCCGTCAGGGCGTTGACCGTGAGCAGGCCGAGCGAGGGCTGACAGTCGATCACGATGTAGTCGTAGTCGGGCAGCAGGGGCTTGAGGGCCCGCTGCAGCGTCGACTCGCGGGCGACCTCGGAGACCAGCTGGACCTCGGCCGCCGACAGGTCGATGTTGCTGGGCAGCAGGTCCATGTTCGGGACCGCCGTCTTCAGCAGCACCTCGTCGGCCGCCATGCCCCGCTCCATGAGCAGGTTGTAGACGGTCAGGTCGAGTTCCATCGGGTTCACCCCGAGTCCGACCGACAGCGCGCCCTGCGGGTCGAAGTCGACCAGGAGCACCCGGCGTCCGTACTCCGCGAGCGCGGCACCCAGGTTGATGGTCGACGTCGTCTTGCCGACGCCGCCCTTCTGGTTGCACATCGCGATGATCTTCGCGGGGCCGTGGTCGGTCAGCGGGCCCGGGATCGGGAAGTACGGCAGCGGGCGTCCGGTCGGACCGATGCGCTCACGGCGCTGACGGGCCGCGTCGGGCGCGAGCGTCGCCGCGTACTCGGGATCGGGCTCGTACTCGGCGTCGGGGTCGTAGAAGTGACCCTCGGGCAGTTCGTCGTAGGCGGCGAAATGGTTGTGGGGCGCGCCACTTCCGTCGCCGGCCATGGCGTTCACGTGATGGCCATCCATGCTCTGGTGTGCTGGCTGAGTCACCCCTGTCGTCTGGTGACTCCGGTGGGCTGCGAAGGTGCGCACTGCGACGGAGCCGACAGCCTCGAACCCCGCGGGACCCTGGTCCCGTGCAGGCATTCCTGGTTGACCACCCCCGGGAGTAAATGTCGACTCATTCACAAGTCGTCTTACCTCCTTGGTGACCAGGAAACTTCTAGACAGGTCAGCGTGGCACCATGCCGACGGTTGGCGACTCTATGGCGTGTCGGGCGTCCGCAGCAACACAATCCGCCGGACCCGGCCGGATGTGTCGGCAATGAAACATCCCTCTGTCAAGGGCGTACGGCCGTCGCACGGCAGGATTCGCCGGTGTACGAATCGGCTGATCGGTTACGTTCGAGGCGAGTTGGCCGAGAGCCGCAAAGTGACCATACACACATCCGGCTGGACCTTGTCGGGCAAGGTCCAGCCGGATGTACAAGGTTGACGACCCGTGTTGACGTATCGCCTTTACGGCTTGATGACTTGACTGTCGATCATTGCCGATCGGTGTCGCCCGGCCCCGGCGGGTCAGTCGAGCAGCGAGGTCAGCTCGATGTGATCGAGACCGTGCGCCTCGGCGACCTCCCGGTAAACCACCTTGCCGTCATGGGTGTTGAGGCCCTTGGCGAGCGCCGGGTCTCGGCGCAGCGCCTCGACCCAGCCGTTGTTCGCCAGCGACACGATGTACGGCAGCGTGGCGTTGGTCAGGGCGTTGGTGGAGGTGTTGGGCACCGCGCCGGGCATGTTGGCGACGCAGTAGAAGACCGACCCGTGCACCGGGAAGGTCGGCTCGGCGTGCGTGGTGGGACGGGAGTCCTCGAAGCAGCCGCCCTGGTCGATCGCGATGTCGACAAGAACACTTCCCGGCTTCATGCGGGCCACCATCTCGTTGGTGACCAGCTTGGGGGCCTTGGCGCCCGGGATCAGCACCGCGCCGATGACGAGGTCGGCGTCGAGGACGGCCTTCTCCAGCTCGAAGGAGTTGGACATGACCGCCTTGACCTTCGTACCGAAGATCTTGTCGGCCTCGCGGAGCTTGTTGATGTCGCGGTCGAGCAGGGTCACGTCGAAGCCCATGCCGACGGCGATCTGCGTGGCGTTCCAGCCGGACACGCCACCGCCGATGACGACGGCCTTGGCCGGGGTGACACCCGGGACGCCGCCGGGCAGCACACCGCGCCCGCCGTTGGCGCGCATCAGGTGGTACGCGCCGACCTGCGGGGCCAGCCGGCCCGCGACCTCGGACATCGGGGCGAGCAGCGGCAGCGCACGGCTGGGCAGCTCGACCGTCTCGTACGCGATGGCGGTGGTGCCGGACTCCAGCAGGGCGTCGGTGCACTCCTTGGAGGCGGCCAGGTGGAGGTAGGTGAAGAGGGTCTGGTCCTTGCGGAGGCGGTGGTACTCCTCGGCGATGGGCTCCTTGACCTTCAGAAGCAGGTCGGCGGCGGTCCAGACCTCGTCGGCGGTGCCGAGGATCTGCGCGCCGGCGGCGACGTACTCGTCGTCCGTGATCGAGGAGCCGGTGCCCGCACCGCGCTCGATGACGACCTGGTGGCCGTGGCGCACGAGCTCGTGCACACCGGCGGGGGTGATGGCCACCCGGAACTCGTTGTTCTTGACCTCGCGGGGGATGCCGACCTTCACGTCGATCACGGTCCTTGGCTCTGGGGACAGGGGGTTTTGCACGACACACCCGGGCGTGCGCGGGCACACCGGGAGGACCGCAGGAGAACGCGCGGCAGAGCCAGTTTAATGAAGGTGTTCCCGCTGTCTAGCCTTTCATTGCATCAATCTGCAGCGGATGCACTGCGGATTTCGCAGGTGCTAGCGTCTTGTTCCAGCTCCGGGGTCTGTTCCATGGACCCGGAGGCCTTTTTTTGCGGTGCCGGAAGGGCCTCCTCGCCTGCCGCGCAAGCCGCGGAAGCCCGGCCGGCCGTCACGGCTCCCGTGGCCTCGCGGACCTCGAGGGGCCCCGGGATCTCCGGGACACCGGGGAGTTCGGCAGCCTCCGGAACCTCCGACTCCGTCCACGGCACCTCCCTCTCCGGCTCCCGTTCCGGCCACCGTCCCGGTTCTGGCTCCCTTTCCCGGTCCGGTTCCGGCGTGCTCTCCTGGAGCTCCTCTCCCAGCATCCGCTCCGCGGCGCTCCGGTGCAGCCGGGCGGCGGCGGGGTCGCCGAGACGCTCCAGGGTGTCGGCGAGCCTGAGGTGCAGCGCGGCCTCCAGCCTCGTGTCCTCGGCGCGGCGCGCCCACCCGACGGCCTCCTGGCAGGTACGCAGCGACTCCTCGAAGTTTCCCGCGTACTCCTGCGCGCGTCCCAGCTCGCCCAGCGCGCGGGCACAGGCGGGCACGTCGCCGGTCCTGCGGTGTCCGGCGACAGCGGCCCGCCACTGCCGGACGGCCTCTTCGTAGCGCCCCGCGCAGGTGTGCGCGGTGCCGATACGGCCGTACAGCCGGGCGGCCTCGGCGCGCTCGTCCCGGGCGAGCCGCTGGGCCAGGGCGCGGCCGAACCAGTCGGCGGCCCGGTCGTAGTCCCCCAGCTCCAGATGGGCGCCGCCGACGGACTCCATGGCGCGGCCGGTCGCGTACGGGTCGTCGGCGGCCCGTCCGGCGTCCAGTGCGGCCCGGTAGCGCGTCAGGGCCTGCGCGGCGCGGCCGGTACGGGCGTCGAGGTCGCCGAGGTTCAGCAGCGCGGCGGCCTTCTCGCGGGGCAGGTCGCGGCGCTCGGCGATGTCGAGGACCAGCTGGTGGATGCCGTACAGGTCGGGCGCGGCGGCCTGGGTGCCGAAGTGCGCCACCATCGCGCGGACCAGCTGGGACATCAGGCGCCTGGCCAGCGTGTCCAGCTCCCCGCCGGTGACCGCGAGCCGGGCCGAGGCGAGCAGCACCGGGCGGCGTTCCCTCAGCCAGTCGGCGGCGGCGCGGGGCGTGGCGAAACGCAGCGAGCGCGGCATGCCGAGGAGCTTCTCGCGGGCCTGCGGGCTGTCGGTCTCGGTGATGGCGCGGCACGACTGGAGCAGCCGCACCGTCCGCTCCAGCATGCGGGCGCGGGCCAGCAGGATCTCGCCGGGACGGTCGTGGTCCCCGGTGAGGGCGCTCAGCAGGGGGTGCAGGCAGCCCGGCACCTCGTACCGCGGCTCGGGCGCGTCCACGGCCCGCAGCAGGCCGAGAGCGGTTAAGCCGTCCAGGGTGGTGCGGGCGCCGCCGACCGAGCAGCCGGCCAGCGCGGAGGCGGTGTGCGGGTCGACCAGGCCGGCCGGGGCGAGCGACAGCAGTCGCAGTGTCCGGGCGACGGGGACGGGCAGCGCGCCGTAGGTGAGCCGCAGGGCACGGGCGAAGGGCGTGCCCTCGCCGCCCTCCGCGTGCAACTGCTTGACGAGGTCGGCCACGGCCGCCTTGGGGCGGGCGGCCAGCCAGCCGCCGGCCAGCCGCAGCGTGGCGGGGTGGGCCTGGCACACCTCGACGAGGTCCTCGGCGGCGCGCGGGTCGACGGTGATGCGGACCGATCCGGTGTATCGGGACAGCATCTCCACGGCCGACTTGGTGTCGAGGCCGCCCAGTGTGCAGGGCCGTACGTCGGCGATGCCGGTCAGCGGGCCCTCGGCGACGGCGACGACCAGGCAGTCGGGGGTGTCCGGAAGGAGGGCGTCGACCTGTTCGGCGTCGGCCGCGTCGTCGAGCAGCAGCAGCGCCCTGCGGTCCGCCAGGGCGTCGCGCAGGGCCTCCGAGAGGTCGTCCTCGTCCGCTCCGGGCGGGGCGGTCACGTCGAGGGCGGTGAGCAGGTCGCGGGCGGTGCGGGCGGTGGGCACGGGCGTGCCGTCGGGTTCGCCGAGGCGGGCGCGCAGCACGCCGTCCGGGTAACGCCCTGCGACCTGGCGGACCAGTTCCTCGGCGAGCGCCGTACGGCCCGAGCCGGGCTTGCCGGCGATGAGCAGCACGCGTGCGCGCGGCGCCTTGCGACCGGCGATGGTGTCGAGGCCCGCACGCTCGATGTCGGCGCGCAGTGCCTGCAACTCCCGTGTACGGCCCAGGAAACGGCCCTCCGCAGCGGTGTCCGAGGACAGCCGTGCGCCTGTGCCCACTGCCTGGTCCGTCACGGGCCACACTCCCGTCCTGCCGCACGCCGGGGCCCGGCCGGAACTCGGTGACCGGGCCGGTCCAGAGCCTAGTTCACGCTCTGCTACGAACCGTGTGGAGCGCGGCGGGCACGTCCCTCGATCGGATCAGCCGATGGTCACACCACAGGGGCTGGACGGGCGGGCGCGGGCGGCCCGGTCCTGGGGACACGGACCGCCCGAACGGGTGGGACCGGGGACTCAGGCCTCGAAGGGCCGTGCCGGCCAGGGCGCCAGAGCCGGGCGCAGTGCGTCGAGCCCGTCCCCGGCCCGCGCGGCCACCAGCGACAGCGCGCCGACGACGAGGCAGTTGTTGTGCAGCTCGCCAGCCAGCACTCCGCGCACGAGTTCCTGGAGGGGGATACGCGCCAGCTCCATGTCGGCCTCTTCGTCCTCGACCGCGAAACGCTCCCCCTCGGCCTCGGACAGCCGGCGGGCGAGGAAGATCCGCACGGCCTCGTCGCAGCCGCCGGGCGTGGTGTACACGTCGGTCAGGACCCGCCAGTCCTCGGCCTTGACGTGTGCCTCCTCGTACAGCTCGCGCTGGGCGGCGTGCAGCGGGTTCTCGCCGGGGACATCGAGCAGCCCGGCCGGGATCTCCCACAGCTTGTGGCGCACGGGGTGGCGGTACTGGCGCAGCACCAGGACGCGGTCCGCCTCGTCGAGGGCGAGGACGGCGACCGAGCCCGGGTGCACCTGGTAGTCGCGGGTGACGACCGTACCGTCGGGCATGACGACGTCGTCCGTGCGGACGGCGGTCTTGTTGCCCGTGAAGGGCGTGTCCGTCGCCCGGATCTCCCACTCTGCGGGAATGTCCTTGATCGTCATGACCCGAAATGTCCTTCCACACGTACGGCGGCCGGGTACGCGCCTGCTGAGATCCGCGCGCCCCGGCCACCGTACAACTGCCGTGCTGTCCGCCCTGCGTTACTCGCCCTGCTGCCGTTCGACCGCCGCCTTCGCCAGGCCGGCGAACAGCGGGTGCGGTCGCGTCGGGCGGGAGCGCAGCTCCGGGTGGGCCTGGGTGGCGACCAGGTAGGGGTGCACGTCGCGCGGGTACTCCACGTACTCGACGAGCTTGCCGTCCGGCGAGGTGCCCGAGAAGAGGATGCCCGCCTGCTTCTCCAGCTCGGAGCGGTAGGCGTTGTTCACCTCGTAGCGGTGCCGGTGGCGCTCCTCGACGTACTCCTTGCCGTCGTACACCTCTCGCACAATCGATCCTTCGGCCAGCTTGGCCGGGTACATGCCGAGCCGCATGGTGCCGCCCATGTCGCCCTCGCCCGCGACGATGTCGAGCTGCTCGGCCATGGTGGAGATGACCGGGTGGGCGGTGGCCGGGTCGAACTCGGTGGAGTTGGCGTCCGAGATGCCCACCAGGTTGCGGGCCGCCTCGATCACGATGCACTGCAGGCCCAGGCACAGGCCGAGCAGCGGGATCTTGTTGTCGCGGGCGAACTTGATCGCGCCGACCTTGCCGAGCACACCCCGGTCGCCGAAGCCGCCGGGGATGCAGATGCCGTCGACGTCCCGCAGCTGGGCCTCGGCTCCGGCCGGGGTCTTGCAGTCGTCCGAGGTGACCCACTTGATCTTCACGCGGGCCTTGTGGGCGAAGCCCCCGGCGCGCAGCGCCTCGATCACCGACAGGTAGGCGTCCGGAAGGTCGATGTACTTGCCGACCAGGGCGATGGTGATCTCGTGGTCGGGGTTGTGGACGCGGTCGAGCAGGTCGTCCCAGGTCGTCCAGTCCACGTCGCGGAACGGCAGGTCCAGCTTGCGGACGACGTAGGCGTCCAGCCCCTCGCCGTGCACCGTCTTGGGGATGTCGTAGATCGAGCGGGCGTCGGGGCAGGCGACCACGGCCGCCTCGTCGACGTCGCACATCAGCGAGATCTTGCGCTTGATGGCGGTGGGGACCTCACGGTCGCAGCGCAGCACGATGGCGTCCGGCTGAATACCGATGTTGCGCAGTGCCGCGACCGAGTGCTGGGTGGGCTTCGTCTTCAGCTCCCCCGAGGGTCCGATGTAGGGAAGGAGGGAGATGTGGACGACGAAGACGTTGTCCCGGCCGACCTCGTGCCGCACCTGGCGCACGGTTTCGAGGAAGGGCAGGGACTCGATGTCGCCCACCGTGCCGCCCACCTCGGTGATCACGACGTCGACCTCGTCCGTCGCCATACGGCGGATGCGGTGCTTGATCTCGTTCGTGATGTGCGGGATGACCTGCACCGTGTCACCCAGATACTCGCCGCGCCGCTCCTTGGCGATGACCGTCGAGTACACCTGTCCTGTAGTGACATTGGCGGTGCCGTCCAAGTCACGGTCGAGGAAGCGCTCGTAGTGTCCGATGTCGAGGTCCGTCTCCGCACCGTCGTTCGTGACGAACACCTCACCGTGCTGGAAGGGGTTCATCGTGCCCGGATCGACATTGAGGTACGGGTCGAGCTTCTGCATGACCACGCGTACGCCCCTGGCTTTGAGCAGCATGCCGAGGCTCGAGGCCGTCAGGCCCTTGCCGAGAGAGGAGGCGACACCCCCAGTGACGAAGATGTGCTTGGTCGTCGAAGATTTGGGCGGCATGGCCAAGAGGGGGCTCCCGTGGTCGCGGTCTGGGTTGCGGTTGCCGGGGTTTCTCGCCCACCGGTCCACGGGCTACCAGGGTATCAGCGCCGGGCACCGACGGCGTCCGGCCACGCTGCGCACACGGTTCGGCACGTACGCGTGCCATGCGACGGTTTTTCCCCTGTGGCTCACCCGTTCGCGTCGACCGCGAATTCTGGAGCTGGACACAGATCATCTTTGTGCGTCGTATCCTGCTCGGACATCGCTGCCGAGCCCGGCCGGCAAAACGGCACCACCCCCGCCCGTACGCCCCGGAACAACACAAGCTCGTCAGTTCGTTGAGTGAGAATCGTCGTTTTGCCTCACAACGGGGCGACTGCCTTGCTTCGTCGCTCAACGACGCTTTACAACGACCCCTTGACCGCATCAGCGACAGCCCCCGTGTGGGGCGACGTGGCCGTTCGACTGGAGTTGCACGTGGCCGGGCGCATCGAAGACTACGCACTCATCGGAGACATGCAGACCGCTGCCCTGGTCTGCCGGGACGGCACGGTGGACTGGCTGTGCCTGCCCCGCTTCGACTCGCACGCCATCTTCGCCGGTCTGCTGGGCACCGAGGACCACGGCTTCTGGAGACTGGGACCCGCGCACGCGCCGGACGAGGAGCCTCCCACGGCCGTCCGGCGCGGCTACCGCGGCGACTCGCTGATCCTGGAGTCCGAATGGGACACCGGCCGCGGCACGGTCCGCGTGACCGACTTCATGCCCCCGCGTGACGGCGCCCCCCAGCTGATCCGCATCGTGGAGGGCGTCTCCGGCCGGGTGAAGATGCGCTCGGCCCTGCGGATGCGGTTCTCGTACGGGCGCATCGTGCCGTGGGTGCACAAGCACGAGGGGCGCACGGTCGCCGTGGCGGGCCCGGACTCCGTGTGGTTCGACACCCCCACGGAGACCTACGGCGAGTCGCTCACGACGTACTCGGACTTCACGGTCGCGCCGGGTGACCGCATCGCGTTCACCATCTCGTGGGAGCCCTCTCACAAGCAGCCGCCTCCGCTGCCCGAGCCGGAGCAGTCGCTGGAGGCGACGGAGGACTTCTGGCGCGAGTGGGTCGACCACTGCACGTATCACGGCCCCTACCGCGAGGCCGTCGTCCGCTCGCTGATCACGTTGAAGGCGCTGACGTACGCCCCGACCGGCGGCATCGTCGCGGCGCCCACCACCTCCCTCCCGGAGGACATCGGCGGCGTGCGCAACTGGGACTACCGCTACACGTGGCTGCGCGACGCGGCGATCACCCTGTCGTCGCTGCTGCGCACCGGCTACCGCGAGGAGGCCCGCGCCTGGCGCGAGTGGCTGCTGCGGGCGGTCGCGGGAGACCCGGAGAACCTGCAGATCATGTACGGCATCGCCGGTGAGCGCGAGCTCGGCGAGGCGGAGCTCGACTGGCTGCCCGGCTACGAGAGCTCCGGACCGGTCCGGGTCGGCAACGGCGCCGCGCACCAGCTCCAGCTGGACGTGTACGGCGAGGTCACCGAGGCGCTGCACCTCGCCCACATGACAGGCCTGGCCCGCAACGACTACGCCTCGCTGCTCCAGCTGAAGCTGATCCGCTACCTGGAGAAGCACTGGCAGGAACCGGACGAGGGCATCTGGGAGGTGCGCGGTCCGCGCCGCCACTTCGTGCACTCCAAGGTGATGGCCTGGGTCGCCGTCGACCGCACCATCAAGCTGATCGAGTCCGGCGACGCCGACGGTCCGCTCGAGGACTTCAAGCAGTTGCGGGACGACATCCACCGGGACGTGTGCGAGAAGGGCTACGACAAGGAACGCAACACGTTCACGCAGTCGTACGGCTCGAGGGAACTGGACGCCTCGCTGCTGCTGATCCCGCAGATGGGCTTCCTGCCGCCCGACGACAAGCGCGTCATCGGCACCATCGAGGCGATCCAGCGGGAACTGTCCACGTCCGACGGCTTCATCCTGCGCTACCCGACCGAGGGCGAGAGCGCGGGCGTCGACGGCCTGCCCGGCGACGAGGGTGCCTTCCTGGCCTGTTCGTTCTGGATGGCCGACGACCTGGCGATGATCGGCCGCGTGGACGAGGCACGCAGGCTCTTCGAGAAGCTGCTGTCACTGCGCAACGATCTCGGTCTGCTCGCCGAGGAGTGGGACCCGCGCCTCAAGCGCCAGGTCGGCAACTTCCCCCAGGCCTTCAGCCACGTGCCACTGATCGACACCGCACTGCGGCTGACGGCGTCCGGGGCCTACGGGGGCTGAGGCGGGCGTACGCGTGCGAAACCCGGGCGGGTGGCTGAGCTGCCCGCCCGGGTTTCGCACGCCCGGGCCCGGCCGAGACGGCTGGGCCGCGCTCTCGGATGCCGGGGCGTGCCCGTGCCTGCCGTCGCATGCGCACGTGGCGCGAGGCTGTCGCCGGGTCACCTGTTCTGATCCGCGGGGGCGCGGGCCGGCTGCCGGACGCGCCGGCGGGGGCGTGGCCGGGCTCCGACGGCGCCCGGGGTGCCCGGCACGGTGGGTGTCCGGCGCTACTCCGCCGGACCGCGGCGCCGGTGATCTTCGGGCCGGCCGTGAGTGTCGTCGGGGTACGCGCGCGGGTAGCGTCCGGCACATGGAGAGCGGCAGGGACAGCGGATTCGACACCCACGGCGCCGGGATCACCGTGCGGCGGGCCCTCGACCTGCCCGGACTGCGCAGCGGGTTGCCCGAGACCGTCGCGGGCGGCGACCGGCTGGACAGGGCGGTGCGCTGGGTGCACGCGGGTGAGGTGCCCAACATCGCGTCGCTGCTGAAGGGCGGCGAACTGCTGCTGACCACGGGTTACGGGCTCGGCGCCCGCCCCGCCGAGCAGCGCGCGTTCGTGCGCACGCTGGCCGAGCGCGGCATCGCGGCCCTCGTGGTGGAGCTGGGCCCGCGTTTCACGCGGCTGCCCGCGGCGCTCGTCGACACGGCGCGGGCGACGGGGCTGCCACTGGTCCAGCTGCACCGCGAGGTGCCGTTCGTGACGGTCACGGAGGAGATCCACACCGAGATCGTCAACGGACACTACGCGCTGCTGCAACGCGCCGAGGAGGTGCACAGGCGCTGCACCGAGGCCCTGCTCGGCGGCGGCGGAGTGCCTCAGGTGCTGGGCATCCTGGCCGACTTCAGCGACAACCCCGTCTTCCTGGAGACGACGGACGGAGAACTCCTCTACGCCGCCGGGTCGGGTCCCGAGGGCGCGGAGCCGCTCCAGGTGTGGGAGGGGCTTCGGTGCCAGCACAAGGACGCGCCGCCGCCCACGGGTTCGGTGCTGGTGGACGTGCCGGGCGGCGGTCAGGGCACCGGTTCGGTGCGGGCGCGCCTGGTGCTGCTGCCGGTGCGGTCGCCGCTCGCGCCGGTGCACCGGCTGGCGGCCGAGCGGGCGGCGGGCATTCTCGCCGTGGTGCTGATGCAGGCCCGCCAGGAGGAGGAACTGGCGGCGCGCGGGCGCGGCGACTTCCTGACCGACCTCGCGGAGGGCCGTGTCCCGGCGCAGGACGCGCCGGCGCAGGCGCGGGTGCTGGGCTTCAGGCCGGGCACCGGTCCGCTGCTGCCGGTCGTGATGCGGCTCGGCGACGCACTGCACCCGGGCGGCGGCTGGGCGGTACTGGCCCGTGCGGTCGCGGAGGAGCTGGCCTCGGTGGGCGTACCGGTACTGCTGGGCGTTCGGCCTGTGGAGGGCCGGGTGCCGCTGCTGCTGGGTCTGCGGGCGGAGTCGGACCGGCCGGCGCTCGCGGACCGCGTCGCGGTGGCGCTCCGGGCCGGTGTGGAACGCGCGGGGATGCAGCGTCCGGGGGCCCGGCCGCCCGTCGTGGTCGTCGGGGTGGCAGGAGGCTGGGCGGCCGCGTCGGCGGGGCTGCGGCACGCGGCGGAGACGGCGACCGCGGCGCAGGGGCTGGCCGACCGGCCGTGGTACGACGCCCGGAGACTGGACATCGACCTGCTGCTGTGGCGGCTGCGCGACCATCCCGACCTGGCGGCGTTCGTGGACCGGGCGATCGGCCCGCTCCGCGACCACGACCACCGCGCGAAGCCGCCGCTGCTGCCGACCCTGGAGACGTACCTCGCACACGCGGGCCGCAAGGCGGAGACCGCCCGCGAACTGCATCTGAACCGGCAGACGCTCTACAACCGCCTGGCCCGGATCGGCGAACTCCTCGGCACCGACCTGGAGGACCCGCAAACCGTCCTGACCCTGAGCCTGGCCCTGCGGGCACGACGGCACGCGACGCAGCGGGCGTGAGGCGGCGGGCGTGAGGCGGCGGGCCCCGCCGTCCGGTTCGAGTTCGGGACGGGGACGGGACACACCCCGGGCCGGGGAAGGACACGGCCGACACGTGGGGGCCCGACCCGGGGCGGTCGGCGCCCGACCGTGCCCGGCCCGACGCGGGGGCGCTCGTCGGCACCCCGGCCAGGGCGAGCCGGACGGCCAGGCAGGTCAGAGCAGCGGTCCCGGCTGCGTCAGCTCGTCGTAGACGCTCAGCACCTGGGCGATCGTTTCCTCCTCGGTCGGCCAGGTGGCCGCCTGCCGGACGCCCCTGTCGCCGAGCAGTTCGCGGCGCGCGGGGTCGTCCAGCAGCCGTACGACGGCGCGGGCCAGGGCGTCCGCCCTGCCGTGCGGGACGAGTTCGGCGGCGTCGCCGACGAGTTCGCGGATGCCGCAGGAATCGGCGGCGACGAGCGGCACCCGTGCGTGCAGGGCCTCCTGCGCCAGCAGGGACCGTGGCTCCCGGCTGCCGGGCAGCAGCGCGAGGTCGGCGACGGCGAGCAGGTCGGTGATGTCGTCGCGCCGGCCCAGGAGCCGCACCGGCAGCCGCTCGCGCTCGATGCGGCTCTGGAACTCGCCGCGCAGCGGCCCCTCCCCCGCTACGGCGACGAGCGGCTCGGGGTCGAGACGGCGCCACGCGCGGGAGGCGTCCAGCAGGACGTCGTAACCCCGGTGTCCGTCGAGGGCGCCCGCGGTCACCAGTAACGGGCGGCACATGGCGCCGAGTTCGGCCCGGGCCTTCGCGCGCCGTTCCTCCGCGTCGCCGGAGTCGTCCGTCCTGTGTGGCCGGGGCAGGGCCACGGCGGCGAGCCGTGCGTCCCGGGCGCCCGTGCGGCGTGCCACGTCGACGAGGCACGAGGTGGTCCCGAGCACCACGGCGGCGGCTCTGGCGGCGCGCCGTTCCAGCAGGCGCAGCAGGTGGGCGCGGGCCCCTTCGACGTGGGCGCGGTTGTGCCAGGTGACGACGAGCGGCACGCGTTTCCCGCTGAGCGCCAGCGCCGTACGGAAGGAGGCGTGCAGTCCGTGCGCGTGCACCAGATCGGCGTCGGCGCAGGCGGCCCGCAGCGCGGCCACGGAGGCCGGGTCGCTGCTGCGGGGCACATGCACGTGGTCGGCGCCGGCGCCGGTGAAGTCGTAGGCCCGTGCGGCCTCGAAGGGTGCGCAGACGGTGACCTTCACGCCTCGGGCGACCAGCCCCGCGGACAGGGAGCGCACATGGACGCCGCTGCCGGCGTTGCCTCCGCCCAGCACCTGCACGGTGCGCAGCGGCGACCGGCCGTGCGGCGAGGGGCTGCTCACGGGCGTCACGTGGCCGGGGCTCCTGGTTCGGCGTCGGGGCGGGTCACGAAGAACGTACAGAAGGATCACGCACCGCCGGCGCACGGCGCGTTCTGCCCGTGTACCCCGTCAAGCATGCCAGCACGCACGGGTGTTCCTTGCATGCCGGGGTCATGACGACCGTCGGGTTCACTGCCCAAACCCACTCGTACGAGTGACCCAACCGCACCTCTGCCCGATCCGACCGGCTTCCGCCGACCCCGCGGACGGTCGCCGCGACCGCCCGGCGGCATACGGAACGAGCCCGGCCCGTCCGCTCCCGACCACGACGGCGGCCGGGAGCCGCACCCGGCGCGTGCGCCCGGTGCCGCCGTTCACGACGCGCTCGGCCGGGTCGGCGAGGGGTACGGCAGCGGCGGCGCCCGTCGCGGTCGCCGTCAGCTGCCCCGTGGCACCGGACCGCGCGCCGGCCCCCGGCGCCCCCGCGGCAGCCCCGGCGCCCCCGCGGGCGAGACCCCTTCGCGGGGCGACACCGTTCGCGGGACGGACGGGCACCGTTCCCAGGGCGGGCGGACACCCTTCGCGGGGCGGGCGCTAGAGGTCCGCCCGCGCCGTCGCCAGGAGTTCCTCCGCGTGGGCGCGTGCCGTCTCCGAATCCTCCTGACCGGCCAGCATCCGGGACAGTTCCCGGACGCGGTCCTCCCCTTCGAGGACCTTCACGCCGGACCGGGTGACGGAACCGTCGTCGGTCTTCTCGACGAGCAGCTGCCGGTCGGCGAAGGCCGCCACCTGCGGCAGGTGCGTCACGACGACGACCTGCGCGGTCTTCGCGAGCCGGGCGAGCCGGCGCCCGATCTCGACGGCCGCCTTGCCGCCGACTCCCGCGTCGACCTCGTCGAAGAGGTACGTCGGCACGGGGTCGGTGCCCGCGAACACCACCTCCACGGCGAGCATCACGCGCGACAGCTCACCGCCCGAGGCGCCCTTGGCGATGGGCCGCGGCGGGGCCCCGGGGTGCGGTGCGAGCAGCAACTCGACCTCGTCGGCGCCCGACGGCCCGTACGCGACCATCCGCCCGCCGACCTCGACGCCCTCGGCGTCCTCGGTCTGCCGGATGTCGAAGGACACCCGCGCGTGCGGCATGGCGAGCGACGCCAGTTCGGCGGTCACGGCGGCGGCGAACCGCTCGGCGGCGTCCGTCCGCGCGTCCGTCAGGGCCTGTGCGAGCCCGCCCAGTTCGTCGCGCAGCGTGTCCCGTTCGGCGGTCAGCCCGCCGATCCGCTCGTCGTCGCCGTCCAGTTCCGTCAGCCGCCCGGCGCCGCGCTCGGCCCAGGTCAGCACAGCGCTGACGTCCTCGCCGTACTTCCGGGTGAGCGCGGTGAGCGCGGCCCGCCGTTCCTCCACGGCGGCCAGCCGCAGCGGGTCGGCGTCCAGGTCGTCGGCGTATCCGGCGAGCTCCCCTGCGACGTCCCGCAGCAGGATGCCGACCTCGCTGATCCGGTCGGTGAGCGCGGCCAGCGCCGGGTCGTGGGACCGTACGGCGTCCAGGGCGCGCTGGGCACCCGCGACGAGCGTGCTCGCGTCGATGCCCTCGGGGTCCTCGGGGTTGCCCGCGAGCGCGGCGTGCGCGGCGGTCGCCGCCGACGCGAGGGCCTCGGCGTGCCCGAGCCGTTCCGCCTCCTCGGCGAGTTCCACGTCCTCGCCGGCGCGCGGCTCGACGGCCGCGATCTCCTCCAGCCCGTAGCGCAGCAGGTCGGCCTCCTGGGCCCGCTCGCGCGCACGCGTGGTGATCTCCTCGAGTTCGACGCAGACGGCCCGCAGCCGCTTGTAGGCCTCGGTGTACTTGGCGAGGGGCACGGCGACGGCGTCCCCGGCGTACCGGTCGAGCGCCTGCCG
This sequence comes from Streptomyces sp. NPDC005925, assembly GCF_040638805.1. Lineage (NCBI taxonomy): Bacteria > Bacillati > Actinomycetota > Actinomycetes > Kitasatosporales > Streptomycetaceae > Streptomyces > Streptomyces sp. NPDC005925. The sequence goes on along the minus strand of NZ_JBEXVL010000041.1, from coordinate 11,290 downwards.
CTGCCGGGACAGTTTCAGCAACCCCTGCTGGTCGGTCTGCCCGTGCACGGCGACCAGGTCGCCGGCCAGCTCGGCCAGCACCCCCACGGGAACGCTGCGCCCGCCCAGGTGCGCCCGGGACCGCCCCTCGGCGGAGACGGTACGGCTGACCAGCAGCGCCCCGTCGTCGAGCTCGGCCCCGGCCTCCTCGGCCCGTACGGCGACGGCGGCGCCCGGGGGCACGGTGATCCGCCCCTCCACGACCGCCTTGCCCGCGCCGATCCGCACGAGCGCCGGGTCCGCCCGCCCACCGAGCAGCAGGCCGAGGCTGGTGACCACCATGGTCTTGCCCGCGCCCGTCTCACCGGTGACGGCGGTGAAGCCGGGCGACAGCTCGACGACAGCGTCGTCGATCACTCCGAGCGACCGTATCCGCATCTCCTCCAACACGCCCCCGACCATACGAGGTCGGCGGCGGGTGTGCGACAGCCCCCCGGCCTCCGGTGTCACCCGCACGAGTGGAGGAACGGAAAAGAGGCCCGAGGACGCGCGGGAGGCGAGCCGGGGACGCGCGGAAACCGCGTGCCGCAGCTCACCGGCCCGCGCTAGTGCGGCGCGCCCCGCCACCCGGAGACGGGCAGCGCGAACTTCGCGACCAGCCGGTCGGTGAACGACGCGTGGTGCAGCCGGGCCAGCCGCACCGGCACGGCGCCCCTCCGCACCTCCACCCGCGCCCCGGGCGGCAGCTCCACGGTCCGCCGCCCGTCGCACCACAGCACGCCCGGCGGGACGTGCGGCAGCACCTCCACGGCCAGCACCGAGTCCGGCGACGTCACCAGCGGCTTCGCGAACAGCGCGTGCGCCGAGATCGGCACCATCAGCAGCGCCTCCACCTCGGGCCACACCACGGGCCCGCCCGCGGAGAACGCGTACGCCGTCGACCCGGTCGGTGTCGCGCACACGATGCCGTCGCAGCCGAACCCGGTGACCGGCCGGCCGTCGATCTCCAGCACCACTTCCAGCATCCGCTCGGCGGACACCTTCTGCACGGCCGCCTCGTTCAGCGCCCAGTCGGTGTGCACGATGTCGCCGTTGCGGTGCACGACGACGTCGACGGTCATCCGCTCCTCGACCTCGTACGCCTTGCTCACCACCCGGTCCACGACCTTGTCCAGGTCGTCGCGCTCGGCCTCGGCGAGGAAGCCGACCCGTCCGAGGTTGACGCCGAGCATGGGCACTCCGGAGGCGCGGGCGAACTCGGCGCCGCGCAGCAGCGTGCCGTCACCGCCGAGGACTATCAGCAGCTCGCAGTCGTCCAGGCTCTGCGGGGTGGCCTCCCCGACGGTCTCCACCTGGTCCGGCAGCGGCAAATCGAGGGCTTCGGCCTCCAGCACCCGTACGCCGAGCCCGGCGCGCAGCAGCCCCTTGACCACGAGTTCCGCGCTGCGGATCGCCGCGGGCCGCCCCGTGTGGGCCAGCAGGAACACCGTACGTGCCCGGTTCCCCGCCCGGCTCTCTGTCCGGTTCTGTGTCAACTCGGCCCCTCCGCCACTGCACGGTCAACGTCGGCCGGGTCCAGTTCCGGAGCCCCGGCCCGCAGCCACAGAAAGTATTCGACATTGCCCGAGGGTCCGGGCAGCGGACTGGCGGTGACTCCGCACACGCCCAGTCCCAGTTCCCGGGCGCGCGCGGCGACCCCGCGCACGGCCTCGGCGCGCAGCTCCGGGCTGCGGACGACGCCACCGCTGCCGAGCCGCTCCCTGCCCACCTCGAACTGCGGCTTGACCATCATCACCAGGTCCGCGTCCGGCCCCACGCACCGCGCGAGGGCCGGCAGCACCAGGCCGAGCGGGATGAAGGACAGGTCCCCGACGACAAGATCCACCGGTTCCCCGTCGATCGCCTCGGGCGTCAGTTCGCGTACGTTCGTACGGTCCTTGACGGTGACGCGTTCATCGCTCTGCAGGGACCAGGCGAGTTGTCCGTAACCGACGTCGACGGCGACGACGTGCCGGGCGCCCGCCCGCAGCAGCACGTCGGTGAAGCCGCCGGTGGAGGCGCCGGCGTCCAGGGCTCGGCGGCCCTCGACGACCAGCCCCCGCGGCACGAACGCGGTGAGCGCGCCGGCGAGCTTGTGCCCGCCCCGGGAGACGTAGTCGGGATCACTGTCGTCCTGCGCGACGACGATCGCGGCGGCGGTCTCCACCTGCGTGGCCGGTTTGGTCGCGACGTTCCTGCCGACGGTGACGCGGCCGGCCGCGATCAGCTGACTCGCGTGCTCCCGCGAGCGCGCCAGCTTCCGGCGGACCAGCTCCGCGTCCAGACGGCGGCGTGCGACTCCTGCCACGGTTGGTTCAGCTCCCCTGTCGGTACGGCGATGGGGGCGCCGGAGGTCCCGGGCGGGCGTCCAGCGCGGTGAGCGCGTCACGCAGCCCCCGGTGTACATCCTCGTACACCTCCAGGTGGCCGTCGGTGGCGAGGTGGTCGGCGTCGGCAAGCCGCTCCAGCAGGGCGTCCACGTCGGCGTGGCCGGTGGGGGTGCGGGGGACGTGCAGGGGGGCGGGGGCGGCGGGGTCCTGCTCGGCCGCGGGCGCCGTCCGCGCGGCCCCGCCCGGCACCTGCGCGGCACCGGTCACCGCCTGCCCGGCCTCGGCCTTCGCCTGCCCGGCCGGCACCTGCTCGGTGGCCGCGTCCTCCGCCGGGGTCCCGGCCCCGGGCACACAGTCGTTCATGGTCCGACGCTACCCCGAAGCCCTGGGGTAGCGTCGGTCGTGATGGCGACGACCGAGGAATGCCGCACCGCACTCGAGAAGCTTTCGGACGCCATGGCGGACGCCGAGGGCGACGTACGCGCCGCGGCAGCCCTGGACCGGTCGGTGAGCTGCTGGATCACCGACCTCGACGTCACCTTCGTCGGCCGGATGACCGGCGGCCGGATCGAGGTGCGCGACACGCTGCGGGGGCCGCCGCCGGAGCGCGCGCAGATCCGGCTCACCCTGGCGGGCGACGACCTGGTCGCACTGGTCTACGGCGAACTCGACTTCGCGCGGGCCTGGGGCTCGGGCCGGGTGAAGCTGGCGGCGGGCCTCAGGGACCTGCTGCGCCTCAGGAAGCTCTTGTAGCGACGGTCGCGGCCGGGCCGGCGGCGGTGGCGGCCGCCTTCCGAGGGCCACCCGGCCGGTCCGCGGCCCGTGCCGCGCGTGCGGCGGGCACCACCAGCGGCGTCCCCGTCTCCGGGTCGGCGATGACCTGGCAGCGCAGCCCGAACACCTCCTCGACCAGCTCGGCCGTGACGACGTCGTTCGGCGCGCCCCGGGCGACGACCCGCCCGTCGCGCAGTGCGACGAGGTGGGTGGCGTACCGGGCGGCGTGATTGAGGTCGTGCAGCACGGCGACCAGGGTGCGGCCCTGCTCCTCGTGCAGCTCGGCGCACAGGTCGAGGACGTCGATCTGGTGCTGGATGTCCAGGTACGTCGTCGGCTCGTCCAGCAGCAGCAGCGGCGTCTGCTGGGCGAGCGCCATGGCGATCCACACGCGCTGACGCTGACCGCCGGACAGCTCGTCCACGTACCGGTCGGCGAGCTCGGCGACACCGGTCTGCGCCATCGACTCCCGCACGACGCGCTCGTCCTCGGTGGACCACTGGCGCAGCAGGCCCTGGTGCGGGTAGCGACCCCGGCCGACGAGGTCGGCGACGGTGATGCCGTCGGGCGCGATCGAGGACTGCGGCAGCAGACCGAGGGTCCGGGCCACCTTCTTGGCGGGCAGCGCTTGGATGACCTGGCCGTCGAGCAGCACTCGGCCCTCGCTGGGCCTCAGCATCCGCGACAGCGCACGCAGCAGTGTGGACTTGCCGCAGGCGTTGGGGCCGACGATCACCGTGAAGGAGTTGTCGGGTATCTCCACCGACAACTGCTCGACGATGACGCGCTGGTCGTAGGCGAGGGTGACGTTCTCGGCGGACAGGCGGTTCACGGTGCTCCTTCGTTTGCTCGGCCCGCGGCGGGTGGTGCCTCCGGCGGTGCGGCCGACGCCGCTTTCGGCAGTGCCTCCGGCGGTGCGGCCGACGGCGCCGACGGCGCCGCGTCCCGCGCTGCTTACGGCGTTCACGTCCGGCTTCGGGCGCTGCCTACGGCCTTCAGTCCGCCCCCCGGCGCTGCTTCCGGCGTTCATATCCGTCCGGCTCTGCGCTCGGTGACCAGCAGCCAGAGCAGGTAGAGCCCGCCGAGGACGCCGGTGACCACACCCACGGGCAGCTGGTCGGCGCCGAAGGCGCGCTGCGAGGCGAGGTCCGCGGTGACGAGGAGGGCTGCGCCCATGCACATCGCGGGCAGCAGGTTCGGACCGGGCGAACGGGTCAGCCGCCGGGCCAGCTGCGGCGCGGTCAGCGCGACGAAGGCGACGGGCCCCGCGGCGGCGGTCGCGGACGCGGTGAGCAGCACCGCGGCCACCATCAGCAGGGCCCGCACCCGCTCGACCCGCACACCGAGGGCGTACGAGATGTCGTCGCCCATCTCCGTCATCCGCAGCCCTCGCGCGTTGGCGAGGACGAGCGGCACGAGGACGGCGCACAGCGCGAGCAGTGGCCAGACCTGTTCCCAGCCTCGGCCGTTGAGCGAGCCGGTCATCCAGACGACGGCCCTGACCGCGTCCACCAGGTCGGCCTTGGTGAGCAGATAGCCGTTGACCGCGGTGACGATCGCGGACACGCCGATGCCGACCAGGACCAGTCGGTAACCGTGCACGCCCTGCTTCCAGGCGAGCAGATAGATGGCGAAGCCGGTCGCCAGACCGCCCAGAAGCGCGCCGAGAGTGACCTCGGCGGCGCTGCCGGAGAACAGCACGATCACCACGAGGGCGCCGGCCGTGGCGCCCTGGCCGAGACCGAGGACGTCCGGACTGCCCAGCGGATTGCGGGAGATCGACTGGAACAGCGCGCCGCCGAGCCCGAGCGAGGCGCCGACCAGAAGCCCCACGAGGACCCGCGGCAGCCGCAGCGCGTTCACGACGAGTTCCTGGCCCGCGTCGCCCTGACCGGCGAGCGTCCGCAGCACATCGGCGGCACCGATCGGGTAGTCGCCGGTACCGATCAGGACGACGCCCGCGGCGAGCGCGGCCACCAGCAGCAGGCCCGCGGCGGTCAGGGCACGCACGTCGACCCGGACCGACAGCCCGCCCGGGGTACGCACCACACGACGGGTCCTGGTCCCGGCCGCGCCGGCGCCCGGGGTCTCGCTCTCGGTCCTGCTCTCGGTCTTCACAGCTGAGCCGTCCTCCGCCGTCGTACCAGAAGGATGAAGACCGGCCCGCCGAGGATCGCGGTCACGATGCCGACCTGGAGTTCCGCGGGCCGGGCGGCGATCCGGCCGAGGACGTCCGCGCCCAGCAGCAGCACGGGCGACAGAATCGCGGCGTACGGCAGGATCCAGCGCAGGTCGGGTCCGGTGAAGGAGCGGACCACGTGCGGCACCATCAGCCCCACGAACACGATCGGCCCGCACGCCGCCGTCGCCGCCCCGCACAGCACGGTCGCGGCCAGCATGGACAGTGCCCGGGTGCGGTTGAGGTCGGCGCCGAGCGCCCTGGCGGTGTCATCGCCCATGGCCATGGCGTTGAGCGGCCGGGCCAGGGCGAGCGCGAGGACGGTGCCGGCCGCGATGAACGGCAGCACCTGCCCGATGGTCGAATCGGTCGCGGACGACAGCGAACCCACGGTCCAGAAGCGCATCCTGCCGAGCGCCGCACTGTCCATGATCATCACGGCCTGCAGATAGCCGTACAGGGCGGCGCTGATCGCCGTACCGGCGAGCGCGAGCCGCACCGGCGTGGCACCGCGGCTGCCTCCCAGGAACCACACCAGGGCACCCACGCCGGCAGCCCCCAGGAAGGCGAACCACACATAACCGCTCAGGTCGGTGATGCCGAAGTACGTCATGGCCGTGACCACCGCGGCCGAGGCGCCGGCGTTGATGCCGAGCAGCCCCGGGTCTGCCAGCGGGTTGCGGGTGAGTGCCTGAAGCACGGCGCCCGCGAGGCCGAGCGCGGCACCGGCGAGCAGGCCGAGGATCGTACGCGCCAGCCGCTCGTCCACGACGACGTCGCCGTACGTGCCCGAACTGTCGAACAGTCCGTGCCAGACCTGCTCCAGGGGCAGCTCCTTCGCACCGACCGCGAGGCTCGCCACCACGACGACCAGCAGGATCAGGACGGAAACGAGCAACCCGAAGGAACGAATCGCCCGGCGGGCCGGAGACGCGGGGGCGGCCACCGCGCGCTGCCCGGGAGGGCTTTCGGCAGGACTGTCGACCAACACGCAGTTAGGTTAGCCTACCCTCGCAAGTGGGCCATTGGCGGTGTCCGCCCGGAGCCCGAACCCCGTCTCCGAAAATCTGAATCCCTGAGCGGTCTTCGACCCGCGCACCCGGGCCGCCGCCCCCGCCCGCCACCTCGTGTCGCGGCAATCCCGGTCCGACCCGCCGACCCGCCCACCGCGGCCGTCACCACCCACCTCAGCCGCACCGGCAAGAGACGACCCAGCTCAGCCGCACCGGCAAGGGGCGCTGCGGCGCCCCGTCCGCGCCCCGCCCCCTGCCTGACGCCCCCTCACATCCCCAGCCGTGCCAGCGCCTTGTCCGCGTCGAACCCACACGTCCCGTCCCCGGCCGCCGTCCAGGCCGCCGCGCACAACGCGCGCAGCCCGTCGAGCGCGGCGCCGTCGCCGCCCAGTTCCAGCCGCTCGGCATCGGCCCGCGCCGTCCAGCCCCCGCACCGGAAGCCGCCGTCGCCGTCGCACACCTCCGGCTGCCCGGTGAGCAGCCCTCGCAGATCGGCGGCCACGTACGTCGGCCGGTGCTGTGGCGGCGCCGCCAGCAACTGCGCTCCGTCCGTCACGCCGGTCAGCACGAGCAGCGAGTCGACCTCGCCGTTGAACGCGCCCTCGATGTCCGTGTCCAGCCGGTCCCCGACCACCAGCGGCCGCTTCGCCCCCGTACGCAGGACGGTCTCCCGGTGCATCGGAGGCAGCGGCTTGCCCGCGACCTGCGGCTCGGCACCGGTGGCGATCCGGACGACCTCCACCGCGGCGCCGTTGCCCGGCGCGATGCCCCGCGCGCCCGGGATCGTCAGGTCGGTGTTGGACGCGAACCACGGCACTCCGCGCGCGACGGCGTAAGAGGCCTCCGCGAACCGCCCCCACGGCAGCTCCGGGCCGCCGAACCCCTGCACCACGGCCGCCGGATCGTCGTCCGCGGACTCCACGGGCTCCAGACCGCGCTCCCGCAACGCCACCCTCAGTCCCTCACCGCCGATCACCAGCACGCGCGCGCCCGCGGGCACCTGCTCGGCGATCAGCCGGGCCACCGCCTGCGCCGACGTGATGACGTCGTCCGCGCCGGTCGGTATGCCCAGCTCCGTGAGGTGAGCGGCGACCGCGTCCGGAGTCCGCAGCGCGTTGTTGGTCACGTACGCCAGATGCATGCCGCCCCTACGCGCCGTCCCGAGCGACTCGACCGCGTGCGCGATCGCGCTGCCCCCCGCGTACACGACCCCGTCCAGGTCGAGCAGCGCCGTGTCGTACGCCTCGCTCAGGGCCTGCCCACTGGCTTCGGGCCTCGTCCTGACGCTCTGGCTCATCCCGCATCGCTCCTCGCTCGCTCGCCTTTCCACCGATCATCCCGCACGCCACTGACACACGTACGATGCCGGGATGAACACAGCAGGTCACTCGGAAGCAAGGACGCGCCGAGGCCTGGAACTCACCCCGTTCCGAGGCCTGCGCTACGACCCCGACCGGGTCGGCAGTCTCGCCGCCGTGACGTCCCCGCCGTACGACGTCGTCGTACGACCCGACGGACTGCACCACCTGCAGTGCGCCGACCCGCACAACATCGTCCGTCTGATCCTCCCGCAGGCCACCGCACCCGACGCCCGCAACGAACAGGCTGCGGACACCCTGCACCGCTGGCGCTCCGAAGGCGTCCTCACCACGGACCCCGAACCCTGCCTGTACGTCTACGAGCAGACCGACGGCGGCGGCCTGATCCAGCGCGGCATCATCGGCACCCTGCGCGTGACGGACCCTGCGGACGAAGTGGTCCTGCCGCACGAGGACGTCATGCCGCACATCGTCGCCGACCGCGCCGACCTGATGCGCGCCACCTCGGCGAACCTGGAACCGCTGCTCCTCACGTACCGAGGCGAGGACGCCGTCTCCGCCACGGCCCACCTCATCGAACGCACAGCGGCCCGGCCGCCCCTGCTCGCCACGACCACCGAGGACGGCTACCACCACCGCCTCTGGGCGCTCACCGACCCGGCGGACATAACGAAGATCCAGTCCGAGCTGGCCCGCCACCAGGCCCTCATCGCCGACGGCCACCACCGCTGGGCCACCTACCGCCGGCTGCGCGCCGAGCACCCCTCCCCCAGCCCCTGGGACCACGGCCTGGTCCTGCTGGTCGACACGGCCCGCTATCCGCTGCGCGTCCGCGCCATCCACCGACTCCTGCACGGTCTGCCGGTCGCGGACGCGCTGGCCGCCCTGGACGGCCGGTTCCGGGTACGCCGCCTGGACGTGCCGCTGCCCGACGCGATGACGGCCCTGGCCGACGCGGTCGAGACCGGCAACGCGTTCCTGCTGGCGGGCGACGGCGCCTTCCACCTCGTGGACCGCCCCGACCCGGACCTGCTGGCCCGAACGGTCCCCACGGACCGCCCGCCGGCCTGGCGCACCCTGGACGCGACGGTTCTGCACGCCACGCTCCTCGCCCATGTCTGGCGCGTCCCCGAGGACTCCCCGGCCCACATCGCCTACATCCACGACGCGGCCGCCACGGTCCGCAAGGCGGAACGCGACGACGGTACGGCCGTTCTCCTGCACCCGGTCCGCGAGGACGTCGTCCGCGACCTGGCCCGCCAGGGCGCGATGATGCCCCGCAAGTCAACCTCCTTCGGCCCGAAACCGGCCTCGGGCCTGGTACTCCGGCCACTGGAGGCCTGACCAGCACGAAGGGGCGGGAATCCCACCGGATTCCCGCCCCTGTCACCCGTACCGACCGTCAGTCGTCGTCCCCGCGCCGCACGACGCCGTCGTCCTGACCACCGTCGTCCTCGACACCGTCGATCTCGACACCGTCGATCTCGTGCCCGTCCTCGTCCTCGTTCCCGTCCTCGTCCTTGTCCTCGTCGAGGGCGTCGACGAACTCCACGCCGTCGAGCTCGGCGAGCCGGTCCGAGGCGTCCGTGCTGCCGTCCCGGTCGGACTCCACGGCCTTCGCGAACCACTCCCGAGCCTCGTCCTTGCGCCCCGCGGCGAGCAGCGCGTCCGCATACGCGTATCGCAGTCGCGCCGTCCACGGCTGCACGGAGTGGGAGGCCAGCTCCGGGCTCTGCAGCGTCACGATCGCCGCGTCGAGCTGCCCCATGTCCCGCCGGGCACCGGCAGCGACGAGCCGCATCTCAACCTGCCCGGCCTTGTCGAGCTTGTGCACTTCGGGCGCCCCGGCCATGTCCAGCGTCTTCTCGGGCCGGCCGAGACCGCGCTCGCAGTCGGCCATGACGGGCCACAGCTCCACGCCGCCCGTCATCCGCCGCGCCGCCCGGAACTCGGCAAGCGCCTCGCTGTACTTCTGGCTCGCGTACGCCGCGAACCCGGCCGCCTCCCTTACGGCGGCAACCCGCGACGCCAGCCGCAGAGCGACCCGGGAGTAACCGTAGGCGCCCTCGGGGTCCTCGTCGATGAGCCGCGCGACCATCACCAGGTTCTTGGCGACGTCCTCGGCGAGCGTCTTCGGCAGGCTCTGCAGCTCCTGCCGCACATCCTTGTCGATCTCGTCGCCGGTCACGTCCTCAGGAATCGGCAGCCGCTTGATCGGCTCCCGGTCCCGGTCCCGCTCATCACGGAACCGGCCGCCACCACGCCGGTCGTCCCTACGGTCGTCACGCCGGTCGTCCCGACCCCGGAACCCACCGGGGCGCCCACCGCGGTCGTCCCGACGCGGCCCACTGCCGCCCCGGTCGTCCCGCCCGCGGAACCCCCCACGCTCACCCCGGTCGTCATCCCGCCGGAAGCCACCCCGAGGCCCACGATCGTCACCCCGACGCTCGTCGGGCCGCCGGTCCTCCACCCGCCGGTCATCACGCCGGAAATCCCGCCTACCGTCACGCCGGTCATCACGGCGGTCGTCACGCCGGTCATCACGGCGGTCGTCACGGCGGTCGTCACGGCGATCATCGCGCCGGAAGCCACCACGGTCGTCACGCCGAAAACCACGGTCCCGGTCGTCGCGGCGCTCTTCCGTACGCCTGTCGTCGCGCCGCTCGTCCGTACGCCTCTCGTCGCGGCGATCATCCCGTCGGAAACCACCACGGCCATCCGTACGACGATCACCCTGCCGGAAACCACCACGATCATCCGTACGACGGTCGTCACGCCGGAAGCCACCACGGTCGTCACGTCGCTCGTCACGCCGGAAGCCGCCACCACGAGGTCCGCGATCGTCGCCACGCCGGTCATCCACCCGGCGGTCGTCACGGCGACCGTAACTTCCTCCGCCCCCGCCACGGTTGTCTTCCCGACGGAAGGTGGGACGGTCACTCCGCGCACCACGGTCGTCCCGTCGATCGTCCCGCCTGTCATCCCGGCGGTCGTCACGCCGGTCATCGCGCCGGAAGCCGCCACCGCGGGGCCCGCGATCGTCGCTCCGCGGACCACGGTCCCGGTCGTCGCGCCGGCCGAAGCTGCCACCTCGGTTGTCGTCCCGACGGAAGGTGGGACGATCACCCCGGTCGACGCCACGGCGCTCGTCACTACGCCGGTCGTCACCGCGACGATCATCACGGCGGTCATCTCGGCGGTCGTCTCGGCGGAATCCCGCACGGTCGCCCTCACGACGGCCACCGTAGCCACCACGTGCTGCACCACGATCGTTGCTGTCACGACGGTCGCTGTCGCGGCGAGGGCCGCCACGGTCTCCACGGTCTCCGCGCTGACCACCACGGTCATGACGGTCGCCGCGATCACCACTGTCCCGGCGCCGCTGGTCGCGCTCCGGTCGGTCGTCGGGAGAGTTGGTGGACATGGTGACTCCTGTCATCGGTACCGCAAGTCGTTCTCGCGCAGCCGGGTACCCGCCGCGCTTCGGAATGTATTTGTCTAGAAACAGAAAAAGGACCCCTGGTCCCAGCTGTACGCTGGTGACCAGGGGTCCTTCCAAAGATTGTTCGGCGGTGTCCTACTCTCCCACAGGGTCCCCCCTGCAGTACCATCGGCGCTGTAAGGCTTAGCTTCCGGGTTCGGAATGTAACCGGGCGT
>NZ_JBEXVL010000040.1:0-39941 GCF_040638805.1 Streptomyces sp. NPDC005925 | reverse complement strand
CCGTTGGTCAGCAATGTGACGGGTGTGCGGGCGGGTAAGGAGATTGCGTCGGCGGAGTACTGGGTGCGGCATGTGCGGGAGGCGGTGCTCTTCCAGCCGGCCGTCGCGCAGGTCGGTGCGACTGCCGGGGTGTTCGTCGAGCTGGGTCCGGGTCCTGTCCTGGCCACTGCTGTGCAGCACACCCTGGACGATCTGGACGTGCCGGCCGGGGGTGGGGAGGCGGTGGTGACCGCTTCGCTCGACTCCGTTCAGCCGGACGATGTGGCGTTCGCGCAGGCCATGGCACGGCTGCACACGGCTGGGCTCACGGTGGACTGGTCGGTGTTCTTCCCCGCCGACCCCGCGCCCCATCTGGTCGATCTGCCGACCTACGCCTTCCAGGGGCGGCGTTTCTGGCTCGCGGACGTCGCCGCCCCCGAAGCGGTGACCCCCGCGGACGGGGAGGAGGCCGGATTCTGGGCGGCCGTCGAAGGCGCGGACGTCCAGGCCCTCAGCGACACCCTGCACCTCAAGGACGACGCAGACAGGTCGGCGCTGGAAACCGTGTTCCCCGCCCTGTCCGCGTGGCGGCGCGAGCGACGCGAGCGGTCGATCGTCGATGCCTGGCGCTACCGCGTCGACTGGCAGCCCACCGCCGTCCCGCCGCCCTCCGCCGCACCCGTCCCCACCGCATCTGCCTCTACCTCTGCCTCGGCCGCGTCGGCTCCGGACGCGTCAGCGCCGCACGGGTCCGTCCGGGAGGTGCCGGGTCACGGAGCCTGGCTGGTCGTCGCCCCCGAGTCCGGCGCCGGGGACTGGCCGCGAGCGTGCGCCGGGGCACTGGCGGAGGCGGGCGTACCGGTGACCCTCGTAGAGGTCGGCCGGCACTCCGGCCGCGCGGACCTGGCGGATCTGCTCCGGTCGTCGCAGGCCGGACTCCCGGACGGCACGCCGCTCGCCGGAGTCCTGTCCCTGCTGGCCCTCGGCGAACAGCCTGACGACGCGCCGGAACCGTCCGCCGAAGGAGCGGGCCACCGCCCGGGCCGGGGCTTGACCGACACCTTGACGCTGCTGCACGGTCTGCTGGACGCCGGCCCGAAGGCGCGCCTGTGGTGTGCCACCCGTGGCGCGGTCTCGTGCGGTGACGACGATCCGGTCCTCTTCCCGGCGCAGGCCCCGGTCTGGGGGCTCGGCCGGGTCGCGGCCCTGGAACACCCGGAGCTGTGGGGCGGCCTGCTGGATCTGCCCGCCGCCCCGGAGGGGCTCGACGCGGGGACGTTGTACGCCGTGCTGTGCGGTGACAGTGGCGAGGACCAGGTCGCGCTGCGCCGGGGCAGGGTGCTCGGCCGTCGTCTGGTGCCCGACACCAGCCCCGGGGAGGAGACCGCCGGACGCCGGCAGCCGCAGGGCGCCGTCCTGGTCACCGGCGGCGTCGGCCACCTCACGGAGCAGGTCGTGCGCCGGCTCGCCGCGAGCGGCGCCGAGCACGTCGTACTCCTGGACACGGGTCCCGCCGACAGCCGCCGCCGGGACGACGAGCTCGCGGCCGAACTCGCCGGACAGGGCACCCGTCTGACGGTACTTCCCGGCAGGCCGTCCGAGGGCCGGGAAGCGGTCGCGCGAGCGCTCGGCGAGCTGACGGACGTACGGATCAGGACGGTCATCCACACCTCCCTGCCCGGCGAGCTCGCACCGCTGGCGGACGTCACGCCCGACGCCCTCGCCTCGGCCACCTCCGCCGCCATGGAGCTCGCCGGTCTCGCGGGCCCCGGCGGACCGGCCTGCTTCGGCCCGGTGGAGACCGTGGTGTTCTTCTCCTCCGTGGCGGCCTCGCTCGGCAGCAGGGAACACGGCGTGTACGCCGCCGCCAACGCCTACCTCGACGCCCTCGCGCAGCAGCACGGCACGGAGGGCCCCCGGGTCGTCTCCGTGGGATGGAGCATCTGGGACCTGCCCGACGGCCTGGACCTGGCGCGCGGCGCCACCGGACTGTCCCGGCGGCAGGGACTGCCCCCGCTGGAACCGCAGCTGGCGCTCGGCGCACTGCAGTCGGTGCTCGACGGAGGCAGGGGGCACGTGCTGGTCGCCGACATCGAGTGGGAACGGTTCGCGCCCCTGTTCACGCTGGCCCGCCCCTCCCGCCTGCTCGACGGGGTCCCCGCGGCCGTACGGATCCTCGACTCCTCGTCGGACAGTGCCGGACAGGCGGAGAAGGCCGCGGAGCTGCGTCGGGAGTTGTCCGCCCTGCCGGTACGCGAGCGGACCGGCGCACTCCTGGACGTGGTCCGCACCCAGGTGGCGGCCGTCCTGCGCTACGAGCCGGGCCAGGAGGTGGCACCGGAAAAGGCCTTCAAGGACCTGGGCTTCGACTCCCTCGTGGTGGTGGAGCTGCGCAACCGGCTGCGCGCCGCCACCGGACTCCGCCTGCCCGCCACGCTGGTCTACGACTACCCGACGCCCCGCGCCCTCGCGGAACACCTGCTGGACCGGGTGCTGCCCGACGGCGGCGCGGGAGAGCTCCCGGTGGCCGCCCACCTCGACGAGCTGGAAGCGGCCCTCGCCGGTCTCGCCGTGGACGACCCTCGCCGTACGGGACTGATCCGGCGCCTGCAGGCCCTGCTGTGGAAGCAGCCCGACGCCGCGGACACGGCCGGCCCCGCCGACGAGGGCGAGCAGGCCGGGGCGGAGGACCTGTCGACCGCGAGCGCCGACGACATGTTCGCGCTGATCGACCGCGAGTGGGGCACACAGTGACGCGCCCCGCACGGCCCGACGGGCCACCCGGGCCCCGCCCGCACGGCGGGTGATCGGCGCGTACGGCACGGCGGGCGGTCGCCTCCCGCCGCGGCGGGGCAGGACGGGCCCTCGCCGCGGTGCGGCGGTCGGCCTTCCGCGCGGCACGGCGGGTGACCCCCTGCCACGGCACGGCGGGTGACCCCCTGCCACAGCACGACACGGGACGGGCGACCACGGATTGGGGCGAGCGGTGAACCTGGTGGAACGGGACGAGGAACTGGCCGCTCTGCACCGCGCCTTCGACGGCGCCCCGCACACCCAGGGCAGCCTGGTCGTGCTGAGCGGCGCGGTCGGCACCGGCAAGACGGCGCTGCTGCGGGCCTGGACGGACAGCCTGGGCCCCGGGGCCGTGGTGTTGACGGCCACGGCGTGCCGTGCCGAGCGCGACCTGCCGCTGGGGGTCCTGGAACAGCTGCTGCGCAGCCCCGGTCTGCCCGCCCCGAGTGCCGAACGCGCGCTGGCGCTGTACGAGGACGCGATCACCGCGTCCACGGCCACCACGCCTCCTCCGGTCACCGCCCCCTCGGCCCCCAGGTTCCTTGCGACCGGCCCGTCGGCCGCCACAGACCCGGCCTCCGCGTCCCCGGCCACCGCCCCGCCGGCCGCCACGTACGCCCCCACCTCCCCGGCCTCCGCGTCGCCTTCGGCCCCCGCCTCCCCGGTGGCCCCGCCCCCGGCCGGCCCCGCCGGGGGTGCGGACGGCGCCGGCCCGCTGCTCGCCGTGTCCGCCCTGCGCGGGCTGTGCCAGGTGCTGCGCGACCTGGTCGCCGAGCGGCCCGTCGTGATCGCCGTCGACGACGCGCACCACGCCGACCCGGCCTCCCTGCAGTGCCTGCACTCCATGGTGCGCCGACTGAGGTCGGCACGGCTCCACGTGCTGTTCACCGAGTACGCCCAGCAGCAGGCGGACAACGCCCTGCTCGGCAGCGACTTCCTGCGCGAGCCCGCGCTGCGCCGGATACGCCTCGAACCGCTGACGAAGGCCGGGGTGGAGGCCGTCCTCGCGCGGCACCTGGACGGGCGTACGGCGCAGGACCTCACCCCTGTCGTGCACGGCATGAGCGCCGGTTACCCGCTCCTCGTCCAGGCGCTGGCCGACGACCACCGCACGGCGGGCGGTCCCGGAGAGGCGTACGGCCGCGCGGTGCTCAGCCATCTGTACCGGCACGAGCCGCCGGTCGTCCACGTCGCCCGCGCCCTGGCCGCGTTGGGGCGGTACGGCGCACCGGAACTGGCCGGGCGGCTCCTCGACGCGGACGCCGCGTCCGTCGCGAGGGCGGTGCGGCAGCTGACCGCCGCGGAGGTGCTGCACGAGGGCCGCCCGTGCCATCCGGCGTTCGGGGCGGCGGTCCTGGACGGCATGACCCCCGAGGAGCGCGGCGCGCTGCACGGGCGGGTGGCCGGCCTGCTGTACGAGGAGGGAGCGCCGGCCACCGAGGTCGCCGCCCACCTCGTGGCCGCCGACCGGTCGGACCACACTCCCTGGGCGGTGCCCGTCTTCCAGGAGGCGGCCCAACTCGCCCTGGACGAGGACCGGCTGGAGACGGGCGTCGGCTATCTGCGCGCCGCCCACCGGCGGTGCCGGGACCCCGAACGGCGGGCCGCGCTCGTCGGCGCGCTCGCCGACGCGGAGTGGCGCCTGGACCCCGCGAAGGTCCTGCGGCACCTCCCGGACCCCGCCACCGGGACCGCGTCCCGGGCCACCGCGTCCCCTTCCCCCGCCCCCTCGGGGGCCACCGCCGACCCCGCCCCGCCGCTCCCCGCCCACCTGCTCTGGCACGGGCGGGTCGAGGAGGGGCTCGACGCGATCGGCGCGCTCGCCGGTCCGGGTCCGGCCGGGGCACCGCCGATGAACGCCGCCGACCTGGACACCCCATGGCTGTGGGGCGCCTACCTCTACCCCGGGCACGTCAAGGAGCGCCTGGGATCCGGCGTCCTGTCCGCGCAGGGCTCCGCCCCTCCCGCGGTCACCCCGGAGCTGCAGGGCGCGGGCACCCTGATGAACGACCTGCTGCACGGCGGTGAACGTGACGCCGTCGAAGCGGCCGAGCGCGCCCTGAACCGCTACCGGCTCGGCCCGCGCACCGTCGCCGTCCAGACGGCCGCCCTGGCCGCCCTGACCTACCGCGACCGGCCGCACCGGGCGGCCGCCTGGTGCGACGGTCTCCTCGCGCAGGCCGGCGAACGCGACAGCCCCACCTGGCAGGCGCTGTTCCACGCCTGGCGGGCCCTGCTCCACCTGCGCCAGGGCGACCCGGCCGCCGCCCGGCAGCGCGCGGAGGACGCCCTCGCCCTGCTCGGCCCGAAGGGCTGGGGCGCCGCCGTCGGCCTTCCGCTGGCCGCCGCCGTGCAGGCCAAGACCGCCCTGGGCGACGTCGACGGAGCGGCGGCCCTGCTCGAACGTCCCGTCGCGCAGGCCGTGTTCCAGACCCGCACCGGACTCCACTACCTGGCGGCGCGGGGCCGCTACCACCTGGCCACCGGCTGCCACTACGCGGCCCTGTGCGACTTCTACGCCTGCGGTACGCGGATGAGCCGGTGGGGCGTCGACCTGCCGGCTCTGGAATCGTGGCGCCTCGGCGCCGCCGAAGCGTACCTGGCGCTCGGCGAGTCCCTCCTGGCCCGCCGGCTCGTCCGGGAACAGCTCGCGCTGCCCGCCCCCGCCGACGGCCGCACCCGCGGCATGACGCTGCGTCTGCAGGCCGCCACATCCCCCGGCCCGGACCGCGCCGAGCTGCTCGACGAGGCCGTGGCGGTCCTCCAGGACAGCGGTGACCCCTTCGAGCTGGCGCGGGCCCTGGCCGACCAGAGCGTGGCCGTACGCGAACGGGGCGAGCCGGAACGCGCCCGCCTGCTGGCCCGCCGGGCGGAGATCCTCGCACGGCGCTGGGACGGCGCGGCCGGCCCCGCCCCCGTCCCCGGCACACCGGAGCGGACCGGCCCCCCCGGACCCGGCGCCGAACTGACGTACGCGGAACGGCGGGTGGCGGAACTGGCCGCCGACGGGCTCACCAACCGGCAGATCTCCCGGCAGCTGTGCGTCACCGTCAGCACGGTGGAACAGCACCTGACACGGATCTACCGGAAGCTCGACGTCAAACGGCTGGATCTGCGGGCCGCCCTGAGGTGAGCCGGTGCGGGCGGCCCCGCGGCCGTCCGGCGTGGGCCGCCCACCGGTACGACGGCGCACCAGAGTGGGCGGTCAGGAGCGTACGGGCTCCGCCGTGATCGTGGCCGCGTCCAGGCCCACCACGGCCAGCTCCTCCGGGCGGAACGGGGGAGCGGACAGCTCCGGGAGGCGTTCGCCGGCGCGCATCGCCATCAGGAAGCGGTTGGAGCCCAGCTCGGACTGCGGCGCGTTCAGGCTCATGACGTCCGTGACGATCTCGGACGCCTTCGGGGAGCGGATCGAGGCCGCGGTGATGGCCTCGGCGAACCGCAGGCGCTGCGCGGTGTCCACGCCGGTGAGCCGCGGGTCCGTCGCGGAGACACGGCAGTTGACGTAGTCGATGTCCTTGGTCGCGGCCAGGATCCACGGGTCGTCGACCGCCGCGCCGATGGCCTTCTGGAGGCGGAGCGCGGCCCCCGGCCCGCTCTGCGGGTGCCGCGTGAACTCGCGGTCGAGGGTGTCGGCGCAGCGCGCGGCGGAGCTCATGCCGTGGCCGTAGATCGGGTTGAACGCGGTCAGCGAGTCACCCACGACGAGCAGGCCGTCGGGCCACTGCTCCAGCCGTTCCGGGTAGAGGCGGCGGTTCGCGCCGGAGCGGGAACCGAAGACGGGGGTGAGCGGTTCGGCGTCCCGGAGCAGCTCGGCGATGACCGGATGGCTGAGGTTCTCCGCGAAGGGAACGAACTCCTCCTCGCTCGTGGGCAGGTGGGCTCCCCGGGTGCACGAGAGGGTCGCGAGCCAGCGGCCGCCCTCGATCGGGTAGACCACGCCGAAGCGTCCGGGCTCGCGCACCCGGTCGTCGGCGGCGATGTTGACGGCCGGGAAGTGCGTCGTCGCGCCGGGCGGGGCCTGGAACAGCCGGGTCGCGTAGGCGACGCCCGCGTCCACGACGTCCTCCTCCAGGGCGGGCACGCCGAGCGACGACAGCCACTGCTTGAGGCGGGAGCCCCGGCCGGTGGCGTCGATCACCAGGTCGGCCTCCAGCGGTTCCTGCCGGCCGCTGTCGAGGCCGCGTACGACGACCCCGGTGACCCGGCGGCCGTCGCCCGTCAGCTCGACGGCCTCGGTCCGGTCGCGGACCGTGATGTTCCCCGGGGCGAGGGCTTGTTGCCGCACCGTCAGGTCGAGCAGGGGACGGCTGGCGACCAGGGCGAACTGGGTGGCCGGGAAGCGGTGCTGCCAGCCCTGCCCGGTGAGGGTCACCAGGTCCTCGGGGAAGCCGAGACGGCGGGCGCCGGCCGCGAGGAGCCGGTCGGTGGTGCTGGGCAGCATCTCCTCGATGAGGCGGGCGCCGTTGGACCACAGCAGGTGGGCGTGGCGGCCCTGCGGAACCCCCTTGCGGTGCTGGGGCTCCTCGGGCAGTGCGTCACGTTCCACGACGGTGACGGTGTCCACGTGGCGGGCCAGGACGTGGGCCGCCAGGGTGCCTGCCATGCTGGCACCCAGGACGACGGCGTGTGCGGGTCGGGTGGTGGTCACGCGCGGATCCCTTCGGGGTGGGTGGGTTCGGCGGGCCCGTCCACGGAGCCGGCGGGCCCGTCCACGGAGCCGGCGTTCCCGGCCACGGAGCCGGCGTTCCCGGCCACGGGTTCGGCGGGCTCGTCCATGGTCACGTCCGTGACTCCCCAGAACGCCTGGACGCGGCGGCCGAGCCCGTTCTCGTCGAGCTCGACGATGCCGACGATGCGGAACGTCATCGGCCGCGGCCGCTGCACGGTCACCGTCGTCGGCGTCACCACGAAACGGTCGTCCATCGACGTCATCGGCGGGTCCGGCACCTCGTGGGTGCCGCAGGAGACGGCCAGTTCGAGATGGCGCCGCAGGTCGTCCTTGCCCACCATCGGCGGCCGCCCCACGGGGTCCTCGAAGACGATGTCGTCCGTGAACAGGTCGAGGACGCCTTCGATGTCGCCCGCGTTGATCCGCTCGGCGTAGTCGACGGCCATCTGCTTGCGGGTGGCCTCGTCGGGCATCGCACCTCCAGGAAGGGTGGGGCCTGGGCTGCCGGTCAGCCGAGGACGGTGAGATCGGACGTGCCCCAGTACGACTTCAGATGCCGGATGAGGCCGGACGCGTCCATGCGCACCACGAGCATCGCCGTGCGCCGCAGACGCGCCGTCTCCGGAGCGTCGGGGGCCTTGAGCCAGCCCCGCTCGGCGTACAGCGGGCCCAGCGGCGGGTAGTCCATGACAGAGGTGATCCGGACCAGCGCGTGCGTGGCGTCCTGCCCCGCCACGGGCTCGGCCGCCTCCTCCCGCACCCGCGCGGCGAGCAACCGCGCGTAGTGCGCGCGCAGCGCGTCGTGCCCGGTGAGGGGCGGGTGGCCGACCGGGTCCTCGAGGACGGCGTCGGGCGCGTACAGCTCGACGATCCCCTCGAGGTCCCCGGCGTTGATCCGCCGGCTGTGCTCCAGGACACGCTTCTTGCGGGCCAACTCGTTCATCGCTGTCCTTCCACGGACTGTCCGTTGCCGCTGTCCTTGCCGAGGTCGCGGTCGATGAACGCGAAGATCTCGTCCGCCGACGCGTCCTGGATACGGGCGGCCACCGAGGCCTCGTCGGCCGTGTCCTGCGGCACGTCGAGCCGGGCCAGGGTGGCGCGCAGCCGCCCGGCCAGTTCGGCCCGCGCGGCGCCGCCCATCGAGGAGACCGACAGCAGGGAACTCTCCAGCCGCTCGAACTCCGCCAGGACGTCGGCGAGCGGGTCCGCCGCGGGCGGCGCCAGCTCCTGCCGCAGATGCGCGGCGAGCTCCGCCGGGTTGGGGTGGTCGAAGACGAACGTGGCGGGCAGCTTCAGCCCGGTCGCCGCCGAGAGCCGGTTGCGCAGCTCCACCGCGGTCAGGGAGTCGAAGCCGAGGTCCCGCAGCCCCTGCTGCGCGTTGACCGGTGTGGCCGCGTCGTGGCCGAGGACCGCCGCGATATGGGTACGCACCAGGTCCAGCAGCGCCTCGTCCTGCTCCGCGTCGGACATCGTGCCGAGCGACTTGAGGAACGCGGACGCTCCCGCCGGCACGGAGCCTTGGCCGCTCCTGCCGCCGCCGCGCACCAGATCCCGCAGCAGCGCGGGAGCGGGGTGGCTCTCCGCCTGCCGGCGCATCCGGGCCACGTCGAGACGGACCGGCGCGAGCAGCGGCAGACCGCTGGACCACGCGGTGTCGAGGAGGGCGAGGCCCTCCTGCGCGCCGAGCCCGACCACGCCGGCGCGGGCGTGGCGCGCCCGGTCGGCGTCGGTGAGCCGTCCCGACATCCCGCTCTCCAGGTCCCAGTACCCCCACGCCAGCGACGTGGCCGCCGTGCCGCCGTCGTGCCGGTGGCGGGCCAGCGCGTCCAGGAAGGCGTTGGCGGCCGTGTAGCTGCCCTGGCCGGGGCCGCCGAGCAGCCCGGCGACCGAGGAGTACAGGACGAAGGCGGACAGGTCCGCGTCCCGCGTCAGCTCGTGCAGGTGCCACGCGGCGTCCGCCTTCACGCGCATCACCTCCTCGACCTGCCCGGCCGTGAGGTTCTGCACCACCGCGTCGTCGACCGTGCCCGCGCAGTGGAAGACGGCGGTCAGCGGGTGGTCCGCCGGCACCGACTCCAGGAGGGCGGCGGCGGCTTTACGGTCGCCCGGGTCGCAGGCGGCGAAGGTGACGCGCGCTCCGAGCGCGGAGAGCTCGGCCGCCAGCTCGAGGGCTCCCGGCGCGTCGGCCCCGCGCCTGCTGGACAGGAGCAGATGCCTGGCGCCGTGGCGCGCGACGAGGTGCCGGGCCGTCAGCGCGCCCAGTGCGCCCGTACCGCCGGTGATCAGTACGGTGCCCTCGGGGTCGAACGCGACGGGCAGCGTGAACACCGTCCGGGGAGCCGCCGCCGGGGACTCCTGCGGTTCCTGGACCCCTTGCCGCCGGGCCGCGGGCGCCTGCCGGATGTCCCACACGGTGACGTCGAGCGGCACCAGGACGCCGTCGCCGCTCAACTCCGCCAGCGCGGCGAGGATGCCGCGTACCCGGCCGGGCTCGGGCGGCGTGACGGTCTGCCCCGCGTCCGCCCCGCCGGCGCGGCGCACGACGAGGGCGCCCGCGCCGGGCGCGGCCCCTTCCTCGCGGCCGATGACGACGTCCGGCTCTTCGTCCGCCGCACGGTCCGGCAGGGTGCCGTCGACGACTTCCGCCCGCCAGTGCCGGGCGAGGCAGAGCGCGGCCCGGCCGACGGATCCGCATTCCTCCTCGATGAGCAGCGACGCACCGGCGAGGGCCGAACCCGCGCCGCGCGACGCGACGGTGTCCACGCCCGGCGCGTCGTCCCCGCCCGGCGTGACGTCCGCCAGGACGTGATACGCGGCCACGTAGGCCCCCAGCGACCCGGCGGCCTGCGCCCAGCTCCACCCGGAAGGCACCGGCGTGAGCAGCGCCGCCTCGGTGACGGCCACCGGCCCCGCCACGTCGAACAGGCCCATCACGCGGTCGCCCACGCCCACCGGCCCGGCCTCGCCGCCGACCTCCGTCACCACACCGGCCCCTTCGACGCGACCCGCGCCGAGCGGACCCGGGCCCGGTGCCGCGGCACGCAGCGCCACCCGCACCTCGCGCGGTTCCAGCGCCCGCCCCGCCTCGGGGGCGTCGACGAGAGCCAACCCGCCCGCGTCGAGGATCCCGTCGGCCCCGGCCAGTCGCCAGGTGACCGACCCGACCGGTGGCGCCAGCCGGGTGGAGGCGTCGTCGCGCACGAGTCGCGGCACGTACGTCCGGCCGTCCCGCAGCGCCAGCTCCGGCTCCTCGGACGTCAGCACGCCGGACAGCGCCGCCAGGGACGCCTCCGTACCGTCGAGGTCGAGCAGCGTGAGGCGGCCCGGGTTCTCGGCCTGGGCGCTGCGCACCAGACCCCACAGCGCGGCGCCCGGCAGACCGCCGGCGTCCTCGCCCGGCCGGGTGGCCACCGCACCCCGGGTCACGACGGCCAGGCGGCTCGCCGCGAACAGGGGATCGTCGACCCACTCCTTGAGCAGCGACAGAAGCGACACGGCGGCCCGCCGGGCGTCCCTCGCCGCATCGCCGCCCGCACCGTCGTACGGCGCCGCGCACACGGCGAGGACGACATCGGGCGCCCCGGTCCCGTCCGCCACGCTCTCCCGAAGCGCGGTGAACGTACCCCGGACGGAAACATCGGACGACGCACCGGACGACGCACCGGACAGCGCGTCGGCCAGTGCGTCGGCCAGTGCGACGCCCAGCGGCTCCGTGTCCGGCGCGACGACGGCCGCACGTACCGTGCCGCCGCCCTCGTCCGCCCGCGCGGCCGACGGCGTCCACGCGAGCCGGAAGAGCGCGTCACGGTCCGCCGCACGGGCACCCGCGATCTGATGCGCCGCCACCGGCCGTACCGTGAGCGACTCCAGCGTCAGGGCCGGCGCCCCGCCGTCGTCCACGGCCGTCAGGGCCAGCTGGTCCGGCGCGGTGCGGGCGATGCGGACCCGCAGTCTGCCCCTGCCCGGCGCGTGCACCCGCAGTCCGCTCCACGAGAACGGCAGCAGCACCTGCTCGGTGTCGGCGGCGGAGGAGGTGACCGCGTCCAGGATCAGCGCGTGCAGCGTCGCGTCGAGCAGCACCGGATGCACCTGGTAGCGGTCGGCGCCCCCGCTCTCCGTCTCGGGCAGCGCCACCTCGGCGAAGATGTCGTCCCCGAGCCGCCAGGCGGACACCAGGCCCTGGGACGCCGGTCCGAAGTCATAACCGTGCGAGGCGAGTTCGCCGTACGGATCGTGCCCGCCGACCGCGGTCGCCCCGGGCGGTGGCCAGGCACCCCCGAACGGGACGTCCACGGCGTCGGGCCCGCCGGGAGCGACCACACCCGCGGCGTGCCGGGTCCACACGGCATCCTCGCCCTCGCCCGTGGGCCGCGAGTGAACGGACACGGGGCGCCGGCCGTCCTCGCCCACGGAGCCGACCGCCACCTGCAGGTCGACCGCGCCCGCCCCGTCGTCCCCGAAGGCGAGCGGGGTGTGCAGTGTCAGCTCCGCGAGCTCCTCGCAGCCCGCACGTGCCGCCGCCTGCAGCGCGAGCTCCACGAAGGCCGAACCGGGCAGCAGCACGGTGTCCATGACGCGGTGCTCGGCCAGCCACGCCTGGTCCCGGGGAGAGATCCGGCCGGTCAGCAGGTGGCTGCTGCGGTCCGCGAGCTCCACGGCGGCTCCCAGCAGGGGGTGTCCCGCCGAGGCGAGCCCGAGCCCTCCGGGATCACCGGCGAGACCCCGGCGGCCCTCCAGCCAGAACCGCTCCCGCTGGAACGCGTACGTCGGCAGGTCCACCACCCGCGGCAGCGGAACGGCCGGGAACCAGCCCGTCCAGTCGACGTCGGCGCCCGCGGTGAAGGCCTGGGCGGCGGCACGGGCGAGCTGCGTGGCGTCGCCGTGGTCACGCCGCAGGGTCGGAACCACGGTGGCGGGCAGGTCGGCCCGCTCGATGGTCTCCTGGATACCGAGGGTGAGGACGGGGTGCGGGCTGGCCTCGATGAAGAGGCGGTAGCCGTCGGCGAGGAGGGCGTCGATGGTGTCGGAGAAGCGCACCGGCTGCCGCAGGTTGGTCACCCAGTAGCCCGTGTCGAGGGCGGTGGTGCTGTCGAGCTGCTGGGCGGTGACCGTCGAATAGAAGGCCACGTCGGTGGCTTGCGGCTGGATGTCGGCGAGGCGTTCGGTGAGCAGGTCGTGGAGCTGGTCGATCTGGGGTCCGTGGGAGGCGTACCCGACGTCGATGACCCGGGCCCTGAGCCCGCGTGCCTCCGCCTCCGCGACCACGGCGGCCACATGCTCGGGCGGGCCGGAGATGACGGTGGAGGAGGGTCCGTTGACGGCGGCGACGCACACGCCGGGCCGGTCCCCGATCAGCTCGGCGGCCTGTTCCGCGCTCGTGCTGAGGGAGGCCATGTCGCCCTGACCCATCAGCTGCCGCAACGCGTCACTGCGCACGGCCACGATCCGGGCCGCGTCCTCCAGTGACAGGGCGCCCGCGACGCATGCGGCGGCCATCTCGCCCTGCGAGTGTCCGACCACGGCGGCCGGGGTGATGCCGTAGTCCGCCCACACCGCGGCCAGCGAGACCATGACCGCCCACAGGACCGGCTGGACGACCTCGACCCGGGACAGTTCACTGCCGTCCCCGCGCAACACCTCCGTCAGGGACCAGTCCACATGCGCCGACAACGCCCGCTCACACTCGGCCATCCGGGCCGCGAACACCGGGGACTCATCGAGGAGCCGGGCGCCCATGCCCACCCACTGCGAGCCCTGCCCCGGGAACACCAGCACCGGACCCGCACCGGAGGCACCCTGGACGGTGCCCTCGACGACATCCGGCGACGGCCGGCCCGCCGCCAGCGACCGTAGTCCGGCCAGGAGCGTCTCGTGGTCCCTGCCCACGACCACGGCACGGTTCTCGAACACCGACCGGCTCTTGACCAGGGACCAGCCCACGTCCAGGGGCGACGCCAGCCGCGGGTCGGCCGTCGCACGCTCGGCCAGCGCGCCGGCCTGGGCACGCAACGCGTCCTCGCCGCGTGCCGACACCACCCACGGCACCACTCCGGCCGGCGATTCGACCGACGGCGGAGTGAGGGGCTCGGGCACGTCCGGAGCCTGCTCGAGGATCAGGTGCGCGTTGGTGCCCGAGATGCCGAAGGCGGACACACCGGCCCGGCGCGGGCGTTCGCCGCGCGGCCACGCGACCGGCTCGGACAGCAGCCGCACACCGCTGCCGTCCCAGTCCACGTGCGGCGTGGGGGCGTCGATGTGCAGCGAGGCGGGCAGCTCCTCGTTCCGCAGCGCCATGACCATCTTGATCACACCGGCGACACCGGCCGACGCCTGCGCGTGCCCGATGTTCGACTTGACCGAGCCGAGCCACAGTGGCCGGTCCCCGGGTCGTTCCCTGCCGTACGTGGCGACGAGCGCACTGGCCTCGATGGGGTCGCCCAGCATGGTGCCGGTGCCGTGCGCCTCCACGGCGTCGACGTCCTCGGCGGTCAGGCGCGCGTTGGCGAGGGCCTGCCGGATCACCCGCTGCTGCGCCTGCCCGTTGGGCGCCGTGAGGCCGTTGCTCGTACCGTCCTGGTTGATGGCCGAACCCCGGATCACCGCGAGGACCTGGTGGCCGTTGCGCCGCGCCTCCGAGAGCCGCTCGAGGACGACCAGGCCGACTCCCTCGGCCCAGCCGGTGCCGTCGGCGGCGGCCGCGAACGGCTTGCACCGCCCGTCCTTGGCGAGGCCGCGCTGCAGGGAGAACTCCACGAACGCGCCCGGCGTGGCCATCACCGTCGCACCGCCCGCGAGAGCCAGCGAGCACTCGCCCTGCCGCAGCGCGTGCGCCGCCTGGTGGATCGCCACCAGGGACGACGAGCAACCGGTGTCGATGGTCATCGCGGGGCCTTCGAGGCCGAGCACGTACGACACCCGGCCGGAGGCCACACAACCGAGGTTGCCGGTGCCGATGTACCCCTCCACCTCGGTGGGCCGTTCGCCGATGAGCGCCAGGTAGTCGAAGATGGTCAGGCCCGTGAACACCCCGGCGTTGCTGCCCTTGAGGGCCTCGCGGTCGAGCCCCGCGCGTTCGATCGCCTCCCACGCGGTCTCCAGCAGGAGCCGCTGCTGCGGGTCCATCGCGATGGCCTCGCGGGGGCTGATGCCGAAGAAACCGGCGTCGAAGTCGCCCGCGTCGTAGAGGAATCCGCCCTCGCGCACATAGCTGGTGCCGCGGCTCTCCGGGTCCGGGTCGTACAGCGTCTCCAGGTCCCAGCCCCGGTCGTCGGGGAAGTCCCCCATGGCGTCCCTGCCGGCCGTGACCAGGTCCCACAGCTCCTCCGGGGAGCGGACGTCGCCCGGATACCGGCAGGCCATGCCGACGATCGCGATCGGCTCGTCGTCGGCGTGGGCGGCGGTGGCCGCCGGTGCCGTGCCGGACGCCGTGTCCCCCGCCAGCTCGGCCCGCAGGACGTCCGTGAGCGCGTCGGGCGTGGGGTGGTCGAAGACGACGGTGGTCGGCAGCGTCAGACCGGTGCTCTTGTTGAGCCTGTTGCGCAGCTCCACAGCGGTCAGCGAGTCGAAGCCCAGCTCCTGGAACGGCTTCGTCGCGGGCACCGCGTCGACGTCCGAGTGCCCCAGCGTGGCCGCCGCCTGGGAGCGCACGTGCTGCAGCAGCAACTGCCGCTGCTGCGCCGGTTTCACCTCGGTCAGCTCCTGCTGCAGCGAGGACGCCCCAGCGGAGTCCTCCTGTGCCGCGGGTGCGCCGGACCGCCGGTTCTCGGGCAGGTCGGCGAGGAGCGGACTGGGCCGCTGCGCGGTGAACGTCGGCGTGAACGTGGCCCAGTCGAAGTTCGCCACCGTCAGCGTCGTCTCGCCCGTGTCGAGCGCCTGGTGCAGCGCCTTGACGCACAGGTCCGGGCCGAGCGGGTGCAGACCGAAACGGCTGAAGAACGTCAACGCCGCCTGATCGGCCGCCATCCCGGCTTCGGCCCAGGGCCCCCAGGCGACGGAGGTGGCGGGCAGGCCGTGGGAGCGGCGGTGTTCGGCGAGGGCGTCGAGGTAGTGGTTGGCGGCGCCGTAGGCGCCCTGCTGGCCGCTGCCCCACACGCCGGCGCCGGAGGAGAACATCACGAACGCCGTGAGGTCCAGGTCCCGCGTCAGCTCGTGCAGATGGAGCGCCGCGAGCGACTTCGGCCGCAGCACCTCGTCCAGCTCCGCGGCCGACACCTCGCCGAGGCCTATGTAGTTCGGCACGCCGGCCGCGTGGATGACGGCCGTGAGCGGTTGTCCGGCGGGGACGTCGTCGATGAGGCGGCGTACCTGCTCGCGGTCGCCCACGTCGCATGCGGTGATGGTGACGGTGGTGCCGAGCTCGGTGAGTTCGGCGGCGAGTTCGCGGGCGCCGGGCGCGTCGGGGCCGCGTCGGCTGGTCAGGAGGAGATGCGGGGCGCCCTCACGGGCGAGCCAGCGGGCGAGGACGGCGCCGATACCGCCGGTGCCACCGGTGATCAGCGTGGTTCCCTCCGGCCGCCAGCCCACCACACCGCTCAGCCGGTTGGCGGGAGCGTGGGAGAGGCGCCGGGCATGGACACCGGTGGAACGTACGGCGATCTGGTCCTCGTCCTGCGGGGCCAGAGCGACGGCGAGACGGGTGAGCGTCTGGTGGTCGATGCGGGCGGGCAGGTCCACCAGCCCGGACCACAGCCGCGGATACTCCAGCGCGGCGACGCGCCCCAGACCCCAGACCTGGGCCTGCACGGGACGGGTGAGGGCATCGGTGGCGCTCGTGGACACGGCACCCTGCGTCAGGGTGCGTACGCCCGTGTCGGCGCCGTTGTCGCCGAGGGCCTGGATCAGGGCGGTGGTCGCGGCGAGCCCGGCCGGCACCGCCGGATGCGCGGGGTGCGGCTCCTCGTCGAGGGCCAGCAGATTGACGATCCCGGTGATCCCGCCGCCGGTGTCCTCACCGTCGGATTCCCCGCCCATCAGGGACCGCAGCTCCTCGGCCAGCCCCACGCGCTCCACCGTGCGCGTGTCGACGACGTGACGCCGCACCTCGCCGCCGTGGGCTGCCAGTGTCTGCGCGGTCGCCAGGACGGCTGGGTGCTCGGCCTGCGCGGCGGGCACGAGAAGCAGCCACGTCCCGGCGAGCTCGGGTGCCGACGCGTCGGGCAGGTGCTTCCAGGTGACGTGGTAGCGCCAGGAGTCGACCGTGGACTGCTCCCGGTGCCGGCGCCGCCAGGCCGCGAGGACGGGCAGCGCGGGCTCCAGCGCCCCGACCGTCTCCGCCTGCCCCTCGATCTCCAGGCTGCTCACCAGGGCGTCGATGTCCAGGTCCTCGATCGCCTGCCACACCTGGGCCTCGACCGGATCGTGCCCGCCGCCCGCGGACACCGCGGCCGCGGGCGGCGCCACCCAGTAGTGCCGGTGCTGGAAGGCGTAGGTGGGCAGGCCGACGGTACGGGGGGTGGGCTCGGCGGGGAACCAGCGCCGCCAGTCCACCTCGGCACCCGCCACGAACGCCTGCGCGGCGGCGTGGGCGAGCTGCGTGGCGTCACCGTGATCACGCCGCAGAGTGGGAACGGTGGTGGCCGTGACGCCGGTCTGCTCGATGGTCTCCTGGATACCGAGGGTGAGGACGGGGTGCGGGCTGGCCTCGATGAACAGGCGGTAGCCGTCGGCGAGGAGGGCGTCGATGGTGTCGGCGAAACGCACCGGCTGCCGCAGGTTGGTCACCCAGTAGCCGGTGTCGAGGGCGGTGGTGTCGTCGAGCTGCTGGGCGGTGACCGTCGAATAGAAGGCCACGTCGGTGGCTTGCGGCTGGATGTCGGCGAGGCGTTCGGTCAGCAGGTCGTGCAGCTGATCGATCTGCGGGCCGTGGGAGGCGTATCCGACGTCGATGACCCGGGCGCGCAGTCCGCGTGCCTCCGCCTCGGCGACCACGGCGGCCACATGCTCGGGCGGGCCGGAGATGACGGTGGAGGAGGGTCCGTTGACGGCGGCGACGCACACGCCGGGCCGGTCGCCGACCAGCTCGGTGGCCTGTTCCGCGCCCACGCTGAGGGAGGCCATGTCGCCCTGACCCATCAGCTGCCGCAACGCGTCACCGCGCACGGCCACGATCCGGGCCGCGTCCTCCAGCGACAGGGCGCCCGCCACGCATGCGGCGGCCATCTCGCCCTGCGAGTGCCCCACCACGGCGGCCGGGGTGATGCCGTAGTCCGCCCACACCGCCGCCAGCGAGACCATGACCGCCCACAGCACCGGCTGCACGACCTCGACCCGGGACAGCTCACTGCCGTCCCCGCGCAGCACCTCCGTCAGGGACCAGTCCACATGCGCCGACAACGCCCGCTCACACTCGGCCATCCGGGCCGCGAACACCGGGGACTCGTCGAGGAGCCGGGCGCCCATGCCCACCCACTGCGAGCCCTGCCCCGGGAACACCAGCACCGGACCCGGTCCCACATCACCGGCGACTCCCGACACCACGTCCGGCGACGCCTCACCCGCCGCCAAAGCCTCCAGACCACCCGACAGCACATCCCGGTCGGCGCCCACCACGACCGCACGGTGCTCGAGCACCGCCCGGCTCGTCGCCAGCGACCAGCCGACCTCCACGGACGAGGCATCCCCACCCCGGCCACCGGCCACGAACCCGCCCAGCCGCCGCGCCTGATCCCGCAACGCGTCCCCCGACCGACCGGAGACCACCCACGGCACCACCCCACCCGCCAACGGAGTCGGCACGGAAACCGGGCCCGTCTGCGGGTCCTCCTCCGGCGCCTCCTCCAGGATCACGTGCGCGTTCGTCCCCGAGATACCGAACGCCGAGATGCCCGCCCGCCGCGTGCGCTCCGCGGGCCAGGCGACCGCCTCGGAGAGCAGTCGTACGCCGCCCTGCTCCCACTGGACGTGCGGTGACGGCGCGTCGATGTGGAGCGAGGCGGGCAGGAGGCCGTGGCGGATCGCCATGACCATCTTGATCACCCCGGCGACACCGGCGGCGGCCTGCGTGTGACCGATGTTCGACTTGACCGAACCGAGCCAGAGGGGCCGGTCCTCGGGCCTCGCCCGCCCGTAGGTGGCGAGGAGCGCATTGGCCTCGATGGGGTCGCCGAGCGTGGTACCGGTGCCGTGCGCCTCCACGGCGTCGATGTCCTCGGGCGAGAGACGGGCGTTGGTGAGGGCGGCGCGGATGACGCGCTCCTGGGAGGGACCGTTGGGGGCGGCGAGCCCGTTGCTCGTGCCGTCCTGGTTCACGGCCGAACCCCGCACGACCGCGAGGACCTTGTGGCCGCGACGCCGCGCCTCGGAGAGCAGCTCCAGGGCCACCACCCCGGCGCCCTCGCCCCAGCCGGTGCCGTCTGCGGCGGCCGCGAACGGCTTGCACCGCCCGTCGGGCGCGAGGCCGCGCTGCCGGGAGAACTCGGTGAACGGGCCCGGCGTGGCCATCACGGTGGAGCCGCCCGCGAGGGCGAGCGAGCACTCGCCCTGCCGCAGTGCCTGCGCCGCCAGGTGGATCGCCACCAGGGACGACGAGCAGGCCGTGTCGACCGTCACCGCGGGGCCCTCGAGCCCCAGCGTGTAGGAGATCCGGCCCGACACCACACTGCCGAGGTTGCCGGTGCCGATGTACCCCTCGACGTCACTGGCCGTCTGGCTGATCAGCGTCAGGTAGTCGTGGGCGCTCACTCCGGTGAAGACACCGGTGTCGCTGCCCTGCAGAGCCCGCGGGTTCAGGCCCGCGTGCTCGATGGCCTCCCAGGCGGTCTCCAGGAGAAGCCGCTGCTGCGGGTCCATCGCGAGGGCCTCGCGGGGGCTGATGCCGAAGAAGTCGGCGTCGAAGTCGCCCGCGTCGTACAGGAACGCGCCGTCCCGCACATAGCTGGTGCCAGGGTGCTCCGGGTCCGGGTGGTACAGCGATTCCAGGTCCCAGCCCCGGTCGTCGGGGAAGCCGGAGACGGCGTCGCCCCCGTCGCGCACCAGGCGCCACAGATCCTCGGCGGACCGGGCGCCGCCGGGATAGCGGCAGGCCATGCCCACGATGGCGACCGGCTCGGCCGATTCCTTGTCGCGGAGCCGTTGGCGGGCCTCGCGCAGCTCCGCGGTGACCCACTTGAGGTGATCGAGAAGTTTCTCCTCGTTCGACATCTGACCCAGGCTCCTTGGCGCTACGTGGTGATCGGGGACGTATGTGTGGGGCGGGGACGGGAGCGATCGGCGGGGACGGAAGGGATCGGCGGGGGAGGGGGCAGAGGCGTCGAAGGGGGAACCGGGACGTGGAGGGGATCGGGCGCCGGAGGGTCGGGTGTCGGAGGGCCGGGGCGGCGTGGGAGGCGGGGCGGGGTCAGGACTTCCCGAACTCGTTCGAGATCAGGTCGAAGATGTCGTCCGCGCTCGCCGCCTCCAGGTCGGCATGGGCAAGATCGCCTCCTTCCGGGCCGTCCTGCTCCGGGCTCCACTTGGAGACCAGCACCCGCAGCCGGCCCACGATGCGCCGACGTGCCGCCTCGTCCAGCTCGGCCGTGCCGTACGTCGCGTCCCACGTGTCGAGTGCCGCGAGCACGTTCCCCTCCCCGGCGGCTTCTCCGCCGTCCCCGAGCTGCCCGCGCAGATGCGAGGCGAGGGCCTCGGAGGTGGGATGGTCGAAGATCACGGTGGCGGGCAGCGAGAGCCCGGTCGTGGTGTTGAGCTGGTTGCGGAGCTGCACCGCGGTCAGCGAGTCGAAGCCCAGTTCCTGGAACGGCTTGGTGGCGGGGATGTCCTCCACCGTGCGGCCGAGGGTCGCGGCCGCGCACGTCCGGACGTGCTGGACGAGGAAGCCGTGCCGCTGTGACGCGGGCGTCTTCGCCAGTTCGGCGCGGAACGCGCTCGTCTCGGCGGCGGACCCGGCCTGCTCGGGCTCCCGCTGGTTCTCAGGGAGGTCCTCGAGGAACGGGCTGGGCCGCTGGGCGGTGAACGTCGGGGTGAAGGTGGCCCAGTCGAAGTTCGCCACTGTCAGGGTGGCCTCGCCCGCGCCGACGGCCTGGTGCAGCGCCTTGACGCACAGGTCCGGGGCGATGGGGTGCAGACCGAAGCGCTTGAAGTACATCAGCGACTCCTCGTCCGCGGACATCCCGGCTTCGGCCCAGGGTCCCCAGGCGACGGAGGTGGCGGGCAGGCCGTGGGAGCGGCGGTGTTCCGCGAGGGCGTCGAGGTAGTGGTTGGCGGCGCCGTAGGCGCCCTGCTGGCCGCTGCCCCACACGCCGGCACCGGAGGAGAACATCACGAACGCCGTGAGGTCCAGGTCCCGCGTCAGCTCGTGCAGATGCCGGGCAGCATCGGCCTTGGAGCCGAGCACCTCGCCCAGACGCGCCGACGTCAGCTCACCGATCGACGTCAGATCGGTGATGCCCGCGGCGTGGATGACCGCGGTGAGGGGGTGCTCGTCGGGCGTCCGGCCGAGGAGGCGGCGGAGTTGGACCGGGTCGCTGACGTCGCAGGCGGTGATGGTGACGGTGGTGCCCGACTCATGGAGTTCGGCGGCGAGTTCGCGGGCGCCGGGCGCGTCGGGGCCGCGGCGGCTGGTCAGGTGCAGGTGCGGGGCGCCCTCGCGGGCGAGCCAGCGGGCGAGGACGGCGCCGATACCGCCGGTACCACCGGTGATGAGGGTGGTACCCCGGGGTTGCCAGCCGGACCCGGCGACGGCACCGGGACCGCTTCCGTCGCCGGCCCCGGTGGCGGCGTGGGCCGCCGCGGGGGCGTGGGTGAGACGCCGCGTGTGGGTCCCGGTGGGGCGGATGGCGGTCTGGTCCTCGTCCTGGGGGAGGAGGACGGAGGCGATACGGGTACGGGTGCGGCGGTCGATGCGGGACGGCAGGTCGACGAGTCCGGCCCAGAGGCGGGGGTGTTCGAGTGCGGCGACGCGTCCGAGTCCCCACACGTGGGCCTGGACGGGGTGGGTGAGCGGATCGGTGGCGCTCGTGGACACCGCGCCCTGTGTGACGGTGTGCAGTGGGGCGGTCGTGCCGTTGTCGCCGAGGGCCTGGACCAGGGCGGTGGTCGCGGCGAGCCCCGCGGGCACGGCCGGGTGCTCGGGGTGCGGTTCCTCGTCCAGCGCCAGCAGATTGACGATCCCGGTGAGACCCGCGGTGTCCACCACGGCCAGGTCCTCGCGCCGGGCCCGGCCGGCCTCGACCTCGTGCAGCCGCACGTCGGCCGCCCCGTGCTCGGTGAGCGCCTCGGCCGTGGCCCGTACGGCCGGGTGCTCCCTGCGGCCGGAGGGAACGAACAGCAGCCAGTCGCCGTCCAGTTCCGGCGCGTCGGTGTCGGCCCGGTGCTTCCACGTGACGCGGTAACGCCAGGAGTCGATGGTGGCCTGCTCCCGGTGGCGTCGCCGCCAGCCCTGAAGCACCGGCAGGGCGGGCTCCAGCGCCCGGACGGCCTCCTCGCTTCCCTCCTCCGAGCGCAGCGTCTCGGCCAGCAGCCCGAGGTCGAGATCCTCGACGGCCTGCCACAGCCGAGCCTCGGCGGCACTGTGCTCACCACCGGTGCTCACGGCGGACGCGGCCCGTTCGAGCCAGTAGTGCCGGCGCTGGAAGGCGTAGGTGGGGAGGTCGACGGTACGGGGGGCGGGGTCGGCGGGGAACCAGCGCCGCCAGTCCACCTCGGCACCCGCCACGAACGCCTGCGCGGCGGCGTGGGCGAGCTGCGTGGCGTCGCCGTGGTCACGCCGCAGGGTGGGGACCACCGTGGCGGAGGCGGCCGCCCGCTCGATGGTCTCCTCCATGCCGAGGGTGAGGACGGGGTGCGGGCCGGCCTCGATGAAGAGGCGGTAGCCGTCGGCGAGGAGGGCGTCGATGGTGTCGGAGAAGCGCACCGGCTGCCGCAGATTCGTCACCCAGTAACCGGTGTCCAGCGTCGTCGTGTCCGTCAGCCGCTCGGCGGTGACGGTGGAGTAGAACGCCACGTCCGTGGCTCGCGGCTCGATGCCCGTCAGACGCTCGGTCAGCAGGTCGTGCAGCTGATCGATCTGGGGTCCGTGGGAGGCGTATCCCACGTCGATGACCCGGGCCCTGAGCCCGCGTGCCTCCGCCTCGGCGACCACGGCGGCCACATGCTCCGGCGGGCCCGAGATGACGGTGGAGGAGGGTCCGTTGACGGCGGCGACGCACACGCCGGGCCGGTCTCCGACCAGCTCGGCGGCCTGTTCCGCGCTCGTGCTGAGGGAGGCCATGTCGCCCTGCCCCATCAGCTGCCGCAACGCGTCACTGCGCACGGCCACGATCCGGGCCGCGTCCTCCAGTGACAGGGCGCCCGCGACGCATGCGGCGGCCATCTCGCCCTGCGAGTGCCCGACCACGGCGGCCGGGGTGATGCCGTAGTCCGCCCACACCGCGGCCAGCGAGACCATGACCGCCCACAGCACCGGCTGGACGACCTCGACCCGGGACAGTTCACTGCCGTCCCCGCGCAGCACCTCCGTCAGGGACCAGTCCACATGCGCCGACAACGCCCGCTCACACTCGGCCATCCGGGCCGCGAACACCGGGGACTCCTCCAGCAGCCGGGCGCCCATGCCCACCCACTGCGAGCCCTGCCCCGGGAACACCAGCACCGGACCCGCACCGGCGGACGTCGCGGCGCCGGACACCACGTCCGGCGACAGCTCACCGGCCGCCAGCGCCTCCAGTCCGGCGGTGAGCGTCTCCCGGTCCCGGCCCACGACCACCGCACGGTGTTCGAACACCGACCGCGTCGTGGCCAGCGACCAGCCGAGGTCGGCCGACGGGGCATCCGCACCCCGGTCGCCCGCCACGTACGCACCCAGCCGCCGCGCCTGCTCCCGCAGCGCGTCGTCCGTCCGCCCGGAGACCACCCACGGCACCACCCCACCCGGCGCGAGTTCGGGCCCGGGAGCGGGCGTTTCCTGGTGGTCCTCCTGCGGCGCCTCCTCCAGGATCAGGTGCGCGTTCGTGCCCGAGAATCCGAACGACGACACCCCGGCGCGCCGTGGCCGTTCGCCGCGGGACCAGGTGACCGGTTCGGTGAGCAGGCGCAGCCCGCTGCCGTCCCACTCGACGTGGGGGGAGGGAGCGTCGACGTGCAGGATGGCGGGCAGCAGTTCGTTCCGCAGGGCCAGGACCATCTTGATGACGCCGGCCACCCCCGCGGCGATCTGGGTGTGGCCGATGTTGGACTTCACGGCGCCGACCCACAGGGGCCGGTCCTGCGGCCGCTGCCGCCCGTAGGCCGAGATGAGGGCCCCGGCCTCGATGGGGTCGCCGAGGGTGGTTCCGGTGCCGTGCGCCTCGACCGCGTCGATGTCCTCGGCGGTCAGGCGGGCGTTGGCGAGGGCGGCGCGGATGACGCGTTCCTGCGAGGGACCGTTGGGCGCGGTGAGGCCGTTGCTCGCGCCGTCCTGGTTGACGGCCGAACCGCGGATCACCGCGAGGACCTGGTGGCCGTTGCGGCGCGCGTCGGAGAGCCGTTCGAGCAGCACCACCCCGGTGCCCTCGGCCATGCCCATGCCGTCACTGCCCGCGGAGAACGGCTTGCACCGGCCGTCGGGGGCCAGGCCGCGCAGCTCGCTGAAGCCGATCAGCGCGGCGGGCGACGACATCACGTACGTACCGCCCGCCAGGGCCAGCGAACACTCCTGGGTGCGCAGCGCCTGCGCCGCCAGGTGGAGGGAGACGAGCGACGAGGAGCACGCGGTGTCGATGGTCACCGCGGGCCCTTCGAGGCCGAGCGTGTAGGCGACCCGCCCCGACGTGACGCTGCCGGAGTTGCCGATGGTGAAGTACCCGGCGGTGCCCTCGGGCACCTCGGAGGCGCCCAGCGCGTAGTCGAGGCCGTCGCAGCCGAGGAAGGTGCCGGTGGCGCTGGCGCGGAGACTGAGCGGGTCGATGCCGGCGCGTTCGATCGCCTCCCACGCGGTCTCCAGGGCGAGCCGTTGCTGCGGCGCCATGGCCAGGGCCTCACTCGGCCCGATGCCGAAGAAGGTGGAGTCGAAGTCGCCGGCGTCGTAGACGAAGCCGCCCTCGCGGACGTAGCTGGTGCCCGTGCTTTCCGGGTCGGGGTCGTAGAGGGCGTCGAGGTCCCAGTTGCGGTTGCCGGGCAGCGGGGCGACCGCGTCGCCGCCCGCGGAGATCAGTTCCCAGAAGTCTTCGGGGGACCGGACCCCTCCGGGCAGACGGCAGGCCATGCCGATGACCGCGATCGGCTCGTGGCCCGCCGACTCGACGTCCCGCAGCCGGCGTTCCGTCTGTCGCAGGTCCGCGGTGACACGCTTGAGGTACTCAAGAAGCTTCTCTTCGGTGTGCGCCATCCCGGTGACAACCGCCCCTCTCCGCGAGAAAGCCGGGCCCCTGACCCGATGACCGGGCAGCCGGCGTACCGGCGTGGGCATCGGGCGGGCGGGTCCCCGCCGGACGGCAGACTCCTCGACGGCGCTAAAGCCCTCCTAATACTCGGCTGTGAACGCCGGGACCCCGCCGGGACTCCTGTGCCGTCGTCACTGGTCACAGGGGCCGGGCGGGCGGACGAGCCGCTTCTTAGGAACGCTTAAGCGGCGCCTGCCAAGGTGTGGCTGGTGTCAGGTCGTCATGCTCTGATCAGCGCAGTAACCCCGTAGCCCCGTAGCCCCGTGACTCCGTAGCCCGTAGCCAGGTCGTCCGGTCGCCCGGTGGATCGGTGGCCCGGCGCAAGCCGTCGGACTCGGTGCAGGCCGGTGGTGTCGGCGCCAAGCCGGCGGTGTCGGTGGCGTGGGCGGTGTTCGGTGGTGTCGGTGGGAGCCGGAGCAGTCGACGGGCCCGACCGCTGGTCCGGACAACGCGAAGCGAGGCATTGTGCCCATCACGGATAGCAAGCCGGCCGCCACACCCCCCGACCTGGTCGACCCGGCCTTCTGGGCGCGGCCGCACGAGGAACGCGTGGCGCTGTTCGAGGAGTTGCGGCGGCTGCCGCACCCGGCGTTCATCCAGCAGAACATGCCCGGCGTGCCCTGGGCGTTCGGCTATCACGCGCTGGTCAAGTACGCGGACATCGTGGAGGTCAGCCGACGGCCGCAGGACTTCTCCTCGAACGGGGCGACCACCATCATCGGTCTGCCGCCCGAGCTGGACGAGTACTACGGCTCGATGATCAACATGGACAACCCGGAGCACTCCCGGCTGCGCCGCATCGTGTCGCGCTCCTTCGGCCGCAACATGATCCCCGAGTTCGAGGCGGTGGCGACCCGTACCGCCCGGCGGATCATCGCCGAGCTCGTCGAGCGCGGGCCGGGGGACTTCATCAGGCCCGTCGCCGCGGAGATGCCGATCGCCGTCCTCAGCGACATGATGGGGATTCCCGAGGAGGACTACGACTTCCTCTTCGAGCGGTCCAACACCATCGTGGGCCCGCTCGACCCGGACTACGTGCCCGACCGGGCGGACTCCGAGCGTGCGGTGATCGAGGCGTCGCGGGAACTGGGCGACTACATCGCACGTCTCCGTGACGAGCGGCTCGCCGCCCCCCGGAACGACCTGATCACCCAGCTGGTGCAGGTCCAGGCGGACGGCGAGCAGTTGACCCGTCAGGAACTGGTCTCCTTCTTCATCCTGCTGGTCATCGCCGGGATGGAGACCACCCGCAACGCCATCTCGCACGCCCTGGTACTGCTCACCGAGCACCCCGAGCAGAAGCAGCTGCTCCTGTCGGACTTCGACAGGTACGCGAAGGGCGCGGTCGAGGAGATCCTGCGGGTCTCCACGCCCATCAACTGGATGCGCCGCGTCGCCACCCGTGACTGCGACATGAACGGTCACCGGTTCCGCAGGGGCGACCGGATCTTCCTCTTCTACTGGTCCGGCAACCGTGACGAGAACGTCTTCCCCGACCCGTACCGGTTCGACATCACCCGCGGCGCGAACGCGCATGTGACGTTCGGCGCGGTGGGCCCGCACGTCTGTCTCGGGGCCCACCTCGCCCGCATGGAGATCACCGTCCTCTACCGGGAACTTCTCGCGGCGCTGCCCCGGATCCACGCCGTGGGGCAGCCCCGGAGACTGGACTCCAGCTTCATCGAAGGCATCAAGCACCTGCACTGCGCCTTCTGAGCGCGTACGGTCTCCTCCGCGTACGTACGCCCCGCGCCGCTCACGCCAACGCCTGTGATGTCCGTGACGCCGTGCCGCTCACGGCCGCCTCGCGGTGCTCCGGTCAGCTGCCGGACATCGCGAGGGGCGGGGGCGGGGCCATCAGGTGCGTGTCGCCGGACAGTATGGCCCGCTGCAGATCCTGGAGCGGGCGTCCGGGCTCCAGCCCCAGTTCGTCGTTGAGCGTCTTGCGCACCGACTGGTACACCTTCAGCGCGTCCGCCTGCCGCTCGGAGCGGTAGAGCGCCAGCATGAGCTGGCGGTAGAACGCCTCGCACATCGGGTTCTCGGCGGTGAGGGCGTACAGCATGCCCACGGCCTCACGGTGCCGGCCCAGTTGGAGCCGGCACTCGACGAGCATTTCCTGGCACTCCAGCCGGATCTCGTTCAGCCAGGTGGCGAAGCCGTCGACGATCGGACCGTTGGCGACGGTCCCGTTCCCGCCCTGTCCGAGGATCGGGCCGCGCCACAGGGCGAGGGCCTCCGCGAAGCAGGAGGCCGCCTCGTCGTACCGCTTCTCACGGAGTAAGGAGCGGCCCACGTCGACCAGTTCGGGAAATTCCTGGGCGTCGATGGTGTCGTCGCCCTTGTGCAGCACATACCCCGGTGCCCGCGTCTCCACGGGGTTGCCTGCCACCCCGGGCAGCTTCAGGAACTTGCGGAGCTGGGAGATGTACACGTGAAGTCCCGCGGTGGCCCTTCGCGGCAGGTCCTCGCCCCAGATCTCCCGCATCAGCTGCTCCAGGGAGACCAGCTGGTCGGCGCGGATGAGGAGCACCGTGAGGACGATTTCCACCTTCTGCGCGTTGATGGTGGAGTGCTTGTTTCCCTCCCTGATGCGAAGTGGGCCCAGTATTTCGTACCTCACCGAGGATTCCCCCTTGTTGTTGCGTCTCGTGCGTGGTCCAGCAGCGCCTTGGAGATGACGTCCGTGACGCCCCGCTGGTGGGTGTTCAGGTAGAAGTGGCCGCCGGAGAAGACCTTGTGGTCAAAAGGTCCCTCCGTGTGCTCCCGCCACGCCTCCACGTCGTCCGGTGCGGCCTGCGGGTCCCGGTCGCCCACCAGGGCGGTGATGGGGCAGGTCAGTGGAGGCGACGGGGTCCATCGGTACAGCTCGACCGCCCGGTAGTCGTTGCGGACGACCGGGAGGATCTCCGCGCGCAGTTCCTCGTCGTCCAGGAACACCGGGTCCGTGCCGCCGGCCCTGCGCAGTTCGTCGGCCAGCTCGGCGTCGCTCAGCAGGTGTACGGTGCCCCGCCGGAAGCGGGACGGTGCGCGCCGTCCCGACACGAACAGCCGGCACGGCTCCTGCCCCGTCCGGTCGCGCAGCCGCTGGGCGACCTCGTAGGCCAGCACGGCACCCATGCTGTGGCCGAACAGGGCCAGCGGGCGGTCGTCGAACGGCGCGAGTGCCCCCGTGATCAGGTCGGCGAGCCGTGCGACGTCGTCGATGAGCGGCTCTCTGCGCCGATCCTGCCTTCCGGGGTACTGCACGGCGAGGACCTCGGTGCCGGGGAGGAGCGCGGGGGATTGCGCCAGGGGATGGTAGTAGGAGGCCGAGCCCCCCGCGTGGGGCAAACAGACCAGGCGAACACCTGCTTCCGGCCGAGGCCGAAAGCGACGTATCCATGGGTCCGACATATCGGGTGTGGGGGAGACGGACAATATTTTTCCCTTCGTCGGGAACGCTGACAACGGCGTCACATCACATAGCCGCTCCTGATCATGTGCAGCTCGGAAATTAAAAAGCAATATCGCCACGACGGCAACAGGGTGGAACAGGACAATCCTTGACTTTTTTCCCCGGCATTCCCGTGCGGTCGATGCGCCGCGGTCAACTCGGGGCGAGTTTCAAAACTTAAATATGAATGCTTGACATTGCACCCCGTGCAATAAGTGCCCGAGTGGGCCGGAGTCCGCTCCGTGAGGTGTCATCGACGGAAGTGCCCAGGTGGGCGGCGTGCTCGCCGATGTGACCGGTAGGGTGGGTCTGGCGTTTCGGCCGGGGCTGTGCCACCTCGGCGCCGCTCCCGTCGCCCATGTTTTTGCGGGATCATTGCGTCGCCTTGGTTTTATCTCTGCCGACGCGTCATTGGTCTGCACTAATTCTCCTTTGTGCGTCATCAACGGGAAACAATCTGTTTTTCGGCTGCGTCTTCCGGCGCATTCACCGGAACTTCGACGCTGGCTTGTTGTTTTCTTGCGGTGTCGTCGGGCCGGGGCGGGGGCCCGGCGCGGACGGGGCCCCACGCGCCCGTTTCCGCGCCGCCGCGTGGCCGCGGCACGCCGCCGGGCGGGCGCAGGCGCGAGGTGGCCGGGGTGCGCTGGTCGGTACCGGGTGGCCGGATTCATACGCGTGTGAAGCAGCGGGAGTTGGCCACTCGACTGGTCCGGGGGCGGGCGGCGCCACCGGCGCGGTGCCCGGCACCCCGCCCGCGGGGTGGGCGACAGCGGTGGCTCGTGACAGCGGCAGGGCTCGGGGGACGGGGTGTCACCTCTTGGGGTGACTGTGCGTCGTTCGAGGCGTCCCGCCCCACGGTGTATCCGCGATCGTCGTGCCATGGGGCGGCGGGAGCGTACGCCTGGGCGTCGCCCTCGCCCCCGGTCCCGGCCACCGGCCGGAGCAGCCACCCGAAGCCCGAAGCCGCCCTCCGGCCACCGGCCGGGCCGCCACCGAAGGAGCACAAGACGATGAGCCAGAGCATGCCGTGGCTGATGCGGGACATCCGCCGGGCCCGCAAGCAGGACACGGCCGCGGTCGCGCGGCGACGAGGCGACCGGCTGGCGGACCTGGTCGCCCATGCCCGCTCCGCATCGCCGTACTACCGGGAGCTCTACCGCGATGTGCCCGAGCGGGTCGAGGACCCGCGGGTGCTCCCGGTCACCGACAAGAAGCAGCTGATGGACCACTTCGACGACTGGGCGACGGACCGCGACATCACCCTCGAGAAGGTCCGCGCGTTCACCGACGACCCCGACATGATCGGACGGCGCTTCCTCGGCCGCTATCTCGTGGCCACCACCTCGGGCACCAGCGGCAGGCGTGGCATGTTCGTGCTCGACGACCGGTACATGGACGTGTCCTCCGCCGTGTCCTCGCGGATACTCGGCTCCTGGCTCGGCCCGCTCGGCATTGCCCGGGCCGTCCTCCGCGGCGGACGCTTCGCCCAACTCGTGGCCACCGAGGGGCACTACGTCGGCTTCGCCGGGTACTGCCGCCTGAAGGGGGAGAGCGCGGTACGCGGCAAACTGGTCCGCGCGTTCTCCGTGCACGAGCCCATGTCGCGACTGGTCGCCGAGCTCAACAGGTACCGCCCGGCCTTCGTCATCGGCTACGCGAGTACGGTCATGCTGCTCACCGCCGAACAGGAGGCCGGCCGCCTGCGCATCGACCCGGTTCTGATCGAGCCCGCCGGCGAGACGATGAGCGCCGGCGACACCGAGCGCATCGCCAAGGCCTTCGGCACCCAGGTGCGCACCATGTACAGCGCGACCGAGTGCACCTACCTCAGCCACGGCTGCGCCGAGGGCTGGTACCACGTCAACGACGACTGGGCCGTGCTCGAACCGGTCGACGCCGACCACCGGCCCACCCCGCCCGGGGAGTTCTCGCACACCGTGCTGATCAGCAACCTCGCCAACCGCGTGCAGCCGTTCCTGCGCTACGACCTCGGCGACAGCGTCATGGTCCGCCCGGACCCCTGCCCCTGCGGCGCCGCTTCACCGGCGATCCGGGTCCAGGGCCGGGCCGGCGACATCCTCACCTTCCCCTCCGGCCGCGGCGAGGACGTCAGGCTCGCCCCGCTGGCCTTCAGCAGCCTGTTCGACCGCATGCCCGGCGTCGAGCTCTTCCAGATCGAGCAGACCGCGCCGTCGACCCTGCGGGTACGGCTGGTCGAGGCCCCCGGCGCCGACGCGGAGAGTGTGTGGCGCAGGGCCCACGAGGGACTGACCCGCCTGCTCGCCGACAACAAGCTCGACGACGTCACCGTCGAACGGGGCGAGGAACCGCCGCAGCAGGCGGCCGGGGGCAAGTACCGGACCGTCGTCCCGCTCGCCGACTGACGCCGGCCGGGGCGTCGGGAAGGCGCACCGCGCGTGGCCGCGTGGCCGCGTGGCCGTCCCGGCCCCCTGGGCGGCGCGGGCCGGCGGTGACCGCCGTCACCACACGCAGGGCGGGCCGCCGGGCCCCGCGGATCGGGGTGCGGTGCGGCCGGAGCACCTGCCCGGGCGGCACGGCGAGCCGCAGCCCCGGCAGCCGGTCCAGGAGCGTCCCCATGGGCAGTCCGGTGAGCAGACGGGCCGGGACCGCATCTCCTCGGCCGTCCCTCCGGCGTCGTGGCGGGCCGGGGCCCGTCGCGCGGAAGTGTCCCGGACGGCGTCCCACCTCTCCCGGGGCGGTGCGCGGCGCCCCGCCCGCGCGGGACGCGCCTCCGCGACCGGGCTCAGCCGGACACGGCCGCCACGAGGTCCGCGAGGGCGCCGGCCAGCCGGTGCAGGCCCGGCCCGGCGGGGCCGCCCGGCTCCGTCATGTACGTGTCCCGGCGGATCTCCACCATCAGCGCCGCCACCTCGGGCCGCTTCCCGTAGAACTCCAGCGGCACGTACGTCCCGCTGAACGGGCTGTCCAGGCCGACCTCACCGCGGCGCCCGAACGCGGTCAGGGCCGCCTCCAGCAGCGCGGGCGGTGTGTGGAACGCGTCGGTGCCGAGACAGACCGGCGGGCGCGGCCCGTCGCCGTGCAGCTCGTACGGCAGCCGGGCGGTGGGGTAGGAGTGCACGTCGATGATCACCGCCCGACCGGTCGCGGCCAGCCGGTCGGCGACCGCGGCGGTCATGGCCCGCGCGTACGGCCGGAAGTACCGCTCGATCAGCGGCTCCGGGTCTGTGTCCGCGGGCCGCAGCTCGTCGCGGTGAGTGGTCCGCGTGTACACGGCGCCCATGCCGACGGCGCGCATCTCTTCCCGCTCGTCCGGGAACCGCTCCGGGTCGACCACCAGCCGCGACAGCCGGTTGACGAACCGCCAGGGCGCGACCCCGGCTGACCCGGCCGCCAGCTCGGCGAGCCGGGCGGTGTGCGCGTCGGTGATGTGGTCCAGCTCCCGCCCGAGCGCCGCCTCGTCCAGCACGATGCCCGCCCGCACGGCGGCCGGAATCTCCCGCGCCGAGTGCGGCACGTGCAGGATCACCGGCGAGCGCGCGGCCCCTGCGAGCAGTTCGAAGGGGTGCGGGACGTCGGTCATACGGCTGCTCCGGACATCGTGGGCGGCGTCGGCGGGTGGCTGTCGGCGGCGTTGTCAGTGGCGTACGGCAGGATCAAAGTGCCACATCGGCACGTGAGTACGGGACCCAGGGGGAGCGGCAGCATGGCCATCCGCAACGAGCAGGTGACGGCGTACGCGTTCCTGAAGAGCATGTACGACGACGGGTACTACCCGGACCACGTCGTGGACCGGGGGAAGGCGGTCCTGCTGCGTCTGTGCGAGCGCATCGAGAGCGAGCGGCCCGACGGCCTGATGGCGCTGTACCCGCTGACGCACGCCGCGACCGAGGAGTTCAACGACCTGGAGGCCGAGTTCGAGGCGGCGGGCAGCGAGATCGAGACCGTGGCCCGGGAGGAGATAGCGGAAGCCTTCTGGTTCGTGGCGCAGGCCTACGGTTTCCCCGACGCGGACGTGGAGGAGCTGATCGCCACCCGCGACTGGTGACCGGGATGTGCAGAAAGCGGGGCCCGTGGCCGGGGGCGGTCGCCGTACCGGCCTTCCGCCGGGGAGGGAGGGCCCTGGACGCGAGAGGTCCCCGGCAGCGTGGTGCTGCCGGGGACCTCCCGGTGCGTCGTGGCGGCACGATCAGCCGGTCACCCCCCGCCGGAGCGGGCCGTCCGGCTCGGGCCGGGCCGGGTCAGCTCAGGGACGCGAGCGCCGCGTTCCACGTGGCCGACGGGCGCATGATCTCGGCGGCCTTCGCCGGGTCGGGCCGGTAGTAGCCGCCGATCCCGGCCGGGTTGCCCTGGACGGCGTTCAGCTCCTCCACGATCTGACGCTCGTTGGCCGCGAGGGTCTCGGCGAGCGGCGCGAAGGCCTTCGCGAGCTCCGAGTCCTCGCTCTGCTGCGCCAGCTCCTGCGCCCAGTACAGCGACAGGTAGAAGTGGCTGCCGCGGTTGTCGATGCCGCCGACGCGACGGGTGGGGGACTTGTCCTCGTTGAGGAAGGTCGCCGTGGCGCGGTCGAGGGCGTCGGCCAGGACCTGGGCGCGGGCGTTGCCCGTGACCTTGGCGAACTGCTCCAGGGACGGCACCAGGGCGAAGAACTCGCCGAGGGAGTCCCAGCGCAGGTAGTTCTCCTTGACGAGCTGCTGCACGTGCTTGGGCGCGGAACCGCCGGCGCCCGTCTCGAACAGACCGCCGCCCGCCATCAGCGGGACGACCGACAGCATCTTGGCGCTGGTGCCCAGCTCCAGGATCGGGAACAGGTCGGTCAGGTAGTCGCGCAGCACGTTGCCCGTGACGGAAATGGTGTCCTCGCCGCGGCGGATGCGCTCGACGGAGAACGTGGTCGCCTCCACCGGGTTGAGGATCTTGATCTCCAGTCCCTCGGTGTCGTGCTCCGAGAGGTACTGCTCGACCTTGCCGATCAGGTTGGCGTCGTGCGCGCGGGTCGCGTCCAGCCAG
This sequence comes from Streptomyces sp. NPDC005925, assembly GCF_040638805.1. Classification (NCBI taxonomy): domain Bacteria; kingdom Bacillati; phylum Actinomycetota; class Actinomycetes; order Kitasatosporales; family Streptomycetaceae; genus Streptomyces; species Streptomyces sp. NPDC005925. The sequence goes on along the minus strand of NZ_JBEXVL010000040.1, from coordinate 6,721 downwards.
AACACGGCCGGGACGCCGGTCGCGCGGGCACGGGTGACGGCGAGCTTCACCCAGTCGCGGATCGGGGCGTCCTTGGTCTGGCAGGCGCGGAAGATGTCACCGGCGGACACGGCCTGCTCGATGACGGCGCTGCCGCTTTGGTCAAGCAGGCGGACGGTGCCCGTGGTGGGGATCTCGAAGGTCTTGTCGTGGCTTCCGTACTCCTCGGCCTTCTGCGCCATGAGGCCGACGTTCGGGACGGAACCCATGGTCGAGGGGTCGTAGGCGCCGTGCGCGCGGCAGTCGTCGATCACGGCCTGGTAGACACCGGCGTACGAGGAGTCCGGCAGGACGGCGAGCGCGTCGTGCTCCTGGCCGTCCGCACCCCACATGTGGCCGGAGGTGCGGATCATCGCCGGCATGGAGGCGTCGACGATCACGTCGGACGGCACGTGCAGATTGGTGATGCCCTTGTCGGAGTCGACCATCGCCAGCTCCGGGCCCTCGGCGAGCTCGGCGTCGAAGGACGCCTTGATCTCGGCGCCCTCGGGCAGGTTCTCCAGGCCCCTGTAGATGCCGCCGAGGCCGTCGTTCGGGGTGAGACCGGCCGCCGCGAGGGACTCGCCGTACTTCGCGAACGTCTTCGGGAAGAAGGCGCGCACCACGTGACCGAAGATGATCGGGTCGGAGACCTTCATCATCGTGGCCTTCAGGTGCACGGAGAACAGCACACCCTCCTGCTTGGCCCGGGCGACCTGCGCGGTGAGGAACTCGCGCAGCGCGGCGACGCGCATCACGGAGGCGTCGACGACCTCACCGGCGAGGACCGGTACGGACTCGCGCAGCACGGTGGTGGTGCCGTCGTCGCCGACCAGCTCGATACGGAGGGCGCCGTCCTCGGCGATCACCACGGACTTCTCGGTGGAGCGGAAGTCGTTCTCGCCCATCGTCGCCACGTTCGTCCGGGACTCGGAGGTCCAGGCGCCCATGCGGTGCGGGTGGGTCTTGGCGTAGTTCTTCACCGACGCCGGGGCGCGGCGGTCGGAGTTGCCCTCGCGCAGGACCGGGTTCACGGCGCTGCCCTTGACCTTGTCGTAGCGGGCGCGGATGTCGCGCTCCTCGTCGGTCTTGGGGTCGTCCGGGTAGTCCGGCAGCGCGTAGCCCTGGGCCTGCAGCTCGGCGACCGCGGCCTTGAGCTGCGGGATCGACGCCGAGATGTTCGGCAGCTTGATGATGTTTGCCTCGGGCGTCTTCGCCAGCTCGCCCAGCTCGTGCAGGGCGTCCGGGATCCGCTGGTCCTCGGTGAGGTACTCCGGGAACACGGCGATGATCCGCCCGGCCAGCGAGATGTCGCGCGTCTCCACGGCGACGCCCGCCTGAGAGGCGTACGCCCGGACCACCGGCAGGAAGGAATACGTTGCCAGGGCCGGGGCCTCGTCAGTGTGCGTATAGATGATGGTCGAGTCAGTCACCGGGTGCTCCGCTCCACGTCTGCAACATTGCTCGACATCAAGATATCTCGTGATCCTCCACGGCTCGACAGGGGTCGACGGCCACTGTCGGCCACATTCGGGCCGATACGCCGACGCGCACGGTACGGGGAGTGATATGGCCCACACTCCACGCCGTGCGCGTCGGACTCCCGTCGGTCAGCCCGGCAGCCGGGCCGCCTCGCCCAGCGGGCCGGACCCGGACGCCTCACCGGCGCCGGCGCCACGCTGGTGCGGGATCGCCGCACCGCCCTGCTGGAACGACACCTGCCGGGTGGGCGCCGGGATGCGGATGCCCTCCTCGCGGTAGCGCCGGTGCAGCCGCTTGATGAACTCGTGCTTGATCCGGTACTGGTCGCTGAACTCTCCGACCCCGAGGATCACGGTGAACCCGATCCGCGAGTCGCCGAAGGTGTGGAACCGCACGGCCGGCTCGTGGTCGGGCACGGCTCCCGGGACGTCCGCCATCACCTCGGCGACGACCTCGCTCGTCACCCGCTCCACGTGCTCGAGGTCGCTGTCGTAGCCGACCCCCGCCTGGACCAGGATCGTCAGCCGCTGCTCGGGACGCATGAAGTTGGTCATGTTCGTCTTGGCGAGCTCGCCGTTGGGGACGACGACCAGGTTGTTGGAGAGGTTGCGGACGGTCGTCTGCCGCCAGTTGATGTCCTCGACGTAGCCCTCCTCGCCGCTGCTCAGCCGGATGTAGTCGCCGGGCTGGACGGTCCTGGAGGCGAGGATGTGGATACCCGCGAAGAGGTTCGCGAGCGTGTCCTGGAGGGCCAGGGCGACGGCCAGACCGCCGACGCCCAGGGCGGTGAGCAGCGGCGCTATGGAGATGCCCAGCGTCTGGAGCACCACCAGGAAACCGATCGCCATCACCAGCACGCGGGTGATGTTCACGAAGATCGAGGCCGAGGCGGCGACCCCGGAGCGCGACTGGGCGACCGACCGGACCAGACCGGCGACGAACCGGGCCGCCGCCACCGTCGCCACGAAGATCAGCAGCACCGTCAGCGCCTGGTTCACATGGTGCTGGGTCGCCCGCGTCAGCGGCAGCGCCGCGCCCGCACCGGCCGCACCGGCCGAGGTCGCCACCCACGGCACCAGCCCGCGCAGCGCGTCCACGATGACGTCGTCGCCGCCCCAGCGGGTGCGGTCGGCGTGCCCGCCCAGCCAGCGCAGCAGCATCCGCAGCAGGAAGGCCCCCAGCAGGCCCGCCCCGAGGGCGATCCCGGCGAGGACCAGGTCGTCCATGGTGAGGGACCGCGTCACCGGTCACCCCCGTGGCCGTGGACGGCGGCGAATCCCCTCGCCGACGGCCGGATGTGCAGTGTCGTCACGTCGTCACCTGCTCGATTCCCGTGAATGGCGGCGCGCCGGCCGCACGAAGCACGGCCGACGCGATCGCCCATCCTGCCGCATCCGGTACAGGTGTTCGTACCGGTGGGCGTCGGAAGGGAGAGGTGCCATGAGGGGTTTCAGACGTCCGGCCGCCTCGCACCGCTCGTGGGACACGCCCGCGGCGGGCGGACCGCCGCCGACCCGTGCCGCACGCGACCACCGTGCGACGCCGGGGCGGACAGCCATCCGTGCGACGCCGCTCCGGGGCGGACGACCACCTGGGCGACGCCGCTCCGCACGGATGTGAAAACGTCCCCTTGCCGAAGCCGTCGAGTGTCTGCGCCGCCGCCGAAGTGGTCGAGTCGCGGCGAGGCGCGACCGCCCCGGCCGTCGGCTGCCCCACCACTCAACGGGCCGACAAGGGACCGCTTCCCCAACCAGTGAGGAACCACGCCATGACCACCCCGCGGGCCTTCCCCCTGGAGCCCACCCCCCTCCACGTGTCCGACGAGGTCCTCGACGACCTGCGCGCCCGTCTCGCACTGACCCGTCCGCCACTGGACGAGGGGAACGGAGACTGGTCCTACGGCGTCCCCGACAGCTGTCTGCGTGAGCTGGTCGCCCATTGGCGGGACGGCTACGACTGGCGCGGGGCCGAGGCCGCCATGAACGCCCACGAGCACTACCGGGTGAGCGTCGCCGGTGTCCCGGTCCACTTCATGCGCAAGCCCGGCCGCGGCCCCCGCCCGATCCCGCTGATCCTCACCCACGGCTGGCCGTGGACGTTCTGGCACTGGTCGAAGGTGATCGGCCCGCTCGCCGACCCGGCCGCGTTCGGTGGCGACCCCGCAGACGCGTTCGACGTCATCGTGCCGTCCCTGCCCGGCTTCGGTTTCCCCGGCCCGCTCACCGGCTTCGCGGACGTCAACTTCTGGAAGGTCGCCGACCTCTGGCACACCCTGATGACCGAGACCCTGGGCTACGACACCTACGCCGCCGGGGGCTGCGACATCGGCGGGCTCGTCTCCAGCCAGCTCGGCCACAAGTACCCCGACGAGCTGTACGGCATCCACATCGGCTCCGGGCTGCCGCTCGACTTCTTCACCGGCCCCCGCGCCTGGGACTTCGCCCGGAACCGGCCCCTCACCGACGAACAGCCCGCCGACGTCCGCGCCCGCGTCATCGAGCTGGACCACCGCTGGGCGCCCCACCTCGCCGTGCACATGCTCGACGGCGCCACCCTGGCCCACGGGCTGAGCGACTCACCCGCCGGACTGCTCGCCTGGCTGCTCGAGCGCTGGAACGCCTGGAGCGACAACGGCGGCGACATCGAGTCCGTCTTCACCAAGGACGACCTGCTCACCCACGCCACGATCTACTGGGTGAACAACTCCATCGCCACGTCGATGCGGTACTACGCCAACGCCAACCGCCACCCCTGGGCCCCCGCCCACGACCGCACCCCGGTCGTACAGGCCCCGGTCGGCCTCACCTTCGTCACGTACGAGAACCCGCCCGGCGTCCACACCGCCGACGAGCGCGTCCGGGCATTCGAGAACGGCCCGCAGGCCGCCTGGTTCAACCACGTCAACGTCAACGCCCACGACCGCGGCGGGCACTTCATCCCCTGGGAGAACCCCGACGCCTGGGTGAGCGACCTGCGCCGCACCTTCCACGGCCGCAGGCCCTGACCGACCCCGCGGACTCGTCGGACCTTCCGCTCCTCCCTGCCCAAGCGGAGGGAACGTGTCGTACTCCTCCCTGTCCGCGCGGAAGGAAGGTGCCGTACGGGGTGAGGCGGGACCCCGGCTACCGGACACGGGAACGGCGCCGTCCTGGCAGGAAACGGACGAGAATGCGGCGCCGGCCGGGGCCGTACCGGGGGGAGGGTTGACCTCAAGGAAGCTTCAGGTCCTAGGTTCATCGGCATGAGCATGGAGACCACAGCCTGGACGCAGCTGCACAGCGTCCTCAACGCCCAGCAGGACCGCCGCCCCCTCGGGCGCGCGACGCTGCGCCGCATCGTCGCGTTCGCCCGCCCGCACCGCCGCCGCATCGCCCTGTTCGTGCTGCTCGGGGTGGTGACGGCCCTGCTCGCCGTGGCGACCCCGGTGCTGGCCGGCAAGGTCATCGGCGTGATCGTGTCGGACGGCGCCGAGAGCACCGTCGTACGCCTGGCCCTGCTGATCGCCCTCATCGCCGTCGCCGAGGCGGCGCTAGGCATCCTCTCCCGGCGCCTGTCGTCGTCGCTCGGGGAGGGACTCATCCTCGATCTGCGCACAGCCGTGTTCGATCATGTGCAGCGCATGCCGGTCGCGTTCTTCACCCGTACCCGTACGGGAGCGCTGGTCTCCCGTCTCAACAACGACGTCATCGGCGCGCAGCGCGCGTTCAGCAACACCCTGTCGGGCGTGGTCAGCAACGTGGTCACGCTGCTGCTGACGCTCGCCGTGATGCTCGCGCTGTCCTGGCAGATCACCCTGCTCGCGCTGGCGCTGCTGCCGGTGTTCGTGGTCCCCGCCCGGCGCATGGGCCGCCGGATGGCCGTCATGCAGCGCGAGGCGGCGACGCTGAACGCGGCGATGGGCACCCGCATGACCGAGCGGTTCTCCGCGCCGGGCGCCACGCTCGTGAAGCTGTTCGGCCGTCCGGAGGAGGAGTCGGAGGAGTTCGCCGAGCGGGCCCGGCGGGTCCGCGACATCGGCGTACGCACGGCGACCGCCCAGTCCGCCTTCATCACCGCCCTCACCATGGTCTCGGCGCTCGCCCTCGCGCTCGTCTACGGCCTCGGCGGCTTCTTCGCCCTGCGCGGCGCCCTGGAACCGGGCGCGATCGTGTCACTGGCCCTGCTGATCACCCGCCTGTACGCGCCGCTGACCGCGCTCGCCGGGGCCCGCGTCGAGGTGATGAGCGCGCTCGTCAGCTTCGAGCGGGTCTTCGAGGTGCTCGATCTGAAGCCGCTCATCGCCGAGCGTCCGGACGCCCGGCAGGTGCCCGAGGGCCCGGTCGCCGTCGAGTTCGAGGACGTCCGCTTCGGCTACCCCTCCGCCGACAAGGTCTCCCTCGCCTCCCTGGAAGAGGTCGCCTCGCTCGACACCAGAGGCGGCGCCGAGGTGCTGCGCGGCATCTCCTTCCGCGCCGAACCCGGCCAGACGGTCGCCCTCGTCGGCTCCTCCGGCGCCGGGAAGTCCACCGTCGCCCAGCTCCTGCCGCGCCTCTACGACGTCGACGCGGGCGCGGTGCGCGTCGGCGGCGTGGACGTCCGCGACCTGACGGCGGCGTCCCTGCGCGAGACGATGGGCATGGTCACGCAGGACGGCCATCTCTTCCACGACTCGGTCCGCGCGAACCTCCTGCTGGCCCGGCCCGCCGCGACCGACGACGACCTGTGGGACGCCCTGCGCCGCGCCCGCCTCGACGACCTCGTACGGTCCCTGCCCGACGGACTCGACACGGTCGTCGGCGAACGCGGCTACCGGCTGTCCGGCGGTGAACGCCAGCGCATGACCATCGCCCGCCTGCTGCTGGCCCGCCAGCGCGTCGTCATCCTCGACGAGGCCACGGCCCATCTGGACAACACGTCGGAGGCCGCCGTCCAGGAAGCACTCGCCGAAGCCCTGGAGGGCAGAACGGCCGTCGTCATCGCCCACCGCCTGTCCACCGTCCGCGCGGCCGACCAGATCCTGGTGGTCGAGGCGGGCCGGATCGTCGAACGCGGCACGCACGACGAGCTGTTGCGGGTGGACGGCCGCTACGCGGAACTGCACCGCACGCAGTTCGCGAAGGGGGAGGGGAAGGTGCCGGAGGCGGCGGCCTAGTTGTACTGACCCGTGAGGTTGGGGACGCGGCTGGCGGGTGGTTGGCCCTTCAGCGCGGTGTGTCCGCGGTGGTGATTGTAGGTGTGCAGC
>NZ_JBEXVL010000039.1:0-40025 GCF_040638805.1 Streptomyces sp. NPDC005925 | reverse complement strand
TTAAACTGTGGTGAACTGCGAACCACGCGGCGCCGCCGGGGCGCGTCCTCGGCCGGCCGGCGGTTGCGAGGCACTGCGGGTCGGGCTGCGCGCCGGGGCCGTCGGCGACGTCGAGGACGACCCGGTCCAGGGGTGTGCCGGGGCGGGTGGGCAGCGGCCACTCCGCCGTGGCGAGCCGGGGGTGCCCATGGCCGGGGACACCGACGCCGAGCCGTATGCCGGTGCTCGCCGCGCCCGTCAGCGTGCTGCTCAGATACGGCATGCGGCCTCCATCCAGATGTCCGCGAGGGACTCCTCGAGGTTGATCCGGGGCCGCCAGCCGAGCCGGTCGCGTGCGGTGCGCACGTCGGCCTGCTGCCAGCTGCCGCACCCGTCGGGGTAGGGGTAGGCGATCGGGGCCGCGTGGTCGGGGTCACTGCGGGGGTGCCCGATGACGGGCCGGAGGTGGCCGCCGGGCGGGCCGTCGAGTTCGTGCAGGGAGCCGCCGTATCCGGCGACACGGGCGAGGACGGCGGCGGCGTCGCGCAGCCGGACGGCCCGGCCGGAGCCGATGTTGATGACGCCCTGCGCCGCGGAGAGCGAGGCGGCGTGCACGGCACGGGCCACGTCGCGTACGTCGACGAAGTCGCGCTGGGCGCCGAGGCCGCCGAGCTTGAGCTCGCCGTCGCCGGACTGCATCGCGCGGCGCATGCCCTCGGCGAGCCGGCCGAGGGGCGAGCCGGCGGGGGTGCCGGGCCCGGCGGGCGAGAAGACGCGGAGCACGACGGCGTCGAGTCCGGAGCCGAGGACGAGTTCGGTGGCGGCCAGCTTGCTGACGCCGTACGGGCCGCCCGGTCGCGGCACCGCGTCCTCGGCGGTCGACGAACCGGGCTGGCTGGGGCCGTACTCGGCGCTGCAGCCGACCTGCACCAGGCGGGCGCCGCAGCCGCTGCGGCGCAGGGCCTCGCAGACGGTGGCGACGGCGACGGTGTTGTGCCGGGTGAGTTCGCGGGCGCCGCCCCGGGTGGCGCCGGCGCAGTTGATGACGACACCGGGGTGGACGGCGTCGAGGAAGCGGGTGAGCGCGCCGGGGCTGCCGGACGCGAGGTCGAAGCGGACGTCGGCGTCGTCGCCGCGCCCGAGCGCGGTGAGCTGGACGGCCGGGTCGGCGAGCAGACGGTCGGCGACGTAGCGGCCGATGTAGCCGCCTGCTCCGATCAGCAGGACCCTCATCGGGCGGCTCCCGGGATGCGTGCGCCGACGGGTGCCGGGGCGCCGGGGCGGGAGGTGTTCATGTGGTGGTCTCCTTCAAGGGGTGGCGCCGGAGGGGCGACAGCGATACGCGGAAGGGCGGTGCCGGCAGGGGGCGGTGCGGGTGCCTGTGCCGGCGGAGCGGGTGCCCGTTGGCGCCCGGGCCCGGTGGCGGTGGCTCGCCGAGGATGCGTCGTACGGCCGGGACCACGCCCGGCCGGGGCGGGACCGTACGCGGCGCCCGGTACGGCGGGCCTGCGGCGCACCGGGCGTCGGCCCGGCGCGCAGGGCCTGCCGCCACCGGGCACGCGGGCGCGGGCTCGCCGGGGCGGGTCCGGGGTCGCCCCCGGGGAGGTCGGCGTGCGCCGGGGCGTGCGGGGCGGGGCGCGTCAGCATGGGCGTTCCGGGGTGGCGTGGGCCGAGGCGCGGGTCAGTGTCTGCGTCGCGTGGATCAGCAGCGTCAGGGCCGTCGCACCGCAGGCCAGAGCGGGGACGGCGGACGGGCCCCAGGCGATGAAGAGGGTGTCGACGGGGACGGCGAGGAAGCCGCAGCCGGGCAGGCGGCCCGCGAACACCGTGGCGAGGGCGAGCCCTTCGGTCGTCGCGGCGGTGGTGAGGACGAGCGCCGGGGCGTGCCGGAAACCGTGGACGGTGAGGAGCCGGGCGAGGAACAGCAGGGCGCCGAGGGTGAGGGCCTGCGCGGGGGCGGCGGGCTCGCCGAGGGCGGCACCGCAGAGAGCGACGAGGACGGCGAGCGCGCCCAGGAACAGCACGAACGCGCCGAACAGCAACGGCCGTACGGAGGCGGCGAACTCCTCCAGGCCCCGGCTGACTTCCACTCTGCGACGGGCGCGTACGGCGAAGAGGTGGGCGCTCCAGGCGGCGGGCACGCAGCCGAGGGCGAGGGCCAGGACCGGAGCCGCGGAGAGCGGCCAGGGGCTGTCGGTGTCGCCCGTGCCGCCGGTGGGGAAGCCGTCGGGGCCGCCCACGACGGCGGCGGCCAGCAGACCGTCACCGAGGAGGGCGTATCCGACGAGCCAGCACGTCCAGACGCCGGTGCCGTGCCGGGGCTGTCCGGCGGCACCACGGTGTGCGGGACTGAGCGGGCCGCGCCTCAGCACCGCGCGCAGGCTCAGCAGCACGGCGAGGACGCCCGCCACGGCCGCGACGAGCCGGGGTTGCCCGTCCGTGAGCCGGAGCGCGGCCACGGTCGCGGCGCACAGCGCTCCGGGCAGCACGGTGAGGAACGCCCAGCGGGTGCGCGCCATGGGGGCGGGACGGTCGGTGACACGGTCGGCGGGGCGGTCGGCGGGACGCGGCGGCACCGCACGCGCCTCGCGCGGCGCGCGTGCGTACATCTCCTCCGCGAGCGAGAAGACGTCCCGGTGCCGGAAGCGTGCCGCCGTCCGGTCGGTGACACCGCGGGCCTCCAGGCCCGCCGCGATCTCCAGGGCGTCGACGGCCCGTTCGCACAGGTCCCGGTGCTGGTGCAGCAGGGCTTTCACCGGGTCGGCGGCGCCGCGCCGGGCGGCGGGCGCCGCCTGCCGTCGGCCGCCGACGGCGGGACCGGTTTCCCGGGCGTCGGGGCCGTCCGGTGTGCTGGGCAGATCCAGCTCTCCGGGACCACTCATCACGCACCCTCCGGGACGGAAGCCCGGGCCGGCGCGGCGGCGGACACCACGCCGGGGGCCGAGACGGCGCCCGGCGCGGAAGCCGCGGCCGACGCCGCGGCCGAGGCGCAGGCCCGTCTCGCTTCCCCCCAGCAGCCCGGCATGCGGGACTCCGCCGGGACGGCGAAGGGCAGCGGGTCCCCGGCGTCGTCGAGGGCGACACGACGGACCGGGTTGCGCGAGACGATCTCCAGGTAGATGCCGTGAAACGCGGCGACGTTCTGCTCGACGGCGAACAGTTCGAGAGCGCGGGCACGGGCGGCGGCACCGAGGCGCTCGCGGCGCGCCGGATCGCGCAGCAGCGCCACGCACGCCTTGGCCAGCGCTCGCGGATTGCGCGGCGGTACGACGAGGCCCGTACCGCCGACGACCTCCACCACCGCGCCGACGTCCGTGGACACCGTCGCGCGCCCGCAGAGCATGGCCTCGACCAGGCCGGCCGGGAAGCCCTCGACCACGCTGGACAGTACGACGACGGCACCGGAAGCGTATGCGTCGGTGACGGTGGACAGTTCGGGCCCGCCGATCTCCTCGAAGGACACCGGGTTGGCGCCGACGGCGTGCGGCCCGTCCGCCTCGTCGGGAAAGAGCTGCGCGGCCAGCGCCCGGCAGTGGCCCAGATAGGCCACGCCCTCGGGCCCGCCGGGGGCGCCGACGACCCGCAGCCGGGTCTTCGGCTCCTCCTTGCGGATCCCGGCGAAGGCGTGCAGCAGGGACACCAGGTCCTTCTCGGGTTCCACCCGGCCGACCCAGACCAGCGTGTCCCGGGCGGCGTCCTGCGGCGCCTCGCCGACCTCGGCGAACGGCTCGGCATCCATGCCCGGGTAGACCGTACGGAGCTTCCCGCGGTCGGCGCCGCACCTCTCCTGCCAGCGACGGGCGTGGATGTTGCCGGGCGTGATCACCGCGGCGCGCCGGTACGTCTCGGCGGCGAGGCTGCCCTGGAAGGCGGCGAGCAGGGACCGTACGGCGGGCGTGGCCCGGCCGGCGCTCAGGTAGTGGGACCGCAGCTGCACCCCGTACTCGGTGACCAGTAGCGGCACGCCGTGGAAGTGCCCGGCGACCAGCCCGGGCAGGGCGGCCGCGCAGGAGGCGGCGTGGCACACGTCGACGGCGCCGAGCGCGTCCTCCTCGTACCAGTCGAGGGAGAGGGGACGCAGCGCGCGTTCCAGGTGCGCGGCGACGTGGAGCAGGTCGGGGACGCGTGCCTCGCGCGCCGCCTGCTGGGCGCCGGGCGCACGGCAGGCGCGCTCCAGGGCGCATACGGCGGTCTCGGAACGGAGGGCGCCGACGAGGCCGCCTTCCTCGCGGGCGAGTTCGGCGAGACCGTAGAGGGCGTCGGCGAAGGTGCCGAAACGGTCCGCCTCAGGGGCGGTGCGCTGGGCGGCGGCACCGGCGGTGCGGGACGCGCACACGACGGACGCGAGGGCGGCGTAGCACTCGGCGAAGCGCCGACGCGCACGGCGTCCGTACACGACCCCGTCGTCCTCGGCGGTCCACAGGGGCGCGGTGCGCACCCTGCCGGCCTGGGGCGGCAACGGGATGTGGCCCTCGGCCTCCTGCCGTCGGCTGCGGCTGAGCGCGTAGACGTCGAACTCGTGCTGCCCGGGTCCGCGCACGAGCCGGTCGCACCAGAGCATGCCGTCACCGCCCACAAACGGGTAGCCACCCTCTGTAATCAGTCCGACGCGCACGAGTGCACCCCCGATCTCCCGTCCAGGGAGCCGCCGTTGACTCGGCGGCTCACAGCGGGACGAACGTATGCGGACAGGGCGGTGCTGTGCTGGACGGTTGTCCGTCGCGCCACCAGAAGGGGTGAACGCGCGTGACTTTTCGCCCCGCGATGCGTTCCACCGCGTCAAGCGATGAGATCGTCACGCAGGGTGACGTTGCGGCCATCGGCCCGGACTGCCGACGGGCGACCGGGACGACGCCGGCCGGCGGGAGCCAATCCGGGCCGGGCGGGAGCCGGCCCGGCTGTCAGGCACCCGGGTAGGGCCAGGCATTGGGCAGGCAGCGGATGCCGTCGTACTCCAGGAACTTCGTCTGCTGCTGCATGACCGGCGCGAGGGCGCCGTTCTTGTCGCACGTGACGTGGTTGTGGCCGAGGCGGTGGCCGACCTCGTGGTTGATCAGCATCTGCCGGTAGGCGTGGATCGCGTCACCGTAGGTCTCGGAGCCCTGCGCCCAGCGATAGGCGTTGATCATGATGCGCTGGGTGGCGGCCGAGTCGCAGGAGACGTTGTCGACACTGGTGTCGAGACCGGACTTGGCGCACCAGTCGTCGGTGGTGCCGGGGCTGGCGAGGGTGATCACGAAGTCGACGTCGCCGGAGTGGACGCGCTCGAAGGTACGGGCGCCGTTGTGGGCCCAGCTCCGGTCGTCGTTCAACGTCGCCTGCACGGCCTGCGCGAAGAGCTCGCCGTCGAGACCGAGCCCCTTCTCGATGTCCACGCGATACGTGAACTTCTGCCCCTTGCCGGGCGCCCTGTCGACCCCGGAGACCGCCTCGAACTTCCCGGAGGCCTTCAGCTTCACGCCGAGCGGATACCTCTTGTTCATCTTCTGCTCGTACGTCAGCGGCGCGGGCGCGGCGTCGCGGGGCGCCGACCCTGCGTCGCCGTGAGCGGCGGACTCGTCCCCGGGCCGGTCGACGGCCGACCGGGACGACGTGTCGGCGCCGTCGGACCCGTCGGCGACCTGGCCGGCCACGACGACGGCGAGCACAGTGGTCACGGCGGCAGCGGCGATGCCGGTGAACGTGCGGCCCCTGCCGCCCCTGGTCTGCGCGGGCTCACCGGTCGGCGGCGCGCCGTCGTCACCGGCGTCGGCGCGGAGGGTGTGGGGGTCGGTGGGGTCCCCGTCGGCGGGAGACCGGCGGGCGCGGGACGTGGGGGGTGCGAACACGTCGTCGTCCTCGTCGAAGGCGTCGAGGTACTCCGGCCGTGGTCCGGCCGGGGGCGACTGCCGCTGACGCGGGATGGGGGCACCGGGCGATCCGGAGGGTCCGGCCGCTCCGGGTGCGCCCGGTACGCCGTACCCGGCACCGGTCCGCCCACCCAAGTCTCCCCAGCCACCGCCTCCCTCACGCTGTTCGGGATGAGCACCACGCACTTGGGGGACACCGTCGGCCGGCGTCCCGTCGGGAAACCGCGGCACCCCATGAGCCGGCGTCCCGTCGGGAAACCGCGGCACCCCATGAGCCGGCGTCCCGTCCGGGAAACGCGGCACCCCATGAGCCGGCGTCCCGTCCGGGAAACGCGGCACGCCGCGGGCCGGCGGTGGCGGCCCGTCGGCGAAACGCGGCCCGGCGTCCGGGACCCGGGGCACGCCACGCGCGGGGGTCCCGTCCTGCAGCCACATGCCGCCCTGCGCGGTCGGCGCCGCACGGGCCGGGCCCGCTGCCTCCGGGGGTGCCGGGCCGGTGGGACCGGCGCCACCGCCGGACCGCCCCACCTCGGACGGCCGCCCCTTCCGCGTTCCCGTGCCCGATGTTCCCGATGTGCCGGATGTCCCCGGCGTTCCCGTCCTGTCCGCGGCGCCGCTCTTCGGAGCGGGCCCGCGACGGCTGTGGCGCCCCACCTCTCGCGTCAGCCCTTCGCGCTCTCGTCGGCGCCGTCGGCACCGTCCGCATCGATCTCCGGCCCACCGGCGTTCCCGACGACCCCGACCCCATCGGCCACTCCGGCCACCCCAGTCATTCCGTCGGCATCATCGGTCTCACCGGTCGCATCGGCTCCGTCCGCCCCCACCCCGGAGCCTCCGGTGTCCGCGAGGAGGTCCCGGAACGCCATCGCCACCGTCTCGGGGTACTCCATCATCGCCACGTGGCCCGCCTCCGGGAGCGTCAGCAGCCGGGAGTCGCGGTACGCGCGGGCGGCCCGCTGCGCCATGCGGAAGCCGACGAGCTGGTCCCGGCCCCCGTAGACGAGGAGGGTCGGGGCGAGGACACGTTCGGCCTGGCGCCACAGGCCCTGCTGCCCGCCCAGCGTGTACGCGTTGACGATCCCGCGCGCGGACCGCGCCATCGCGTCCCAGAAGTACGGCAGCCGGATCCGCCGCTCCATCTCCTCCACGGCGTCGCGAAAGCCCTCCGGCGTCACCCGTCCGGGATCGCCGTAGCAGAGGGCGAGGACGCCCCGGACCCGCTGTTCCGGCGTCCATTGCCGGGTGATCCGCGTGAACAGCGCGGCGACGCCGGGCACCGCCAGCAGCCCGGTCGGTACGGCGCTGCGCTGGACGCGGATCTCCGGCAGCGCTGGCGAGACGAGCGTGAGGGTCCGCACGAGGTCGGGCCGTACGGCGGCGACCCGGGTGGTTACCGCGCCGCCGAGCGAGTTGCCGAAGAGGTGCACGGGGCCGTGTCCGGCGCCGTCGAGGTAGCGGATGACCGCGCGGGCGTGGCCGGTTATGGAGTAGTCGCCGTCGTCCGGGGGCGGGGAGTCGCCGAAGCCCGGCAGGTCGACCGCCTCGCCGTCGACCACGTCGGCCAGCAGCGCCATCAGCGCCGACCAGTTCTGCGAGGACCCGCCGAGCCCGTGCACGAACAGCGCGCGCGGCACCCCCGCGCGCTCCGCCGGTCTCGAACGCACCGTCAGGGTGATTCCCGGAAGCTCGACCGACCTCAGCCGCTCTCCCTCCGCGACCCGCACGGGCGCCACCTTCGGGAGGACTTGGGGCGCCTGCACGGAAGGGAGATCGGTCGAAGACATGCGGGCAATGTTACGAGACGATCACGTGGCGGTTCACGTGTCGACGGTCACAGAATCAGCCGTTCTGCAAGAACCGGTCACGGCTGGGTACCCACCCGCACGGACCTCGGCGTGCGCAGCGCGTAACGCCCCGGACGCGGATGGCATGGCGTACGGACCGGGTGTCTCCTAGGCTCGTACGGAGGGCACCCGCGTGTGGCCCCTGCATTTCAGGGACGTTCGTAGGAAGGGAGCCCGTGATGGCCGTAGATCCGACCGACCCCGAGACCTTCGAGGACGGCGACGAACAGCAGGCCCCGGAGGTCGGCGTGGAGGCGCCGGAGGCCGACGCGGCGGAGCAGCAGGCGGACGTCGCTCCGCGGACCGACGACCCGCTGACCGGCGTGGAACCGGACCGCGCCAACGAGGCCGACCTGGTCGAGCAGGCCCGGGTCGTCGCGCTCGACGAGGACGACTACCGGTGAGACGGACCACCGAAGCCCGCAGGTGAACGGGGCGCAGGATGGTGGCGGGGTCCATCGGCCGGAAATCCGGTTGACGAAGGCCGCATTGTGCCCCTTCTGTGCCTGTTCAAAACGGTCTGCACGGGTGTCGCCACCGTCCGGTCCGTGAAATTCTGCGCTCGCACCGCGCACAGCACGGTTACCGAAAAGTACGATGGCGGCGCGGATCACACCGCGACATGAACGATTGACTGGGAGGCGGCGTGACAGCCATCGAGCAGACAGAGGCGGTACGCCCACGGGGCACGCGCCTGCCGCGCCGTGCCCGACGGAACCAGCTGCTGGGCGCCGCGCAGGAGGTCTTCGTGGCGCAGGGCTACCACGCGGCCGCGATGGACGACATCGCCGAGCGCGCCGGCGTCAGCAAGCCGGTGCTCTACCAGCACTTCCCGGGCAAGCTCGACCTGTATCTCGCACTGCTGGACCAGCACTGCGAGTCACTGATCCAGTCGGTGCGCCACGCACTGGCGTCGACGACGGACAACAAGCAGCGCGTCCGCGCGACGATGGACGCCTACTTCGCGTACGTCGAGGACGACGGCGGCGCGTTCCGGCTGGTCTTCGAGTCGGACCTGACGAACGAGCCGGCCGTGCGCGAGCGCGTCGACAAGGTCACCACCGAGTGCGCCGAGGCGATCTGCGACGTCATCGCCGAGGACACCGGCCTGTCGCGTGCCGAGTCGATGCTGCTCGCCTCGGGTCTGGGCGGCCTCGCGCAGGTGGTGGCCCGCTCGTGGCTGCACAGCGACCGCAGCGTGCCCCGCGACCGGGCCGTCCAGCTGCTGGCCTCGCTGGCCTGGCGGGGCATCGCCGGTTACCCCCTGCACGGCACCGACCAGCAGCACTGAGACCGGGAGCACCGCCCGGCGCACGCCGGGCGGCATTCCCGCCCGCTGTTCGCTCTTGGCGTTCCCGGCCGCAGCGTGTCCGTCCCCTCACCGGGCTAATGTGTGCTGCGTACGGCGCGCAAGGTCGCGCACTTCACTGACCGTCGGAGGGACATAGCCGTGGAGGTCAAGATCGGCGTGCAGCACGCGCCGCGCGAGATCGTTCTGGAGAGCGGTCAGAGCGCCGAGGAGGTCGAGCGCGCGGTGTCCGAGGCGCTCGCCGGCAAGTCGCAGCTGCTGAGCCTCGTGGACGAGCACGGCCGCAAGATCCTGGTCCCGGCCGACCGCCTCGCGTACGTCGAGATCGGCGAGCCCGCCCCCCGCAAGGTGGGCTTCGGCGCGCTGTAGACGACACGGCCGCGCCACGGCGCGGCATGGAGAGGGCCCGGCGGTCGCGCAGACCACCGGGCCCCTCGCTCTCCCGCCCGCTCCCTCCGCTCCCCCCGGCGCGTGCCCTGACGGAGTACATCCCGGCCGTGGGAGAGGGTTGGAATGCGCAGGTCAGGGGTAAGACGGGCTTGGACCGCTATGACAGGACCGGCCACGTGGGAGGGACCCCGACGTGATCTTGGAAGCACTCAGCTCCGCGATGCTCGGCCTCGTCCTCGCCTGGGCGGCGGCCCGCCGTCTGCCCCACCGGCTCCCGGCCCGCCCACTCGTCCTGTCGACCGGTGTCGCCGGTGCCCTCCTGGGTGCCTTCCTCACCAACGGCGCGCTCGACGCCGGCGGCATCCTGCTGACCCTCGTTGGATCGGCCGCCGTCTCGGTCGCCTCGCTGTCGCTGCTGCTGCGCCCCGCGGGAAGACTCCGCCGACGCTCGGCGACGGCCTGAGCCGCCGCCGCGGGCGCCGACGTTCCTGACGAGCGCACCGGCCCCGCCTGAGAACGGCGCGGTCAGGCCGCCAGGCCCAGCGCCGCCATCCGCTTCGTGTGCGCCTCGGTGATGCGGGAGAACATCCGGCCGACCTCGGCGAGATCGAACCCGTCCGCGACGCCGCCCACCAGCATCGTCGACAGCGCGTCGCGCTCGGCGACCACCCGTTGCGACTGCGACAGCGCCTCGCCCATCAGCCGCCGTGCCCACAGCGCGAGCCGGCCGCCCACGCGCGGGTCCGCGTCGATCGCGGCGCGCACCCGGTCGACGGCGAACCCGGCGTGCCCCGTGTCGTCGAGTACGGCCAGCACCAGGCGGCGCGAGTCGGCGTCGAGCCGGGCGGCGACCTCACGGTAGAAGTCGCTGGCGATCGAGTCGCCGACGTAGGCCTTGACGAGGCCTTCCAGCCAGTCCGAGGGTGCCGTCTGCCGGTGGAAGCCTTCCAGCGCCGTGACGAACGGTTCCATCGCGCGCGTCGGCTCCTCGCCGATCTCCGTGAGCCGGTCCCGGAGCCGCTCGAAATGGTGGAACTCGGCCGACGCCATCTTCGCCAGCTCGGCCTTGTCCTCCAGGGTGGGCGCCAGCTTCGCGTCCTCCGCGAGCCGTTCGAACGCCGCCAGTTCCCCGTACGCGAGCGCGCCGAGCAGGTCCACGACCGCGGCGCGGTACTGCGGGACGGCGGAGGCCGTCGCCCAGTCCTCGGCGGCGACTCCGGTGGGTTCGGCGGGTGCGTCGGAGGCGTTGTCAGGGGTCGTCATGGAGCGCACAATAGCCCGCTCTCCGTCACGTGGAAGTCCCTGGTCAACCAGTGTGACAACGACTACGTGACCAAATCGGCCATCGCGTGTGCGCGAATCCGGGGTATGGTGGTAATGCGCCTGCCGAGTACTCCGTGGCAATGCAGAGCCATCTCGACGGGGCGCACGTATGAGGATGCCCGGTCGGAGGCCCGATCGGCTCCGACCCGACAGCCTTCCGTGGCCGTACGCCTCAGTGCGTACGACGACCGGAGGGACACCTCAGCGGTACGAGCGCTAGAGCGTCAGCAGTGGTCCCGTGTCCTACGGCCCGACCGTACGGCGGCCGACGTCCCTGGCACGGTCCGACACCGACCCCCGCGCTCGCCTCGCACCGCACACACAGAAGAGGCAGCGCCCTGACTACGACGTTCCGAGACCTCGGGATTCTCCCCGAGACCGCCGAAGCCCTTGAAGCCGTCGGCATCGTCACCCCCTTCCCGATCCAGGAGATGACTCTCCCCGTCGCCCTTTCCGGCACGGACGTCATCGGCCAGGCCAAGACCGGCACCGGCAAGACGCTGGGCTTCGGCCTGCCCCTCATCGATCGCGTCACCGTTCCCGCCGACGTCGAGGCCGGCCGCGCCCGGCCCGAGGACCTCACCGAGGCCCCGCAGGCACTCGTCGTCGTCCCGACGCGCGAGCTGTGCACGCAGGTCACGAACGACCTGCTGACCGCGGGCAAGGTACGCAACGTACGCGTCCTCGCGATCTACGGCGGCCGGGCCTACGAGCCCCAGGTCGAGGCCCTGAAAAAGGGCGTCGACGTGGTCGTCGGCACCCCGGGCCGGCTGCTCGACCTCGCCGGCCAGAAGAAGCTGAACCTGCAGCACGTCAGGGCCCTGGTCCTCGACGAGGCAGACGAGATGCTCGACCTGGGCTTCCTGCCCGACGTCGAGAAGATCATCAAGCTGCTTCCGGCACGGCGCCAGACCATGTTGTTCTCGGCCACGATGCCGGGTGCGGTCATCGGTCTCGCCCGCCGCTACATGTCGCAGCCCACGCACATCCGCGCCACCTCGCCGGACGACGAGGGCGCCACGGTCGCGAACACCACGCAGTTCGTCTACCGCGCGCACAACATGGACAAGCCCGAGTTGGTCGCGCGCATTCTGCAGGCCGACGGCCGGGGGCTGGTGATGGTCTTCTGCCGCACCAAGCGCACGGCCGCCGACCTCGCCGACCAGCTCAAGCAGCGCGGCTTCGCCTCCGGCGCGGTCCACGGCGACCTCGGCCAGGGTGCCCGCGAGCAGGCGCTGCGCGCCTTCCGCAACGGCAAGGTGGACGTGCTGGTCTGCACCGACGTCGCCGCGCGCGGCATCGACGTCGAGGGCGTCACGCACGTCATCAACTACCAGTCGCCGGAAGAGGAGAAGACGTACCTGCACCGCATCGGCCGCACCGGCCGCGCGGGCGCGAAGGGTACGGCGATCACGCTGGTCGACTGGGACGACATCCCGCGCTGGCAGCTGATCAACAAGGCGCTCGACCTGGGCTTCGCCGCCCCGCCGGAGACGTACTCGACTTCGCCGCACCTCTTCTCCGACCTCGGTATCCCCGAGGGCACCAGGGGCGTCCTGCCGCGCTCGGAGCGCACGCGCGCCGGGCTCGACGCGGAGGAGCTCGAGGACCTGGGCGAGCCGGGTGGCCGCGGGCCGCGCGGGCGCGGTGCCCGGGGCGGCGGCCGGACCGACTCCCGGCCGGACTCCCGGTCCGACGAGCGGGAGCGCTCGGAGCGTACGCCGCGGCGCCGTCGCCGGATGCGCGGCGGAGCCCCGCTGGACGAGGCCGCGCCGGCCGGTACGGCTCCGGTCGCGTCCCCCGAGAAGGACGCCGTGGCGGTCTCCGACGAGGCCACCGCCCCGCGTACGCCGCGCCGTCGCCGCCGGATGCGCGGCGGGGTCTCCGCCGAGCAGGGACCGGCCGCGGAGCCGACGGCCACGGAGCCGACGGCCGCCGCCGAGAGCGCGGTGGCCACGGCCGAAAGCACGCCGTCCGACGTCGCCGAGGTCTCCGAGCAGCCCCGTCGCCGCCGTACGCGGAAGTCCGCGGCGACGGCCGAAGCGGTGACGCCCGCCGGGACGGACGCGACGGACACCGAAGCCGCTCCGGCAGCCGGGACCGCCCCGGCGGCGGAGGCCCCGGTGGGGGAGGCCACGGCCACCAGGCCGCGCCGCCGCACCCGCAAGGCCGCCGCTTCTGCCGAGACGGCGCTCGACACCGCCGAGGGCACCACGCGGGCGGCCCCGGCCGAGGAGCCCTCGGAGCCGAAGCCGCGCCGCACGCGCAAAGCCGCGGCCGTCGCCGAGGCGGCGGTCGACACCGCCGAGGGCGCGGAGGCCAGGCCGAAGACCCGCCGTACCCGCAAGGCGGCCACCGCCGTGCAGGAGCCGGAGGCCGCCGAGGCCGGGGCCGAGCCGCGTCGTCGCACGCGGAAGACGGCGACCGCTGCCCCCGCGGACGCCGCTGCTGCCGCCGCCGAGGCGGCGGTCGACACCGCCGAGGGCGCGGAGGCCAGGCCGAAGACCCGCCGTACCCGCAAGGCGGCCACCGCCGTGCAGGAGCCGGAGGCCGCCGAGGCCGGGGCCGAGCCGCGTCGTCGCACGCGGAAGACGGCGACCGCTGCCCCCGCGGACGCCGCTGCTGCCGCCGCCGAGGCGACGGAGGCCGGGCCGAAGACCCGCCGTACGCGCAAGGCCTCCGAGCCGGCCGAGGCCGGCCCGGCTGTCGGCATCCCGGCGCAGTCCGCGCAGGAGCCGGAGGCCGCGGCCCCGCGCCGCCGTACCCGCAAGGCCACCGCGGCGCCCGCCGAGGCGGACGGCGGTGACCCGGCCGAGGCGAGGCCGAAGGCGCGTCGCACCCGCAAGGCCACGGCGTCCGCGGAGCCCGCGGACGGCTGACAGCTCGCCGAGACGGCCCGGTCCCCCACCACGGAGGGCCGGGCCGCCGTCGTTTCCGGCACCGGGGTGTGGCTGCGAACCGTGCCCCGCCACCCGATACGCTCCCGCTCGTGAGCAAGAACGCCTCCTTCCAGCGGCCCCCGGGCGCTCGCGCCTACGCGCTGCGTACCTCGCGTGGTGGGTTCGCCGTCGTCGACATGCCCGTCGCCGACGGCGTCGGGACGCGCGGGGTCGCGCTGCTGCTGCCCGGGTTCACCGGCAGCAAGGAGGACTTCACGCTGCTGCACGAGCCGCTGGCGGCGCGCGGCTACCGGACGGTCGCCGTGGACGGGCGCGGGCAGTTCGAGTCGGACGGCCCCGCCGACGACGAGTCGCCCTACGCGCAGGAGGAGCTCGCGCGCGATGTCCTCGCCCAGACGGCCGCCCTGGGCACCCGGGTGCATCTCGTCGGGCACTCGCTGGGCGGGCAGATCGCCCGGGCCGCCGTTCTGCGGGACCACGCCCCGTTCCGTTCGCTCACCCTGATGTCCTCGGGACCCGCGCAGATCTCCGACGACCAGCGGGAGCGTGTGAAACTGCTGCGGGACGCGCTCGGCACGATGGCGATGGACGAGGTGTGGGTCGCGATCCAGGCCATGGGGCCGCCCGAGGAGGTCGGCGGCCCGGCCCGCGGCCCCGGCGACCAGGCCCAGCTCCGCCGCCGCTGGCTGGGCACCAGGCCGGCCCAACTCCTCGCCACCGGGCGGCAGTTGTGCGCCGAGCCGGACCGCGTGGCGGAACTCGCCGCCGTACCGCTGCCGTTCCACGTGGTGTCGGGCGCGTACGACGACACCTGGCCGGTGCCCGACCTGGACGACATGGCGCTGCGGCTGGGTGCCCGCCGCACGGTCGTCGAGGGCGCCGAGCACTCCCCCAACACGGACCGGCCCCTGCCGACTGCCCGCGCGCTGGCCGACTTCTGGGACGCCGCCACCGCCGGGTAGCCGGGGCAGGGAAGGAACTCTGCTAGTACTGCGCCTGCAAGTGGTCCCAGAACCCGTCGCGCAGGGCCCGCCGCAGGTCCGCCTGGCCACGCAGCGAGTACTGAAGCAGGCCCTCCGCCTCCACCAGCAGGTCCTGGTCGACCGACCCGGGCAGGTAGGGGTGGCCCGGCAGCAGCTCGACGAGCGCTTCCCTGCCCCGCGCCACGAGCCACTTCGCCGCGATCTGGGCGCCGACGAAGCGGACGTCCTCGCGGGTGGGCCGGGCGGCGGTCGCCTCGTAGGCCTGGGCAGCGCGGCGGGAGACGTACGGTTTGAAGAAGTCGAGGTCCAGGGTGCGCTGGCTGTCGACCTCCCACAGCAGGGGCTCCGCCTGGTTGCGGCCCTCCGGGGCCTCGATGCCCCACAGGTGGACCCGGGCGCCGTAGCCCTGCGCCGCCTCCACCGCCGAGACCAGGTCCTCGTCGCCGCCGAGCAGCGCGGCGTCGCTGATGGCGCGGTGCCGGGCGAGCGACTCCAGGTCGGAGCGGATGAGGGAGTCGACGCCCTTCTGCTGGTTGTTGGCGTTGAGGTTGCCGAGGCGCACCTTGACGTCGGGCAGCTCGGCGATGGACTGCTGCTCCGCCGTGTGGATGCGGCGGCGGGCACCGTCGTACCAGTAGACCCGCAGCAGCCGGCTGTCCGCGAAGATCGTGCGGGCGCGGTCGATGAGCGCGTCGATCAGGCCCTCGGCGTCGAGGTCGAAGGCCCGCCGGTCCTCGGTGCCGGCGACCAGCCGGCCCGCCGCCGCGTACAGGTACCCCGCGTCGACGAAGATCGCATGGGTGGAGGGCGTCTTGGCCACCTCGGCGAGCATGCGCTGGAGCAGCTCGTTCGTGCGGTCGATACGGGCGGTGAGGGCCGCGTGGTCTTCGTTCATCGCCCCTATTGTCCCGGCGGTCACGCTGCGGACACAACCGGTCCCGGTCAGTCTTGCCTTTGAACCGCCTCCGGCCCGCTTCCGTCATGGCCGGGCACGACCGACCTTTTACCCGGCAGTATTTAGACGGTCGAAAATTTTCTTTAGCGTAGGGAATGTTTGTCGTGGGCAACACGTTGGAGATATGTGGAACGCGGGCACTCCTGCTCCGTGGCCTCCACCAGTAGTTCTCCTCCAGGAGGATGACCAGACGAAGGGAGAAGCCCTTGCGCTTCGAAATCATGCGTCTCGACGATGTCGACGGAACCCCCGTGGACAGTACGGTCGTGGACGCCGCCTCCGTCAATCGCATCGTTCAGCAGGCAGCCGCCGTCGGGCAGCGCCTGTGGATACGCCCGGCCGAGACCTCGGCCTCATAACGGCCACACAGCAGCGGCTCGCCCCTGCAGACGCTTCGGAGCCCCGGTTCGGACACGCCGTACCGGGGCTCCGCGCATGCCCGGGGCCACCCGGAGCCTCCTGCGGTCAGGACGTCCGTATCACCTGGGTGACGCCGTTGATGATCTGCTGCACGGCGATCGCGGACAGCATCATGCCCGCCAGCCTGGTCACCAGCACCACACCGCCGTCCTTGATGACGCGGATGATCACCAGCGAGTAGCGCATCACCAGCCACAGCACGACATGGATGGCGAGGATCGCCGACCACACCGCCACCTGCGGGGCGAGGCCCTCGGCCCTCTGCACGGCGAGGATGACGGACACGATCGCCCCGGGCCCGGCCAGCAGCGGCATGCCCAGCGGTACGAGCGCGACGTTGACGTCCTTGGTCTGCTTCGGCTCGTCCGTCTTGCCGGTGAGCAGATCGAGCGCGATCAGCAGAAGCAGCAGTCCGCCGGCGATCATCAGCGCCGGGACGGACACATGCAGATAGTCGAGGATCTGGTGGCCGAGCAGGCCGAAGACGGTGATCACGCCGGCCGCGACGCAGACGGCCTGGAACGCCATCCGCTTCTGCGTCCGGACGGGCCGCCCACCGGTCAGCGCGAGGAAGATCGGGGTGATCCCCGGGGGATCCATGATGACAAACAGGGTCAGAAAGAGAGAACCGAAGACGGCGACGTCGAACATCGAGGGGAGAGCCTTGCCGAAAGAGAGCGGGAGGGGTGACGGGAGGCGGGCGCGAGGGAGGCAGGCGGGCGCCGGCGCCGGGACGGGAGCCGGGCCACGCGTCCGGCTTCACCGGGGACGGGAGCCGGGCCGCGCCTCAGCTCTGCCGCGCCGGGAGCCGGGCCGTGCTTCCGGCTCCGCCGTGGCCGGGGAGCCGGCCGCGCCTCAGGCTCCGCCGGTTCCCGGCACCGGGAACGCGCCGGTCGCGCGTCGCGTGATCTCCCCGTACACCTCGGGGTCGGTGGTGTACTCGCCGAGCACGCAGGTCTTGCGGCTGCCGTGGTAGTCACTGGACCCGGTCACCAGCAGTCCCAGCTCCTTGGCGAGGCCGCGCAGCCGCGCCCGCGCGCCGGGGTCGTGATCCATGTGGTCGACCTCGATGCCGTCGAGCCCGGCGGCGGCCATCTCGGCGATGGCGGAGTCCGGCACCGTGCGGCCCCGCTTGGCGGCGGCCGGGTGTGCGAAGACGGCGACGCCGCCCGCGGCCTTGACCAGCCGGAGCGCCTCGAAGGGGTCGGTCTCGTGCTTCTCCACGCAGGCCCGCCCGCCGTCGGCCAGCCACTCGGGCGTGAAGGCCTCACCCACGGTCGGTACGACGCCCAGCTCCACGAGCGCGGACGCGACGTGCGGCCGGCCGACGGAGCCGTCCCCGGCGATCCGGCACACCTGCTCCCAGGTGACGGGCACGCCCAGCGCGTTCAGTCTGGCGATCATGCCCTTGGCGCGCGGCACCCGGTCGTCCCTGAGCAGCTCGCGCTCGGCGAGCAGGGCGGGCTCCTCGGGGTCGAAGAGGTAGGCCAGCAGATGCATGCTGATGCCGTCGTGGCGGCAGGAGAGTTCGGCGCCCGTGACGAGGGTGAGCCCCTCCGGGAGCGCGGCGAGGGCCTCGGCGTGCCCGCGGGTGGTGTCGTGGTCCGTCAGCGCGACGACGTCCAAGCCGGCCGCGGCGGCCGTGCGGACCAGCCGCGTAGGACTGTCCGTGCCGTCGGACGCGGTGGAGTGGGTGTGCAGATCGATGCGCACGACGCACGCTCCAGGCGGTGACAGGACGGACAGGGACGCTCAAAGGATAACCGGACCTACGGACACCCCCGTCACACCCGCAGCCGCCCAGCGCCCCCTACACGTCGAGCCCGGCTCCGACGGGCGCCGGTTCTCCGCCGCTCCCGTATCCGCCTGCGGCCCCGCCCCGCGGAACGCTCAGACGCCGAGCAGCCGGGGCGACAACGCGCCGCACGGTACCAGTTCCGCCTCGGCCCCGGCCTCGCGCAGATCGGCGAGGACCAGCTCGTCGTACATCAGCAGCCCCGACTGGTCGGGCCAGACGACCGCCCAGAGCCACAGGCCGAGCGCCTCGCCGACGAACACGGCGCGGTCGGCGGGCGCCGAGGCGACGTGCCACAGCGGAGCGGGGCGGCCGGCGGCCAGCACCTTGGCCTCGGCCGGCTTCTCGACGTCCATGCCGGGCCCCGGGTCGGGGCCCTCGATGCCGGCGTAACGCGCACCGAGGCCGACGCCGAGCTCCTCGGCCACCAGGACCATCTCCCCCATCCCGCCGAGCGGGCCCGGACCGGTGCACGCCACGGCGGTGGCCCGGCCGCCGCTGCGGTCGTCACCGGCGCAGGCCACGCCCGTGAACAGCCAGCCCACCGGCAGCGGCCACGGCATCCACACGGGCACCTGCGCACGGCGCACGACGACATTGAGGGCGTCGACACTGGGCGGGATCACCGGTTGCAGAGGGTGGACGGCGCCATGGACATCGCACTGCCACGCATCGGCGAAAAGACCGGGAGCCCTGACCCGGCCACCGCACTTCGGGCAACTGGGTTCGCCCCTCATAGAGCCCCACGGTCCTACCCCCGCCCCGCCACGTCAAGGACGGTCACCCGTCCGGGGGTCGGCGCACCGAACGCCCGCCACTCCCCCCAGATTTAGATGCAGCTTGCATTAATTAGCACAGCTAACTTATTATGTGTAGCAGCCCACCATCTCCACGGACAGGAGCACGCAGGGACACCCTCGACGCGGGGGCGGGCGGCATACTCAAGCAGCCGAAGGCCGTGTGGGCGACCGCCGGCGCGTCCGTCGTCGCCTTCATGGGCATCGGACTCGTCGACCCGATCCTGCCGTCCATCGCCAAGGGCCTCGACGCCTCGGCGAGCCAGGTCTCCCTGCTGTTCACCTCGTACTTCCTCATCACCGCCGTCGCGATGCCGCTCACCGGCTTCGTCTCCAGCCGGATCGGCGGCCGCGCCACGCTGCTGCTCGGCCTCGCGCTCGTGACGGTCTTCGCGGGCCTGTCCGGCACCTCGGGCTCGGTCGGCGAACTCGTCGCCTTCCGGGCCGGCCGGGGTCTCGGCAACGCCCTGTTCGTGTCCACCGCCCTCGCCGTCATCGTCGGCGCGGCGGCCGGAGGCAGCGCGGCGGCGATCCTTTCCACCGTGCTGGCCTTCACGCCGTTCGTGCTGGACATGACGCCGTACAAGTCGGGTGCCGTGTTCTTCGCGTGGGGTGTGCTGCTCGCCGTCTTCTCGGTGGTCGTGGCCCCGCGTCTGCAGAGGCGGTTCGGCTCGCTGAAAGTCCTCGGCGGTTCGCTGCTCCTGCTCGCCGCCGACGTACTCGTCCTCGGCTACGGCGACCACACCACGGCCGTCGTCTGCACGATCCTGTCGGGCGCCTTCATCGGCGTGAACAACACCGTCTACACCGAGTTGGCCCTCGGCGTGTCGGACGCGCCGCGTCCGGTGGCGAGCGCCGGCTACAACTTCGTGCGCTGGCTCGCGGCGGCGGCAGCGCCCTGCTTCGCGCCGAAGATCGAGGAGTGGACCGACCTCCACGTCCCGTTCGTGGTGGCCGCGGGCACGGCCGTACTCGGCGCCGCCGTCGTCCTCGTACGGCGTTCGTCGCTCACGCGGGAGGCGGCGGGACGGGAGCCGGCGCACGCCACCGAGGACGGCGTGCCGGTCTACGCGAACTGACCGGCTGGACGAGGGGCGTTGGGTGAGCTTCCTCACGCCCTGTCAGTCGAGTGGCACGGACCTGCGGGAGGGATCGCGCAGGTCCGTCTTGTGCGCCAGCCAGCGTTCCTGGAGCTCCTGGGCGCCGTGGACGCGCTTCCAGGCGGCCTCGTTCGGCGTCATCGGCAGCAGCGGCAGGAACCGTACGGGGTCGAGCGGCTCGTCGAGCTCCAGGTCCTCCACCAGGCCACCCGGCTCGGCGACCAGCACCGAGGTGAACGGGGCGCCGGGCCACAGGGGTTCACCCACGTCCAGCGAGGCACCGGGCGCCACGACGACTCCCTCGACCTGCGGGGACGCGGCGAGCACGGCCAGCGGACGCAGCACCTTGTCCGTGTCGGCGACTCCGGCCCGTACCGACAGGAGCAGTTCGGCACGCGGGCCCCTGACGGGGTCGGCGACCACGGACGTGGGATCCGTCATGGGGTGCGCGGACATACCGAGCGAGGCGTACCGGACGACGTCCCCCTCCGTGAAGCGCAGGACTTCGATGCGGTCGGTGCCGAGAAAGGTGACCGACGCGCGCGCGTCGGGCTCGCCCAGAGCGGTGCGCAACCGGGCCTCGACCAGAGGAACAACATCAGCCATGCGGCGAGCATAGAACTCGTCAGCGCACGGCAAAGCGGCGCCTTGACATGCTGACCGGCTGCTACTCTTGCGCCGTGTCGGGGCAGCACACATGGGGGCACCGCCCAGGCCTTCGGGCAACTGGAGCACAGCGACCGGGGCCCCGACGCCGATGAGACTCTCCAGGGAGTGGGATCGTCCCTCAAGAGGGACCGGCCGGAGGAGGTGGGGCTGTCATGGATCGAAGTCGACCGTGCAGTACTACCCGCTCTTCCGACCGCTGACGCGGCTGCTCTGCTTCAGCCGGCCACCTGTGACCTCGCATTCGTGCCCACGGAAGAGCACTGCGTTTCGTTGTGCCTGATCTGTCTGATCTGCATCAGTACCTGAATCAGTAGCGAAACTCGCCACCGCGACGGTGCGGTGCTCCCCGCTTTGTGGACGTGCCAGACATCCAGAGCCAGGACGTCCCCATTCCGGGCAGTTCCACCCGTTGCCGGCGCCTTTCGTTGCCCGCCTGCGAAGGAGCCTGCTCATGTCGATGATCCGCGACCTGCGAGCCGCCGTCGTCCGTCCCTCCCGCGTGTCCCTGCGCAAGGACGGCGGGACCTACGACACCACGCGCGCCCCCGGGACCCCGTCCGCCGTCGTCGATTGCGCCGTCTACCGCGACGGCCGGCGCGTGCCGGCCGGGACGCCGCTCAGCCCGCCCGAGGCGATGCGCCAGGTGCGCCGCGACGGGGGCTTCGTGTGGATCGGGCTGCACGAGCCCACCGAGGCGGAATTCGCCGGTATCGCGGGCGAGTTCGGGCTGCACCCGCTGGCCGTGGAGGACGCCGTCCAGGCCCACCAGCGGCCCAAGCTGGAGCGTTACGACGACTCCCTCTTCACCGTCTTCAAGACGATCCACTACATCGACCACGACCAGTTCGACGCCAACAGCGAGGTCGTCGAGACCGGCGAGGTGATGTGCTTCACCGGGCGGGACTTCTTCATCACCGTCCGGCACGGCGGACAGGGCTCGCTGCGGGCGCTGCGGCACCGGCTCCAGGACGACCCGGAGCTGCTGGCCAAGGGCCCCTCGGCGGTGCTGCACGCCATCGCCGACCACGTGGTGGACGGCTACATCGCGGTCGCCGACGCGGTGCAGGACGACATCGACGAGGTGGAGACCGAGGTGTTCTCGCCGGGGCGCAAGGGCACCCCGCGCGGCACGGACGCCGGCCGGATCTACCAGCTCAAGCGCGAGGTGCTGGAGTTCAAGCGCGCCGTGTCGCCCCTGATGCGCCCCATGCAGCTGCTGAGCGAGCGGCCGATGCGGCTGATCGACCCCGACATCCAGAAGTACTTCCGGGACGTCGCCGACCACCTCGCCCGGGTGCAGGAGCAGGTCATCGGCTTCGACGAGCTGCTGAACTCCATCCTCCAGGCCAACCTCGCCCAGGCGTCCGTCGCGCAGAACGAGGACATGCGCAAGATCACCTCCTGGGCCGCGATCATCGCCGTACCGACGATGGTGTGCGGGGTGTACGGCATGAACTTCGACCACATGCCGGAGACGCACTGGGAGTTCGGCTACCCGATGGTCCTCGGGATCACGGTGGCCCTCTGTCTGGGCATCCACCGCACGCTGAAGCGCAACGGCTGGCTCTGACCGGACCGGACCGGCCACGGCCGGACGGGCGACGGTCGGGCATCCGTGGGCTGCACTCCGGCACCGGTCGGCTCCGGACCGCGTGGATAGGCTGGGCGCATGACCAGCCACCTGCTCGACCGGGCTCTCGTCGAGGAAGCCACCAAGAAGTCCGGCCTCGTCTGGGTCACCGCGCCCGGTCTCCCGGCCCGCGCCCTGTGGCACGTCTGGCACGACGGCGCGGCCTGCGTCGTCGGTGACGGGCCCGGGGAGCAGCCGCTCGCCGGGCTGGTCGACGGGGCCTCGGCCGAGGTCACGGTGCGCAGCAAGGACAAGGGCGGCCGGCTCGTCTCCTGGGCGGCCCGCGTCACCGAGCTGCCGGCCGGCTCGAAGGCGTGGCAGGAGACGGTCGCCCAGCTCAAGGGCAAGCGGCTGAACGCCCCGGACGGCGAGGCCATGCCGGACCGCTGGGCCCGCGAGTGCCGCGTCGTACGCCTGGAGCCGACCGGGCGGATCGCGCCGCTGCCGGACGGTTCGCTGGCCGAGGCGCCGCTGCCGACGCCCGCCACGACGCGGGAGCCGGTCCCTGCCGGGCTGCCCCGCCTGCTGCTGAAGCGGCGCAGGCGGAAGTAGGCCCGCCCGTCCGTGGGCGGTGCCGGTGTCATTACGAGGTCGGCAACTGTCGGCCGTAGTCCAGGATCTCGTCGCCCGCCGGCTTCTTGAGGGCGAACTCCCTGCCCCAGTCCGAGAAGGACAGGGTGCCCGCGCTGCCCGCCCTGACCAGGCGCAGCGGATACGGCGTGCCCTCCAGGGACACGTCCAGCGTGCCGCCCGAGCCCTTGTCGCCGGTGATGCGGATGACCGGCACGCCGGCCTGCTCGTGGTGCCCGTCGGTCGCGAGCTCGCCGTGCAGCGTCAGGAGCCCGTCCAGCAGCAGGTCCATGTCGGTGAAGCCGCTGAACTTCTTGTACGAGGGGTCGCCCTGCGGCACCTTCACGTACTTGCCGCTGAGCTTCTCGACCGCCGCCGCGTCGGCACCGCCGCTGCCGCCCTCGCCGTCGGCGTGGCTCCAGAAACCGGCATCGGCCTTGAGGAACAGGTCCTTGCCGGCCCGCATCAGCTGGAATTTCATTCCCTTGGCGGTGACGGCGCCGGTTCCGCCGTCGGACTTCAGGCGCATGTCGAGCGTGTACGTGCGTCCGCTGGTGACCACTGTCCCGTGAAGACGTACCGCTTCGGCGGCCTCCGCCGCCTTCCGGGTCTTGGCCTGGATCTTCTCCGCCGGGAGTCTGCCGACCCCGTTGGTGCCCTCGTCGGGGTCCTTCTCGCCGCACCCCGTCAGCGCCGTCCCCGTCACGAGCAGCGCGCACATCGCGGTCACCAGCGCGGCCCGGCGGTTACGGCTCTGGGGAATCGCAGTCACAGGTGGGGCTGCCTTTCTGACGGAGCTGACGGAGCCTGCCGGTCCGGTGGGTCCGGCGGGGCGGACCGGGCGGCACGGCGTACCGCAGAGTACCGGGGGCCGTTCGGTCCGGACGGAGCCAGTCCGTCCGGACCGCTCACCAGGGCGTACCGGAAGGGGACGGGCTAGCCTGAACTCCACCGGGCACTTCGGGCGACCGGCACGGCCGTGCAGGTCACAGCGTCCGACCCAGCGCCGTACGGAACGGATCACGGCCCACGGCAGGGCGCCGGACGGAGCACCGCGCAGCGAGTGGTACGGACCGGGCACGGGAAGGAGGCGCGGCACATGGCAGCCGGCGCGCCCCGGATCTTCGTCTCGCACCTCGCCGGGATCGCCGCGTTCGACCCGAGCGGCGACCAGGTGGGCCGCGTGCGCGAGCTGGTCGTCATGCTGCGTGTCGGGCGGCGGCCACCGAGGCTGCTCGGCCTGGTCGTCGAACTCGCCACCCGCCGCCGCATCTTCCTGCCCATGACCCGGGTGACCGCCATCCAGTCCGGCCAGGTCATCACCACCGGGGTGCTCAACGTCCGGCGCTTCGAGCAGCGGCCCACCGAGCGCCTCGTGTTCGGGGAGCTCCTCGACCGGCGTGTCACGCTCGTGGAGACCGGTGAGGAGGTCACCGTCCTCGACCTGTCGGTGCGGCAGCTCCCGGCCCGGCGGGAGTGGGAGATCGACCGGATCTTCGTCCGCAAGGGCAAGAAGGCGGGTGCCTTTCGGCGCGGCAAGGGCGAGGCGCTGACCGTCGAGTGGTCCGCCGTCACCGGTTTCTCCCTGGAGGAACACGGGCAGGGCGCCGAGAACCTGCTCGCCACGTTCGAGCAGCTGCGCCCCGCCGACCTCGCCAACGTGCTGCACCACCTCTCCCCCAAGCGCCGCGCCGAGGTCGCCGCCGCCCTCGACGACGACCGGCTGGCCGACGTGCTGGAGGAGTTGCCGGAGGACGACCAGATCGAGATCCTCGGCAAGCTCCAGGAGGAACGGGCCGCCGACGTCCTGGAGGCCATGGACCCGGACGACGCGGCCGACCTGCTCGGCGAGCTGCCCGTGGAGGAGCAGGAGCGCCTGCTGAGCCTGATGCAGCCCGGCGACGCGGCCGACATGCGGCGCCTGATGTCGTACGAGGAGCGCACGGCGGGCGGTCTGATGACCACCGAGCCGATCGTGCTGCGCCCGGACTCCACGGTCGCCGACGCCCTCGCCCGGGTCCGCAACGCCGACCTGTCGCCGGCGCTCGCCGCCCAGGTGTACGTGTGCCGGCCGCCCGACGAGACGCCGACCGGCAAGTACCTGGGCACCGTCCACTTCCAGCGGCTGCTGCGCGACCCGCCGTACACGCTGGTCGGCTCGATCATCGACGACGACCTCCAGCCGCTGGCGCCGGACGCCGCGCTGCCGGTCGTCGCCGGGTTCTTCGCGGCGTACGACATGGTCGCGGCGCCCGTCGTGGACGAGTCCGGGGCGCTGCTGGGCGCGGTGACCGTGGACGACGTGCTGGACCACATGCTGCCGGACGACTGGCGCGAGACGGAGTTCCACCTCGACGGGGAGGAGGCGGGTGCGGATGCCTCCTGAGCGCGAGAGCGTCCGCGAGCGCACGCCCGTCGGCGCCACCGCGGCCGGCCGGCCCCGGCCCCGCCTGGACCAGCCTCGCCCGCCGCGCCGTCGGATCCTGCCCGAATGGGACCCGGACGCCTTCGGGCGGCTGTCGGAGCGCATCGCGCGGTTCCTGGGCACGGGACGGTTCATCGTCTGGATGACGGTCGTCATCATCTGGTGGGTGGTGTGGAACGTGGCCGCGCCGGGCGGTCTGCGCTTCGACCAGTACCCGTTCATCTTCCTGACGCTGATGCTGTCGCTGCAGGCCTCCTACGCGGCGCCGCTGATCCTGCTCGCGCAGAACCGGCAGGACGACCGCGACCGGGTCAACCTGGAGCAGGACCGCAAGGAGAACGAGCGCTCCATCGCCGACACCGAGTACCTGACCCGCGAGATCGCCGCCCTGCGCATCGGGCTGGGCGAGGTCGCGACGCGTGACTGGATCCGCTCCGAGCTCCAGGACGCGCTGAAGGAACTGGAGGAGCGCGGGGACGGCCACCACGACCGGCCGGACCGAGGTGAACGGGGGGACCGCGGGGACCGCCATCACGACCGGGGCGTATTCCCGGCGGGCCACCCGGGGCGGCGTGACATGGACGACCGGTGACGGGGCTTTCCCGGCCCGGCACCGGGCGCCGTACCATCGTCTCTATGGCTACGGAAGACGCGGTGCGTGAAGCACTGGCGACGGTGAACGACCCCGAGATCCACCGCCCCATCACGGAGCTCGGGATGGTGAAGTCGGTGGAGCTCGGCGCGGACGGGACGGTCGCGGTCACCGTGTACCTGACGATCTCCGGCTGCCCCATGCGGGAGACGATCACTCAGCGGGTGACCGACGCGGTCTCGCGCGTCGAGGGCGTCACCCGCGTCGACGTCACGCTCGACGTCATGAGCGACGAGCAGCGCAAGGAGCTGGCGAGCGCGCTGCGCGGCGGCCAGACCGAGCGGGAGGTGCCCTTCGCCAAGCCGGGCAGCCTGAC
The DNA here is from genome assembly GCF_040638805.1 of Streptomyces sp. NPDC005925. Taxonomy (NCBI): domain Bacteria; kingdom Bacillati; phylum Actinomycetota; class Actinomycetes; order Kitasatosporales; family Streptomycetaceae; genus Streptomyces; species Streptomyces sp. NPDC005925. The sequence continues at coordinate 14,119 of NZ_JBEXVL010000039.1, read as the reverse complement.
CCGGGTGTACGCGGTCGCCTCCGGCAAGGGCGGCGTCGGCAAGTCGTCGGTCACGGTGAACCTGGCGGCGGCGATGGCGGCCGACGGGCTCAAGGTCGGCGTGGTCGACGCCGACATCTACGGCCACAGCGTGCCGCGCATGCTGGGCGCCGACGGCCGTCCCACCCAGGTCGAGAACATGATCATGCCGCCGTCCGCGCACGGCGTGAAGGTCATTTCGATCGGCATGTTCACCCCGGGCAACGCGCCGGTCGTGTGGCGCGGCCCGATGCTGCACCGCGCGCTCCAGCAGTTCCTGGCGGACGTGTACTGGGGCGACCTCGACGTCCTGCTGCTCGACCTGCCGCCCGGCACCGGCGACATCGCCATCTCCGTCGCCCAGCTGGTCCCGAACGCCGAGATCCTCGTCGTGACGACGCCTCAGCAGGCGGCGGCGGAGGTGGCCGAGCGGGCCGGTTCCATCGCCGTACAGACCCACCAGAAGATCGTCGGCGTGGTCGAGAACATGTCCGGGCTGCCCTGCCCGCACTGCGACGAGATGGTAGACGTGTTCGGCACGGGCGGCGGTCAGGTCGTCGCCGACGGCCTGACCCGCACCACCGGTACGAACGTCCCGGTGCTGGGCAACATCCCGATCGACGTCCGCCTCCGCGAGGGCGGTGACGAGGGCAAGCCGGTCGTCCTGAGCGACCCGGACTCGCCGGCGGGCGCGGCCCTGCGCTCGATCGCCGGGAAGCTGGGCGGCCGGCAGCGCGGCCTGTCGGGCCTGTCGCTGGGGATCACGCCGAAGAACAAGTTCTAGGACACGGCACGGGGGAAGGGGCGCCGCAGGCTTGCGGCGCCCCTTCCGTCACGTCATGCCAGGTCAGGCGTACAGCGTGATGTCCTTGACCTCGGCGAACCCGAGGCCGTACGCGCTCATGCCCCGCCCGTACGCCCCGACGTGCGCCCCCGCCCCGGTGGAGCCGGCCAGCACCCAGCCGAACGCGGACTCGCGGTAGTGGAAGCGGGTGGGCACCCCGTCCACCGGCAGCGTCAGCGTCGACCACTCGGGCCCCGCCAGGTCGTCCGCGAGGGCCCACGCCGTCTCGGTCTGCTGGTCCAGCCAGTCGTCCCGCAGGGCGTGGTCGACCTGGCCGGGCCAGGTGCACGTGAGCAGCCCGACGCCCGCGAGCCAGGCCACCGAGGACACCGAGGTGGCCTCCAGCACGCCCGTGCCGTCCGGGCTGCGCCGTACGGGGTTGGCGGCGACCGTGACGACGACCGCGAACTTCTCCTTGGCGTCCTGGTCCGCCGTGTTCTCGTTGCGCACCGACGGTTCGTCGCCGTGCCCGATCGAACCGTGTTCCACCGCCCCGTCGGCGGCGGCACCGACCTGCATCAGCCAGCGCGGCCCTGTGAAGGCCTCGTCGAGGCCGTACCACGGGAAGGGCGCGCGCAGGTAGTCGTCGACCGTGCGCCGGGCGGAGGCGGCCTGCTGTCCGTCCTCCGCGGCCGGCGCCTGCGCGACTGCCCCACTCGTCGTCTCCATGTGCCGGACGCCTCCTCGCTCTAGTTCGGACCGGCCGGCCCGCCCCCCTTCGGGCGTACTCGTCCGGTCCGCACAACAACTCGGCAGCATATCCACACCCGTGGACACCGCCGGGAAAACGCCCGGCGCGCGGGTCGCCCGAACGACGTCCGCGCGCCGGGAACACGGTACGAATGGGCTGGAGGGGAGGCGTGCGGAACTTGTGACGTATGAGACACGTCACGTACGGAAACGGGTCCTGGTGGAGGAGTGCCCTGTCCCCCGTACGGAGCAGGCGGGTCCGGTACGGCTCAGGTGGCGTCCGCGTCGAAGGGCGGGCGCTCCTCGCGCCGCGGCTCCTCGGGCTTCTTGGCCATGTCGACCCGGCCGCCCGACGGCGCCGGGGCCGCCGCGGAAGGGGCGTCCGTGTCACGGCCGTGCACGGCGTCCGCGACCTCGGCCATCTCCTTCTTCAGGTCGAAGCTGCTGCGCAGCTCCTTGATCCCCAGGTCGTCGTTGTCCAGCTGCTTGCGGATGAACGTCTTGGGGTTGAGGTCCTCGAACTCGAAGTCCTTGAACTCCGGGCCCAGCTCCTGCCGGATGTCCTGCTTGGCGCTCTCCGAGAACTCCCGGACCTTCCGGACCGTCCGCATGACGTCCTGGATGACCTTCGGGAGCTTGTCCGGACCGAAGACGAGCACGGCGAGGACGACGATCGTCACCAGCTCGAGCGGTCCTATGTCATTGAACACCTGAAGCTCCTTGCGATGTCCTCGGCCCTCGGCCCTCGGTGGTGGTCTGTGCGGGTCTTCCGTGGTCCGGGCCGGATCCACGGTACCCGCCGATCCCGTCCCACCGGTACCGTCCCGTGACGTCCGGGTGCGTGTATGCGTTCGGTTTTCTCGGTGTTCGCCCGAACGATCCCGTTTACAGACCGGCCCGTCAACGGGGGGTGCCCGCGTCGGCCGGCCCCGTGGCACGAGCGGTCGGCGGCTCGTGGGCCTCACTCGCCCCGTGAGGAGCCGAGGACGAGGGAGAGGGTCCGCTCGTCACCGTCGCGCTCGAGGGTCAGTTCGAGGCGGTCGCCGGGGCGGTGGGAGCGGGTCTTGACGATCAGCTCCTCGCCGGAGTGGACGCGCTGCCCGTCGACCTCGGTGATGACGTCACCCGCCCTGATCCCGGCCTTGGCGCCGGGGCCGCCCGGGCTGACCGCGGGACCGCCGCCGCTGCCCCTGCTGCCCACGCGGGCGCCGTCGCCGCTGTAGTCCATGTCGAGCGAGATGCCGATGACGGGGTGGGTCGCCCTGCCCGTGTTGATCAGTTCCTCGGCGACGCGCTTGCCCTGGTTGATCGGGATGGCGAAGCCGAGACCTATCGAGCCGGACTGGCCCCCCTCCGTGTCGGCGCCGCTGTCGGCGGAGCGTATGGCGGAGTTGATACCGACGACGCGGCCCTCGGCGTCCAGCAGCGGACCGCCGGAGTTGCCCGGGTTGATGGGCGCGTCGGTCTGCAGCGCGTCCACGTACGAGACGTCGCTGCCGTCGCCCTTGCCGCCGCCCGCCGTGATGGGCCGCTGTCTGGCGCTGATGATGCCGGAGGTGACCGTGCCGGCCAGGTCGAAGGGCGCGCCGATGGCGACGACGGGGTCGCCGACCCGGACGTTGTCCGAGTTGCCGAGGGGCATCGGGGTGAGGCCCTTCACGCCGGTGACCCGGACGACGGCGAGGTCGTAGCCGCTGTCCCGGCCCACGACCTCGGCCCGCGCGGTTTCGCCGCTGTTGAACGTCACCGTGATCTCGCCGTCGGATCCCGCCGGCTCGACGACGTGGTTGTTGGTGAGGATGTGGCCGCGGTCGTCGAGGACGAAGCCGGTGCCGGTGCCCTGTTCGTCGTCACCGCTGACGTGCAGCGTGACGACGGCGGGAAGGGCGCGGGCGGCGATCCCGGCCACGCTGCCGGGCGACCGCCCGGAGCTCTCCTTGCCGGCCTGCGGCAGCTCGACGCCTCCGACACCGCCGTTGCGCTCCAGATACGCGCCCACGATCCCGCCGACGCCTCCGGACACGAGCGCGACCAGCAGAATGCCGCCGACCAGCACCTGGCGCCCCCGTCGGCGCCGCTGCTCACGACGAGGAACGGCGGCACCATTCTGCTGAAGGGCCCCGGCAGCCGGAACTGCCCAGGGGTCGTAGCGCCCCCAGGGGTCGGCGGATTCGGCGGGCGCGGGCGCGTCGTGCAGGGCGGGAGCGGGTGCGGGCGCTTCAGCGACAGGGGCGGCGACCGGAAGGGGCACGGCGTCGTGGGGCGGCGTGAGGGAGGCGGCCGGAGGCCGCAGGGACGCCGGGTGCGGACCAACCGGCGCCACCGGGCCGGGCGGTGCGACCCGGCCCGGCGGCAGCGCCGCCCCCGCTCCCGGCGCGGGCACGGTGTGCTGGACGGGCGGCACGGGCGCCCCTGGCGGCGCCACCACGGCCGTACCGTGCGCGGGCGTCGTCGCAGGGTGCTGGACGGGCGGCGCGGGCGCCCAGGGCCCCGGCTCGCCGTACGGCGGGGTGCTGTAGGGGTCCGGGTCGTGCAGAGGCTTGGGCCGCTCGGCGGCGGGGCTCACGGGCGCGACGGAGGTCACGTCCAGACCGGCGGGGGCTGCGGGAACAGCAGCGGCGGACGCGTCAGGGCCCGCGAGGCTTGCAGCAGCGGGCGCGGCGGGGCCTGCGGCAGCGGGAGCGGCAAGGCCCGCAGCGACGGCGCCGGATGCCGATGGCGACTCCGGGGCCGCCACCGCCTGGTGAGGAACCGCGGCGTCACCCACCGCCGGACGCTCCAGCTCGTAGTCACCGTCTCCGTCGGCCTCCGGCTCCGCCTCGGCCCGGCCCTCGGCCGGGGCGCCGGCCCCGGCACGGCTCCCGTCCGCGCGGACCGCTTCCGCGTCGCCCGCCGGGCCCCCCGCCCGTGACGGCCCGGCCGGGGTCTCCGCGCCCGGCGTCACCGGTTCCCCCGTGTCCGGCCGACCCGGCGCGCCCGGCGCGCTCTCCGGCTGCCCAGCAGGGCCCTGTGCGGGCTTCCCCTCGTTCATGCTCTCCCCACGCTGGCCGCGGCACGGCTCGTCGGCGGTGGCCGCAGTTCGTCGATTCCGCGCCCGGCACCCTGACAGGAGCGCGGCCCACCCGGGATTCAATCAGGTTCGCGGGGCGGCGCGCAGAGCCCGGGGCGCCCGACACTGCTCCGCCGGACGCCTCGGGCGTGCGGGCCGGAGCGCCGTGCCCGTGCCGCGGCGTGGTCGGCGGGGCGGGCGACGGCGGCCCGTCACGGGAGGTAGTGGGAGGGCGGCGCCGACGAACTGGCCGAGGTGGCCTCGGGAGCGGGTGCGGTGAGCAGTCCGGGAGTCGGGGTCCACGAGCTCAGGGTGACCGGCTGGGTGGTGGACGGCGGACGTATCAGCGGGGATACGGCTGCCGCACCGGCCTGCACGGGCGTCGTCAGCGGGGGCATGTGCTGTCGGGCCGTGGCGGGGGAGGGCAGGCCGGACAGCAGCGGCGCGGACACCTCGGTCGGGACGCCAGGGGTGTTCCCGAACGCCTGCTGGCCGCCCTGGGCGAGCACCGGCCCGGCCGTGCGGCGGCGCTGGGCGTCCGGGCCGGTCGTGGCCGCCGCGCCGGGGGTGCGCAGGGGAGTGACGTTGCTGCCGGAGCCGGCGCGGGCCTTGGCCGTGTCGGCCGTCGTGCCGGAGGTGACCCCACCGAGCGCGACGGCGGCCAGCGAGACGGCCCCGGCGGCGACGAACGCGATCCGCAGTCCGCGCGACGCCGTCCGGTCGGAGTCCTGGCGGCCGACCTCGTGGATGCGGAAGCCGCGGTCCTGGGAGGGCGGCGGCACCGCGGCGTGGGAGCCGGCGGGGGCGTAGTCGAACGCGAAGCCGTCGTCCCGCTTCGCGCCGAAGACCCCGGACGTCCCGAACCGGCCGGGCAGGCCGCCGAAGCCGCCGTTGCCCAGTCGCGGGGAACCACCGCCCGGGTCGCCGCCCGGCAGCCCCTGGAGGCGGGCCAGCAGGCTCTCGGAGGGCGGCGGCGGCGCCGTCTCCGCGAAGACGTTCTTCAGCCGGCGCTGCTCGTCCACCTCCGCCTTGCACTTCGGGCAGGTGGCGAGATGCGCCAGTACACGCTCGCGCGTGTCATGACCGAGCTCGCCGTCCACCAGGGCGGCGAGTCGGTCTCCCAGATGCTGCTCTGCGAGGTGTCCCTCGACAGGCCTCGGCCGTGACCCGCTCACGCGCTCGCGCCCCCTCCTCCCAGTGCCGGCACACGGGCGGCGAAGGAGCGGCGCTCGGCCCGCGCCTCCGGCGCCCGGTGCGCGAGGGCCTTGCGCAGCTGCGAGCGCCCGCGGTGGATCCGGGAGCGGACCGTGCCGAGCTTGACGCCGAGGGTCGCGGCGATCTCCTCGTACGACAGCCCCTCGATGTCGCACAGCACGACCGCCGCACGGAACTCGGGGGCGAGCGTGTCGAGGGCCTGCTGGACGTCCGCGTCGAAGTGGGCGTCGTTGAAGAGCTGCTGCGGGGTGGGTTCGCGGCTGGCGAGCCGCTCGGCCGCGTCGTCGCCGAGCGCGTCGAAGCGGATGCGCTGCTTGCGGCGGACCATGTCCAGGAAGAGGTTCGTGGTGATGCGGTGCAGCCAGCCCTCGAAGGTCCCCGGCGTGTACGTCGACAGGGAGCGGAAGACGCGCACGAAGACCTCCTGCGTGAGGTCCTCGGCGTCGTGCTGGTTGCCCGTGAGGCGGTAGGCGAGACGGTAGACCCGACCACTGTGCGTGCTGACGATCTCCTCCCAGCTGGGCGGAGTCCACGCCGACCCGTCCGCGTCGGTGGAGAACGTCGCGGTCTGCGGGTGGCCTGCGGCGTGGCTGGGGTCAGCAGCGGTGTCATTCACGGATTTCGGCCTGCCCGCCGACCCGAGGAAGCGCCGCAGCGCTCCTCTCCGATCCAAAGGCGCGGCCGCACCTCCCCTGTCGGCTCTGGTGGTGTCCAGTGGAGCACTTACCATAGCCACCTCGCCCGTTAGCTCCGGATAAGCGGTTTTACGAGAAATTGCCGGGGGCCGGCACGGCTCGTACGCCAGCGTCTGCACTTGCTCGGCGTCCTCGCCCATCCGCCACCCCCCGTCATCACCTTCGCTGCTCGCTCGTCCCTTTTAACGACCGGTCCCATCTGCGGGTTCCCGGCGCCAACGGATACAGTCACGCCCAGGCAACCACGGGGACAGGAGAGGGCCATTAGCGGCAACCGGCAGACGAGCTGGGCGTTCGCCGACGCCTATGTCGCCGAGGAGGACGCGCTGCACTGGGCCCGCGACCGGGCCCGTGAGGCGGGGCTGCGCTCGGTGTCGCCCAGCACGGGCTCCGCGCTGCGGTTGCTCGCCGCCGCCGTGGACGCGAAGGCGGTCGCCGAGATCGGGACGGGCTGCGGCGTCTCGGGGATTCACCTGCTGCACGGCATGCGCGCGGACGGTGTCCTCACCACGGTGGACCCGGAGCCCGAGCACCAGCAATTCGCCCGGCAGGCCTTCCGGGCGGCGGGCTTCGCCGGCAACCGGGCCCGGTTCATCCCCGGCGGGGCCCTGGACGTGCTGCCACGGCTCGCGGACGCCGGCTACGACCTCGTGTTCTGCGACGGCGACCGGCTCGAATATCTCGACTATCTCGCTGAATCGTTGCGTCTGCTACGGCCCGGTGGCCTGGTCGTTTTCGAGGGTGTCTTCGCGGGCGGCCGGACCGTGGACTCGGGGCCCCAGCCTACCGAGGTGCTGCGGCTGCGCGAGGTGCTGCGCACGGTGCGGGAGAGCCAGGAGCTCGTGCCGTCGGTGCTGCCGGTGGGCGACGGGCTGCTGTGCGCCGTGAAGCGGTGAGCCACCGAGCCACGGACGTGTCCTGCTCCGGAGATGTTCGCGCGCCTGCGGGGCGCGCCGCGCATACCCCGGACATCACTGGCCCCGGCGACCGTAAGCGGTGCCGGGGCCACTGAAAGGGTATGGGTCGCGTGCGCTCAGCCGACGACCTTCTTGAGAGCGTCGCCGAGCGCGTCGGCCTCGTCCGGGGTCAACTCGACGACGAGCCGACCGCCGCCTTCGAGCGGAACGCGCATGACGATGCCCCGCCCCTCCTTGGTCACCTCGAGCGGGCCGTCACCCGTCCGCGGCTTCATGGCCGCCATGCTCGTTCCCCTTCCTGAAACCAGCTCATCGTCAAAGCCGACGGCCCCCTGAAGGGCACGCCCGGTCCGGAACGGACACGCGCGCGACACCGGCATCGAACACATTGCTTCCCAGCCATTATCCCGCATCGCAGGACCCGATGACCAACATCGGTAGGCATCGCTTGGGCAACGCACGCGAGCAAAACCACTCAATTCGGTGCCGTGGCTGCAATACTGCGCGCCCGTACACACTTCCACCGAACGGAAACCGCCCGGAATTGTTTGACGCAGGTCACACGGCCGGTCCGTTCCGCGGTCGGTGATGTCGGCCATGCTGTCCTGCAGACAACCGCCACACGGAGGGGATACGCCATGGCCGACACCGTGCTCTACGAGGTGACCGACGGACTCGCGACGATCACGCTGAACCGCCCCGAGGCGATGAACGCGCTCAATGTCGACACCAAGGTCGCCCTGCGGGAGGCGGTGCGGTCCGCCGCGGCCGACGACGCCGTACGGGCGGTGCTGCTGACGGCCGCCGGGGAGCGGGCGTTCTGCGTCGGCCAGGACCTCAAGGAGCACATCGGGCTGCTGGCCGCGGACCGGGAGTCCGGCGCGGGACAGACGATGAGCACGGTACGGGAGCACTACAACCCGATCACGCTGGCGCTGGCCGGCGCCGCGAAGCCGGTGGTCGCGGCGGTGAACGGTGTGGCGGCCGGGGCGGGCTTCGGTTTCGCGCTCGCGGCGGACTACCGGCTGGTCGCGGACACCGCCGCTTTCAACACGTCCTTCGCGGGCGTGGCGTTGACCGCCGACTCCGGCATCTCGTGGACTCTGCCCCGGGTCGTCGGTCCGGGCCGGGCCGCCGACCTGCTGCTGTTCCCGCGGAACATCGGCGCGCAGGAGGCGTACGAGCTGGGCATCGCGAACCGGGTGGTGCCGGCCGCGGAGCTGCGGGCCGAGGCCGAGAAGGTGGCGCGGGCGCTGGCCGCCGGGCCGACGGTCGCCTACGCGTCGCTGAAGGAGTCCATGGCATACGGGCTGACGCACTCGCTGCGGGAGACCCTGGCGAAGGAGGAGGAGCTCCAGACGCGGGCCGGGGCCTCCGAGGACCACGCCATCGCGGTGCGGGCGTTCGTCAACAAGGAGAAGCCGGTGTACCTGGGGCGGTGACCTCGCCGCTCAGTCTTCGGGGGTGCGCGCCACGCAGGCTTCCAGGTGGTCGTCCACCAGGCCGCACGCCTGCATCAGCGCGTACGCCGTCGTCGGGCCGACGAAGCGCAGGCCCCGCTTCTTCAGGGTTTTCGACAGGGCCGTCGACTCGGGTGTGATCGCCGGGACGTCCGCCAGGGTCTTGGGGGCCGGGCGGCCCGGTCCGGGGGCGTGGGACCAGATCAGGTCGTCCAGGTCGCCCGGGGCCCAGTCGGCGAGCACGCGCGCGTTGGCGAGCGTGGCGTCGATCTTCGCGCGGTTGCGGATGATGCCGGGGTCGGCGAGGAGCCGTTCGCGGTCGTCGTCGGTGAAGGCGGCGACCCGGGCGATGTCGAAGGCGGCGAAGGCGGCCCGGAAGCCGGGGCGGCGGCGCAGGATGGTGATCCAGGACAGGCCCGACTGGAAGGCCTCCAGGCTGAGCCGCTCGAAGAGGGCGTCGTCGCCGTGGACGGGGCGGCCCCACTCGTCGTCGTGGTAGCTCACGTAGTCCGCGGTGGACAGGGCCCAGGGGCAGCGCAGGGCGCCGTCGGGTCCGGCGAGGGCGGCGCTCACCGCTCGTCCTGCCGCGCGGGCTTCGCCTGCGCGGTGTGGCGGGCGGCGGCGCGGGCACCGGCCAGCGCGGACTCCAGGTCGGCGATGCGGGCGTCCCGCTCGGCGAGCTCGGCGCCGAGGCGGCCGAGGGCGTCGTCCACGTCGGCCATGCGGTAGCCGCGTGCGGCGAGCGGGAAGCGCAGGCGCTCCACGTCGGCGGGGCCGAGCGGCCGGTCCGGCGGCAGGTGGTCCTGGAGCCGCTCGGGCGTGGCGTCGGGCAGCGGGGCCCGCTCGCCGCCGCCCAGCACGGCGAGGGTCACCCCGGCGACCACGACGGCGAGCGCCACGACCAGGAACAAGAACATCACCATCGCTGGGGCCCCCACGTCGGATGGATCGGATGCGGATGTGTCAGGCTCCGATCGTGCCATGCGGCTGTGACAGTTAGGGTCGCAGGCGGCGTGGACGGGGACGTACGAGGAGAGGTCACAGGGGATGCTCAGGCTGGGCAGGCGCGAATTCGACCCGCACGAGCCGGTGATCATGGCCATCGTGAACCGCACCCCGGACTCCTTCTACGACCAGGGCGCCACCTTCCACGACGAGCCGGCGCTGGCGCGCGTGGAGCGGGCGGTGGCCGACGGGGCCGCGATCATCGACATCGGCGGTGTGAAGGCCGGGCCCGGCGAGGAGGTCACCGCCGAGGAGGAGGCGCGGCGCACGGTCGGCTTCGTGGCGGAGGTGCGGCGGCGCTTCCCGGACGTGGTGATCAGTGTGGACACCTGGCGGCACGAGGTCGGCGAGGCCGTGTGCGAGGCGGGCGCGGACCTGCTGAACGACGCGTGGGGCGGCGTGGACCCGGAGCTCGCTCAGGTCGCCGCGCGGCACCGGGTGGGCCTGGTGTGCACGCACGCGGGTGGCGCCGAGCCGCGCACGCGCCCGCACCGGGTGACGTACGACGACGTGATGGCGGACATCCTGCGGGTGACCGTCGGGCTGGCCGAGCGGGCGGTGGCTCTCGGCGTGCCGCGCGAGTCGGTGCTGATCGATCCGGGGCACGACTTCGGGAAGAACACGCGGCACAGCCTGGAGGCGACGCGGCGGCTCGGGGAGATGGTGGAGACGGGCTGGCCGGTGCTGGTGTCGCTGTCGAACAAGGACTTCGTGGGGGAGACGCTGGACCGGCCCGTGAAGGAGCGGGTGCTGGGGACGCTGGCGACGACCGCGGTGTCGGCGTGGCTGGGGGCGCAGGTGTACCGGGTGCACGAGGTCGCCGAGACCCGGCAGGTGCTGGACATGGTGGCGTCGATAGCCGGCCACCGTCCCCCGGCGGTCGCCCGCCGGGGTCTGGCGTAGCCCATGCGTGCAGGGTCTGTCGTTTGGATCAGGCCGGCTGTGAGACGCGGTGCTGTGCAGCCGACGCGAGCGGGGTCTGGTGCGTGCGGCTGCAAGGCGGAGGAGGGCGTCAACGCGGAGCGTTGGCAACCGACGACAACGCGGCAGACGTGCGTGCCAGACCCCGCGACGCCGGGGTGATCCGAACGACAGGCCCTACCGCCCGGCCTCCTTGGAGACCAGGGCGACGGCCTCGTCCACGTCGTCCGTGACGTGGAACAGCAGCAGGTCCTTCTCGGCGGCCTTGCCGCCGGCGATCACGGTGTTCCGCAGCCAGTCGACCAGTCCGCCCCAGTACTCGCTGCCGAACAGGACGATCGGGAAGCGGGTGACCTTCTGCGTCTGGACCAGGGTCAGGGCCTCGAAGAGTTCGTCCAGGGTGCCGAGCCCGCCGGGCAGGACGACGAAGCCCTGCGCGTACTTGACGAACATCATCTTCCGGACGAAGAAGTAGCGGAAGTTGAGGCCGATGTCGACGTACTTGTTGAGGCCCTGCTCGAAGGGCAGCTCGATGCCGAGGCCGACGGAGATGCCGTTCGCCTCGCAGGCGCCCTTGTTGGCGGCTTCCATGGCGCCGGGCCCGCCGCCGGTGATGACGGCGAAGCCCGCCTCGACCAGTCCCCGGCCGATGCGTACCCCGGCCTCGTACTCGGGTGAGGAGACCGGGGTGCGGGCGGAGCCGAACACGCTGATGGCGGGGGGCAGTTCGGCGAGCGTGCCGAAGCCCTCGATGAACTCCGACTGGATGCGCAGTACGCGCCAGGGGTCGGTGTGCACCCAGTCGCTCGGGCCGCCCGCGTCCAGCAGCCGCTGGTCCGTGGTGCTCGCCTGGACCTGGTCCCGCCTCCGGAGGACCGGCCCCAGGCGCTGCTCCTCGGGCGGCTGCTTCTTCCCCTCGGGGTTTCCGGTAGCCATGTGCGCTCCCTCCGTCGGCGTGTCGTCCCGCTCAGCGTAGATCCACAAGGGTTACGTCCGGGGGATTGCCGCATGTCCGCCGGTGACACGCGATAAACACGAGCGGCAACTTGTTGCCTCGGGCCCTACGCCGTGAGCCAGGCTCGCAGGCGCTCCTCGCCCGCGAGGATCATCGCGGTGTCGACCCGTTCGTCACGTTTGTGTGCGTATTGCGGATCGCCGGGGCCGTAGTTCACCGCTGGCACACCGAGCGAGGAGAACCGGGACACGTCGGTCCAGCCGAACTTGGGCCGCGGGGTGCCGCCGACCGCCTTGATGAAGGCCGCCGCGGCGGGGTGGGACAGGCCGGGCAGGGCGGCGCCGCTGTGGTCGTCCACGACGAACTCCTCGACCCCGCAGTCCGCGAACACCTCGTGGACGTGGGCCAGCGCCTCTTCCGCCGTGCGGTCGGGCGCGTACCGGAAGTTGACGCTCACGACGCACTCGTCGGGGATGACGTTGCCGGCGACGCCGCCCGTGATGCGGACCGCGTTCATGCCCTCGTGGTACTCCAGCCCGTCGATCACGGGGCGACGCGGCTCGTAGGCGGCCAGCTTCGCCAGGATGGGGGCCGCCGTGTGGATCGCGTTGGAGCCCATCCAGCCGCGCGCCGAGTGGGCCCGCTCCCCCGTGGTCCTCAGCAGGACCCGCAGGGTGCCCTGGCAGCCGCCCTCGACCTGCCCGGCGGACGGCTCCAGCAGCACCGCGAAGTCGCCCCGCAGCCACTCCGGGTGCGCCTCGGCGACGTGGCCCAGCCCGTTCAGGTCGGCGGTGACCTCCTCGTTGTCGTAGAAGACGAACGTCAGGTCGCGGTTGGGGGCCGGGACCGTTGCCGCGATGCGCAGCTGGACCGCGACACCCGCCTTCATGTCGCACGTGCCGCACCCCCACAGCACGCCGTCCTCGTCGAGGCGCGAGGGGAGGTTGTCCGCGATCGGCACGGTGTCGATGTGCCCGGCGAGGATCACCCGCTCCGGCCTCCCCAGGTTCGTGCGGGCCACGACGTTGTTGCCGTACCGGTCGACCGTGAGGTGCGGCAGCGCGCGCAGGGCGGTCTCGAGGGCGTCCGCGAGGGGCTTCTCGGTGCCGCTCTCGGAGGGCATGTCGACGAGCCGTGCGGTGAGCCGCGCGGCGTCCAGCGTGAGGTCAAGCGGGGTAACGGCCATGCCGTCGACCCTAACGCGCGGGCCGCTGCGGCACTGTCCACACCGGACTCCTGCCGGGCGGCCGCCTCAAGTACCTTGTACGCGTGCCAGAGCCGCCTCCCTCTTCCCCGCGCAAACGTGGCGGCCGCCTGCTCAGATGCGGGGCGGCCTTCGTTGTCCTGCTCGCCGTCGCCGGCTATCTCGCGGTGCAGTACGTCACCGGGGGCAGGGGCGGCCCGGGCTGCGAGGTCGTCGCCGACAGGGGTGGCGCGGCGTACGCGTTCTCGCCGGAGCAGGCGGTCAACGCGGCGACGATCACCGCTGTGGGCACCGCGCGTGGCCTGCCGGAGCGAGCGGTGACGATCGCGCTGGCGACCGCGCTCCAGGAATCCGCCCTGCGCAACATCAGGCACGGCGACCGCGACTCCCTCGGCCTGTTCCAGCAGCGCCCCTCACAGGGCTGGGGCACCCCGCAGGAGATCATGGACCCGACGTACGCGTCGGCCAGGTTCTACGACCATCTGGTCAAGGTGCCCGGCTATACCCGGCTGCCGCTGACGGTCGCCGCGCAGCGCGTGCAGCGCAGCGGTTTCCCGCAGGCGTACGCCAAGCACGAACCGGACGCCACGCTGCTCGCCGCCGCCCTCACCGGACGCTCGGCGGCCACGCTGACCTGCGAGGGGCGGCCGGGCGCCACCCCGGTGGCCGGACCGGACGCGGTGCGCGCGGCGCTGGTGCGCGACTTCGGGCGGGACGCGCTCCAGCCGGCGGGCGCCGAGGTGGACGGGACGGCCACGCCCACCCCGGCGGCGTCCCCCGGGGGCACGGGCGGTTCCGGCGACGGGAACACGGTGCTGCTGCCGGTGACGGGCGAGCCGGGCGCGGCCGGGCACCGGAGCCCGGCGCGGCGCGGCTGGCAGCTGGCGCACTGGGCGGTCGCCAACGCCTCGGCGCTGCACATCACGCAGGTGACGTACGCCGGCCGGGAGTGGACGGCGGGACAGACGGACAGCCGGTGGCGTGCGACCGCCGGCGCGGGCGCGGCGGGCGCCGAGAGGGACGCGGGCGCGGTCCGCATCGTCACCGCGCACTAGGCCGTGTCTGATAATTGATCTTGTGGTGGGTCGTGGTGAGCTGACGGATGTGGCGTGGGAGCGGATAGCACCGCTGCTGCCGGGTGTTGAC
>NZ_JBEXVL010000038.1:0-44567 GCF_040638805.1 Streptomyces sp. NPDC005925 | reverse complement strand
TCACTGGGGGCAGGTCCGCACGGTCTGTCCCGGGGCACGAAAAAAGCGCCCGAGGTCACCCGCACATGGTGCGGGTGACCTCGGGCGCGTTGTCGCACGCGCTGATCACGCGTGGGCCGTCGGTACCGACGTGGGGTGTCCTGCGCGGGCGGCCCGGGCCCCGGCCGAGGTGGCGGGCCCGGGGCGACCACGCCGACCCCGTCCAGCCGGGTCCTGCGTACGCGATGTCACGGCCCGCCTGCTGAACAGGCGGGCCTCCCCGGACGGCCGGCCCGACGCCCGTCCCCCGACATCGTCACTGCCGTCGCCGGTGACGGCGCGTCACACCTGCTCGGGCGTCGGCGCCTTCACCGGCTGCGGCAGCGGCTGCTGCCGCAGCTCCGCCTCCGCCGCGCCCTCCTGGCCGCCGCTGCGCGACCGCAGAGCCCGTACGGCCAGGATGCACAGGCCGACCGGTACGGCGAGGACCACCAGGACCGTGCGCAGGCTCCAGCCCGCGTCGACCATGAGGCCGCCGAACAGGCCGCCGAACACCGGGCCCAGCTTGCCGACGCTGTTGGCCCAGCTGATGCCCGTGGCGCGCGCGGACGGCGGGTAGGCGACCGCGGCGATCACCTGCAGCGCGGAGTTCGCGCCCGGCAGGCAGAAGCCGAGGAGGAACGCCCCGGCCAGGATCGTCACGAACTGCACCGCCCACACCAGCGCCACGGCGAGGCCCGCCGCGGCGACCGTCCACAGCGCCGCCAGCACCTGGAAGCGGTCGTAGCGCTTGAGGGCGAAGGACACGGCCAGCTGGCCCACCAGGCCGCCCCAGCCGAATACCGCGACGGCCGCGCCCGCCTGGGTGGACGTCAGGTCCATCCGCTCGATCAGCATGGGCAGGTAGCTGAGGATCAGGGCGACCACACCGAGGCCCACCAGGAAGCACAGCCACAGCAGGTACGTGGTGGAGGCGATGCCCCGGGACAGGACCGCCTTGCGTGCGCTCCCGCGGCGCTGCTGCGACGTCGTACCGGTGCCGTCCGGCGTCACCGCGGACAGGTCCTCGCCCGGGAGGGCCGTGGCCAGGGCCCGGCGGATGTCCGACGCGGGGCGGCCGCGGGCGGCGAGCACGCTCACGGACTCCGGGACGAGCCGCATCAGCAGCCAGATCAGCGGCAGCGGCGCCAGCCCGCACACAACAAGCAGCGTGGGCCAGCCGAACGCGGGGATGAGCAGCGAGGACAGCAGCCCGCCCAGTGTCGTACCGGCGGTCACTCCGGCGAAGGCGAGCGCGATCATCTGGCCCCTGCGGCGGGCCGGGATCCAGTCCGCGACCAGGGCCATCATCGTCGGGAGTACGGCGCCGAGACCCAGGCAGGCCACGATGCGCAGGCCCGCGAAGGCGCCGATGCTGTGGGTGAGGGCCATGCAGGCGGTGCCGAGGCTGAAGACGGTCAGGCCGCAGACGGTGACGCCCTTGCGTCCGTAGCGGTCGGCGAGGGGGCCGACGGCGGCGCCGCCGACGACCATCGCCAGGATGCTCAGCGTCACGGTCGCGGTGATGGCGTTGTCGGGGGTTCCCCACTGCTTCTCGAGCTTGGGGTAGACGAACGCGGCGACGATGGCGTCGAGGCCTTCGGCGATCATCATGAGCAGACCGATGGTCACGATGAGCCACTGGCGGCGGCTCATCGGGCTGCGGTCGATGAACTGTTCCGGGCTGACTGGACTGACCTGTGCCGAGGCACCCGTGGTCGAGGAATCCGAGGTCACGGACGGACCCTTTCCGTGCGAAGTTGCGACGTTACGTGGTGGGCGCGGGGCACGCGGGCGTGCCGGTGCGCATCGCGCGCGGTGAAATCCGGGTGGGGGACCGGTCCGTTTTCTCGCCGGACCTCGGCCGGCTCTGTGCCGGCTCGAAGGAGGGGCGAAGGCTTGCGGGGCTTGCGGGGCCGCGCGCAGGGGGTGGGGGGCCGCGCGCGGCCCCGGAGGAGCGGGCCGTCAGGCCGTGGCGCGGCGGGCCAGTTTCGCCTCGCGGCTCAGCGCCCACGCGTCGGCCACCGGGCCCAGATGTCCGAGCTTGTCGGGGTTGGTCACCGAGCGGACCGTCTGGACCCGGCCGTCGAGCACGTCGAGGGTCCAGGTGTTGAGGACCTTGTGCTCCCGGTCGCGGAAGATCGCGCCGGGCTGGCCGTTGACCTGGCACGGCTCGACCGTCACGTCGACGCGGGCGAGCACGGGCAGCAGCGTGGTGAGCAGCCGGGCGAGGGGTCCGGCGCCGCTGACGGCCCGGGCGAGCTGCGGGGTCTTCCCGCCGCCGTCGCCGACCATCTGCGCGTCGGCGGCGAGGAGTTCGCGCAGGCCGTCCACGTCGCCCTCGCGCAGCGCGAAGAAGAACCGCTCGGCGAGTTCGTCGCGCATCCGGCGGTCGGCCTCGTAGCGGGGGCGGCCGGCGGCCATGTGGCGGCGGGCGCGTACGACGAGCTGGCGGCAGGCGCTCTCGGAGCGGCCCACGGCCGACGCGACCGCCGGGAAGTCGAAGGCGAACACCTCGCGCAGGACGAACACCGCCCGCTCCAGGGGGCTGAGGCGCTCGAGGAGGACCAGGGCGGCCATGGACACCGAGTCGGCGAGTTCGGCGGCGCGCGCCGGGTCGTCGTAGGGGTCGCTGAGCAGGGGTTCGGGCAGCCACGGGCCGACGTACTCCTCACGCCGGGCGCGGGCCGAACGCAGGACGTCGATGGAGACGCGGGTCACGACGGCCGAGAGGAAGGACTTCACCGACTCCGGCCGGGTCGGGGTGGCCTCGAAACGCAGCCAGGTCTCCTGAACGGCGTCCTCGGCCTCGCTGACGCTGCCGAGAATGCGGTACGCGATCGAGAACAGCAGGGGCCGAAACTCTTCGAACTCTTCGATCCGGCTCACCGCAAGCTCCTCCTCGAGCCCGAGCAACCTCCCCGCCCGGGGCGGGGAACGACGAAAAGCGGCCGGCGCCTCCGGGGGTGTCCCCGGGCGGCGCCGGCCGGTGGATCCGCGTGTGCGGGTCCGGGTCGTGCGTGTGGGTCAGGAACGTGCCGGTTCCGAACTCTCCGGGCTCTCCGGCGCCTTCGCGGCGTCGGTGTCCGGGGTGGGCAGCGGTCCGCCGCGCAGCAGTACGGCGGCGACGACCGCGCCGATGGCGAAGATCGCGGTGCACCACCAGAACACGGTGACGTCGCCCTCGATGGACGCGAGGCCGACCTGCTCCGCCGTGGGCTTGCCCTGGGCGTTGTCGGCGAGCCAGTCGGTGGCGGCGGTGGCGGCGATCGTGTTGAGCAGGGCGGCACCCACGGCGCCGCCGAGCTGCTGGCCGGTGCTGATGACCGCGGAGGCGATGCCCGCCTCCTGCGGTGCCACACCGAACGTGCCGGCGGTGAGCGCGGCGCCGTAGATGAGACCCATGCCGAGGCCGACCAGGATCAGCGGGGCGAGCAGGTGGGTGGCGTAGCCGGAGCCCGCCTCGATGCGGGTCAGCAGACCCATGCCGATCGCGGTGATCAGCAGACCGCCGGCGATCAGCGGCCGGGGGCCGAACTTGGGCAGCAGCCTGATCGCGCCGACGCCGGTGCCCACGGGGGTGAGCGCGATCATCGGGAGCAGGGCGCAGCCCGACTTGATCGCCGAGTAGCCCAGGTTCTGCTGCATGAAGTAGACGAGGAACAGCAGGATGCCGAACAGGCCGGCGCCGACGAGGAGCACGGTGAAGTAGGCGGCGCCGCGGGTGCGGTCGAGCACGATGCGGGGCGGCAGCAGCGGGTGCGCGGCGCGCGTCTGCCAGGCCGAGAAGGCGATCAGCAGGACACCGCCGAGGGCTATGAACGCCCACGTGGAGGTCTCGCCCCAGCCGTTGTGGGCGTTGGAGAAGCCGAGGACCACGCTGAACATGCCGAGGGAGGCGAGCAGCACGCCGGGGACGTCCATGCGGACGTCCGCCCTGGGCTGCTTCTGCAGCAGGGCGATGCCGCCGAACAGGGCGACGCCGGCCAGGAGCAGGTTGACGTACATGCACCAGCGCCAGTCGAGGCCGGTGGTCAGCGCGCCGCCGATGATCAGGCCGAGGCCGGAGCCGCTGGCCACGACGCCGCTGAAGATGCCGAACGCCTTGGCGCGTTCCTTCGGGTCGGTGAACGTGGTGGTCAGCAGGGCCATGCAGACCGGGGAGAGCATCGCGGCGAAGGCGCCCTGCAGGGCGCGGGCCGTCACCAGCATCTCGAAGTTGGTCGCGGCGCCGCCGATGGCGGAGGCGATGGCGAAGCCGAGCAGGCCGATGAGGAAGGTCTGCTTGCGGCCGATCAGGTCGGACAGCCGCCCGCAGAACAGCATCAGACCGCCGAAGGGCAGGGCGTACGCCGTGACGACCCACTGCCGGTCGGAGGTGCTGAAGTCCAGTGCCTCCTGCGCCGAGGGGAGCGCGACGTTCATGACGGTCAGGTCGAGACCGATCATGAGGTAGGCCGTGCAGATCAGGGCCCCGATAAGCCAGCGCCGCTTGGCTTCCGCACCCGCCCCCGGGTTGGGCGCAGCCGCGGCGGCCGCGCTTTGTGTTGCCATGATCGTCTCCTTGTTGTGTGCCGGCGAATGGACGTGATGCGTCACCCGGGTGACGAGGCGCGCGGTCCCGTCTGTGACAGGGCGGCCGAGCGGGTCGGGCCGGGAGTCGGCGCGGGGACGGCCGGCGGGGCGTGTGCCCGCCGTCCGCCGCGGTGGGGGGTGACTCGGACGGACGGTCGTCAGGCTGCGGCGGCGTTCGCGGTGAACATCTGCAGCAGACGAGGGGGGATCTGGTGGTACACCGCGAGGTCGAGATGGTCGCCCGCGGACGACCACTTCGCCGCGGAAGCGTTGATGCGCTCACCCGTGTACGTGTACGGGGAAGTCTTCAGGAATTCCACGAGTTCCGGGTCGAGCCGGGCGGGAAGCGCGGAAAAGTCCAGGCCGGGCGACGGCATGGGCGCGAACGCGATCCGGTGAATACGCGAGGAGTCCCAGGTGAGGGTCGCGTATACCCGGTACGCCTTGGTGGCGTAGGCCAGCATTTTCTCGTCCGGGTCCGGGAGTCCCATTTCGTGCAGCAGGGAGCGGACCGTTTCGGCCGGAAGGTTTCCGGCGACCGCGGCGGGCAGCTGGAAATAGAGGTTCGCGGATTTACGCTGGTAGTTCACCCCGACCAGCGCGACCTCCTCCAGGCCGTGACGGGCGAAGAGGTCGGCGTTGTCGGCGACGGCGGGCGGCATGGAGGGCAGGTCCGCGAGCTCCGACACCTTCTGCAGGCTGCGGGGGAACTGCGCGTACACCTTCTTGAAGCCGTTGGTGATGTCGCCGTCGATGAACCAGTCGTCGACGTGGACGCGTTCCTGGAGCTCGGCGAGGAGGCTGCCGACGGGGTGGTCGGTCTCCTTCAGCAGGCCGGCGGCGAGCGCCCGCGGGTAGGGGCCCTCGGCGCCGGGGGAGACCTGGACGGTGTATTCGAGTTCGCCCACCTGGCCGGCGTTGATCTGCGCGCTGAAAATGATCGCGCCGTCCGGAAGCAATGCGTCCCGGAATGCGTCCAGAATGGGCCAGACCTGGTCACGCGAGAAGGAAGCCCCCACCAGTCGAGAGGTTTCCTCGATGGCTGAGTACAGCTTTTCTGCCTCGGCGCCTTGGGACATCAGAACTCCAGTATCATGCGTCAGCCGTTGATCCCACAGGAATCCCGTGCTCGGTCGCCCCCCAAAGATAGCGGGAGGCCGCTCGAGATCCGCTTGACCTTCATCGGCTACGGGGGTCGGTGTATTCGTCGGGCGTTTGGCCGTCCACCCTGGGGAAACAGAGGGGTGGTCAGACGCTGGTGCGCTCGTTCTCCGTCGTGGCCGCGCCGGCCGCTCCGGAGGGTTTGCCCTCCTGGGTCCCGGCCAGGAGCCAGGTCAGCAGCGGGCCCGCCATCGCGGTGGTGACGACGGCCATGACGACCATGAGCGAGTACAGCTCCTCGCCGAGGAAGCCCAGTTGCAGACCGACGTTGAGGACGATGAGCTCGGTCAGGCCGCGGGTGTTCATGAGCGTGGCGAGCGCCGCGGACTGCCGTACCGGCATCCGGTTCAGCCTGGCGGCGGTGAACGCGCCGACGAACTTGCCGCCGACGGCCGCGAGCAGGATCAGGACCAGCGCGCCCAGTCCGGCCGCGTCCAGACCGGACAGGTCGACCTTGAGGCCGGCGACGAGGAAGAAGACCGGCAGCAGCAGTGTGCCCGTCAGATGGCACAGGCGGGCCACCATGTCCTCGCGCAGCTGCTCGGTGCCGGTGCGCGGCAGGACCACCCCGAAGAGGAACGCGCCGAAGATGTAGTGCAGGCCCACCCATTCGGTGGCGGCGGCCGACAGCAGCAGGCCGACCAGGACGCACGCGAACAGCGTCGGGTTGAGCTTCAGTCCGGGCCGCCGGTCCACATAGCGCCGCAGCAGGGGCCGTACGACGAAGAACATGCCCAGCAGGTACGGGATCGCGAGCAGGATGCGCCACTGCTCGGGGCCGGCGCCGCCGCTGACGGCGACGACCGCGGCGAGCAGGGTCCAGGCGAGGACGTCGTCGATGGAGGCGCAGGCCAGGGCGACCATGCCGAGCGGGGTGCGCGTCATGTTCCGGTCGGTGAGGATGCGGGCCAGCACCGGGAACGCCGTGATGGACATGGCGATGCCCATGAACAGCATGAACCCGGTCTGGTCGTCGGTGCCGTAGTCGTCCATCAGATGCAGTGCCAGAAGCATGCCGAGGCCGAACGGCAGCAGGATGGAGCTGAACGACACGGTCGCGGCGAGGCTTCCGCTGCCGCGGATCATCCCGGCGTCCCACTCCAGCCCGACGAGGAACATGAACACCACGACACCGACCGCGGCCAGGGCACTGAGCAGAGGCCGGATGTCACCAGGGAACAGGGCGTCGGAGACCGCCCCGCCGAATAAGGTCGGCCCCAGCGCGATACCGGCGAGGACCTCACCGATCACTGCCGGCTGGTTGAGCCGCCGGGCCAGCGCGCCGAGCAGGCGCGCCATGATCACCATCGCGGCGAGACCGAAGAGAAGTGACGTGGTCTGGTGGGTGTCCATGACTAGGCAGGCTCCAAGGGTGGGGATCCGGTCCTGGGCATCTGGTGGGGGACGTCCTTCGTGGGGAGAGCCAAAAAAAAAGGGGGAACCCCGGCGCCGCCCGTCAGGGCGCGGCACCGGGGTTCCCCGAGTTGTGCCCGGGGCGTCCCGGGTTCGCCGTACGGTCGGGGCCGGAGCTTCAGGCCGGATAGCCGCCGAAGCGCCGCTCGCGCGCCTGGAGGTCGGCGAGGGCGGCGTCGAAGTCGGCCTTCGTCATGTCGGGGAACAGACACGGGGAGAAGTGCAGTTCGGCGTACGGCGACATGAGCGGGAAGAACGACGACATACGGATCGCGCCACCGGTGCGGATCAGGTAGTCGACGTTCGTCGGGACGTACGCGTGCTTGAAGAGGATGTCCTCGGTCATCTCCGGGATCTTGCCGTTGAGCTTGTTGAAGATGCCGACGACCTCGTGCGTGAGGGACATGCCCAGGATGTAGTGCAGGGTGAAGTCCGCGTCCTTGTCGGACTTGTCCCGCAGCTCCTCCAGCTCGGCCAGGTAGGGGGCGCCGACCAGGTCGAGCGAGCCGGAGAAGTCGAACCGGCACGTGTCGTACACACGCCGCACCACGTCGTTGAACGCGTTCATGAACGTGGTGACGGCGGCCTCGGGGCGGCTGTGGTTGGCGGCGGAGGAGGCCGTGATGTAGAGCGTCTTGATGCCGGCTTCCTTGGCCCAGCCCATGAATTCGACGATCTTGTCCCCCATCGCCGCGTAGCCGTCGTCGAGGGAGACGCCGTGGGCCTTCGACCAGCGGCGCATGCCGTCCGGCAGTAGCATCAGGGTGGTCACCGTGAACTCCTTGGATTGCGTGTGGGAGCGGGGAATGAGCAGCGGTGTTCAGCCGTTCGTGTCGTGCTCGGCCGGCGCGCGGCCGGACCTCATGCCTGCTGCTCGAGCCGCTCCTGGAAGCGACGGGCCAGCGCGAGGCGTTGCACCTTCAAGGTGGCGGTGCGGGGCAGCTCGGAGTTCTTGATCTGCACGGGTTCGCCGAGCTGGGGGAACGGGACGACGGTGGCGCGCCAGCGCTCGATGTCCAGCGGCTTGTCGTCGACGGTGCAGACCACCGGGATCGGCTTGCCGTCCGGGCCCTGCACCACGACCAGTTCGGTCAGCTCGTGGAGTTCGCTCAGGACCACGTCCTCTATCTCCAGGGAGCTGCGCACCCCGGGGATCATGTCGATCTCCCGGTCGAGCATGTGCAGGCAGCCGAACCGGGTGCGGTAGCCGACGTCGCCGGTGCGCCACCACTCGCCGTCGCGGTTCTCGTCGTAGCGGTCCTGCTCGCCGTAGTAGCTCTTGGCGATGCCGGGCCAGGCGACCTCGATGGAGCCGGGGTTCTTCTCGGAGGGCGGGTTGCCGTCCCGGCTGACCACGCGGATCCGGGCGGCGCCCATGGGCATGGCCCAGCCGACGCAGCGGCCGTTCGCCCTGTGTGCCGAGCGCCGGAAGTAGGCGCGGCCGACGGCGGGGCCGACCTCGCTCTGCCCGTAGATCTGGAAGAACAGCGCCCCGCGGCGGTGCGACGCCTTGAGCAGCTTGCTCATGGTGCCGGGGTGGATCGCGTCGAAGGTGCTGCTGAAGACCTTCACCGATCCGAACGGCTCGCGCGGGTCCTCGGTCAGGCTCTCCCACTCCATCAGCGAGTTGGGCAGCGCCTCGATGAGGGCCGGGCGGTGCTCGAGGAACTGGTCGGCGACGTCGGCCGGGTCCGTCTCCCGCATGAGCAGCACCGGGTTGGCGCGCAGCAGTGCCAGGGACATCGCCGCGACCATCCGCGAGTGCACGAACGGCACGTGGATGGCGACGGTCTCCCGTTTCCGCATCAGCGACAGCAGCCGCCACTGCGGTACGAGGCGGATGCCCTGGGTGCGGGCGGTGTGCACCACGAGCTTGGGGATGCCGGTGGTGCCGGAGGTGTGGGTGATGACGGCGGCCTCGTCCATCGGCCGGACCACCGGCTTGACGCGCGGCGCGCCGGCGAGGCCGGCCAGGGAGACCGAGCCGGGCCGGTCGTCGGCCGAGGTGATCACCCGGCGGGTCAGGTCGGCCAGCGGCACGTCGGCGAGCAGGTCGAGCTTGGTGCCGTCGGTGAGCAGGGTGGGCTCGCCGAGCCTCTCCATCAGGACGCCGGCCGTCGCCGGGTCCAGGGCCGGCGACAGGTTCACGACGACGCCGCCGATGCGGGAGACGGCCGCGGCGAGCATCCAGTGGTCGGCGTTGGCCGTCTTGTAGATGACGACGTGTTCGTCGGGCCGGACCCCGGCCGCCCACAGCCGGGCGGCGAGGTCGTCGACGTGGTCGGCGTACTGGGCCACTGTCAGCCGCCGCCCCACCTCCGGGAAGACGTCGAGGTCGTGGTCGAGACTGATCGGCGTCGACGGGTTCACGGCAGCGGCCATCTCCGGCAGGAGGCCGATGTGCAGACCGCGCTTCTGTATCGATTTGTAGGCTGTGGAGCCCTTCATGGGGTTTGTCTCCTTCAGTGCACGCTGCGAGATCTACGACGCGCCGTGCGGGGTGCCGTCGTGCGTTACGCGGCGGGCCGGCCGGTGGCGTGGGTGCGCACGGCGCTGCGCAGGGCCTGCGCGACCTGGGTGACCTGGTCCTGGCTCAGCTCGGCGTGCATGGGGATGGCGAGCTGACGCCGGGCGAGGTCGAGTGAGACCGGGCACTTCTGCTGCGCGTCGAACACGGGCTGGATGTGGGCCGAGAACGTGCCGTGTCCGCAGCCGATGCCCTTGCCGCGCAGCTCGGTGGCGACGGCCGCGCGGTCGACGGACGCGTCCAGCGTCACCATGTACGTCTGCCAGGCGTGCGTACGGTCCTCGGGCACGTACGGCAGTCCCAGCAGCTCGTCGCCGCCGAGCAGTTCGGCGTACTGGTCGGCGACCGCGCTGCGGCGCTTGAGCAACTCGTCGATGCGGCCGAGCTGCACCTGGAGGATGGCCGCGGCGATGTCGGACAGCTTGAAGTTGTAGCCGACCTCGGTGAACGTCGGGATGGGCAGGCCGACGACGTTCCCCATGTCGAAGATGCTGCCGATGCCGAACGAGGAGCGCAGCCGCGCGTCCTTGCCGATCGCCGGGTCGCGGGCGAGCAGGGCGCCGCCCTCGCCGCTGGAGGCGCCCTTGCGCCCGTGGAAGGACAGGCAGCCCACTTCGGCGAGCGCGCCGGCCTCCCGCCCCTGGTAGGTGGCGCCGACCGCGCAGGCGGCGTCCTCGATCAGGAACAGGTTGTGGCGGTCGGCGATCGCCTGGAGTTCGGTGTAGTCGGCGGGCATGCCGACGGTGTCCACGGCGACGATGCCGACGGTGCGCGGCGTGACCAGGTCGGCCACGGCCTGCGGGTCGACGGTGTAGGTGTCGGGCCGTACGTCGGCGAAGACGGGGGTGGCGCCGACGTAGAGCGCGGCCTGGGCGGGCGCGGGGAAGCCGTAGTCGGCGACGATGACCTCGTCGCCGGGCTTGACGCCGAACGCGAGCATGGCCAGGTGCAGCGCGGCGCCGCAGTTGCTGACCGCGACCGCGTCGCCCACGCCGTACTTCTCGGCGAGCCGGGCCTCCAGCGCCTTGCCCTTGGGCCCCTGGCCGGCCGGCCAGCCCGAGGCGAACACCTCGGCGACGGCCGCCAGCTCCCGCTCACCCAGGCTCGCGTGAACCAGGGGTATCGAATCCATCGTGGTCATCTCCGTCAGATCTCGCGCTCGGTCGCCGGCCGGGCGGGGGCAGGGGTGGGAGGTTCGAAGCGCAGCGGCGTGAGCTGCTGGACGTCGTAGCGCTTGCGCATCTCCTCCACGGCCGTGGGATCGACCGTGGTGCCGCGCGACCAGATCTCGGCGATCTCCTCGAAGTACTCCTCGTGAACGGGCGAGGGAAGGCACTGGAAGAGCATCTTCGCGGGCTTGTCGGTGGCGTTGCGGAACGCGTGCGGGGTGCCGGTGGGCACGAACATGCAGCTGCCCTCACCCGCCCGGACGACGCGGTCGCCCTTGGGGGATTCCCAGCTGTGCCAGGTGTCCGTGGTGCGTTCGACCGGCTCGAAGCACAGCAGGTCGAGCTCGCCGTCCAGGACGTAGAAGAACTCCTGTGCGTCGTCGTGCACATGCGCCCCGACGTCGAAGCCGGGCGGAACGACCACCTCGAAGATCGACACGGAGGAGCCCATCTCGGCCGTGGCCTTGAAGGTCACCTCCTGTGCCGGGGTGATCAGTTTCCGGCCCGCGCCCGCCGGGAGGATGAGGTCAGTCATGCTCGTCGCTTCCTTGTCGGCACGCGGATTCAGTCGATGGTCTGGGGTGCCTGGTCGGCCCAGGTGCCGAGCGCCATCTCGGCGGTGATGCCGGGCCCGAAGCCCGCGATGAGACCGGTCGCGCCGGGCGCCGGGGTGTCCTCCTCCATGAGCCGGCGGGCGGCTTCGAGGACGACGGCGCTGGCGATGTTCCCGTACTCGCTGAGGGTGGACCAGCTGTGCCGGAACACGTTGCGGTCGACCTCGAGGAACTTGGCGAGGTCGTCCAGGATGCGCGGCCCGCCGGCGTGCACGATGTAGAAGTCGAGCTTTCCGGCGTCCCAGCTGTGGTCCTTGGCGAACTCGCGCAGGACGGGGGCGAGCGGCTCCATCGTGCCGGGCACGCGGCGGTCCAGCTGGAAGTGGAAGCCGGTGTCGCGGACGGCGTAGGAGATCCAGTCCTCGGTGTTCGGGATGAGGTAGGAGGCGTTGCGCTCCAGCTCGATGCCGACGCCGCCGTTGCCGCGCACCACGGCCGCGGCGACCGCGT
The DNA here is from genome assembly GCF_040638805.1 of Streptomyces sp. NPDC005925. NCBI lineage: Bacteria > Bacillati > Actinomycetota > Actinomycetes > Kitasatosporales > Streptomycetaceae > Streptomyces > Streptomyces sp. NPDC005925. The sequence continues at coordinate 32,640 of NZ_JBEXVL010000038.1, read as the reverse complement.
CACCGAACAGGCCGTCGGACAGCAGCGAGCCGATGTCGTCCATGTCGGGCTGGTAGCACAGCGAGCAGAACTCGGCGGCGACGATGAGGACGTTGCTGCCGGGGTGGGCCACGCAGAAGTCGTGGGCGCGGTTGATCGCGGCACCGCCGGCGGCGCAGCCCAGCTGGGCGATGGGGATCTGCCGGGTGTCGGGACGCAGACCCATGGTGTTGATGAGCCACGCGGTCAGCGACGGCATGAGGAAGCCGGTGCAGGACACGTAGATGATGGCGTCGATGTCACGGGCCGCGACGTCGGCGTTCTTCAGCGCCTCTTCGACGACCTCGGGGGTGCGCTTCTTCGACTCGGCCTCGTAGATGCGGTTGCGCTCCGTCAGCCCCGGGTGGTGGAGGGTCTTCTCGATGGGCTGGACGATGTGACGCTTCTGCACGCCGGTGTTGCGTATCAGGCGCAGCGCCAGCGGCAGTTGGGGCTTGCCTGCGTGGACCTTCTGGGCGAAGTCCAGGGTCTCTTCCATCGTGATGACGTATTCCGGCGCCTGCACCGCGGGCTTGCATAGCCTGGGCATATCGGATCCGCTTTCTGTTGAGTCTGCCTGGGGATACGTGCTGTTCGCACAGCGTCCGGCCGGGGTCAGGCCGCCATCGGCTGTGGGTCGAGGTCCATCAGGGCGGAGAGGATCGGGGGCCGGGTCCAGTCCGGCGGGGACAGGGTGATGTCGATGCGCCGTGCGGTGTCGCCTTTGACCCGCACGGGTCCGGCGGTCGCGGTCAGCGGGGTGGGTTCCGCGTCGGCGGCGCTGCCGGCGGGGAGGGCCTGGGCGACCGCGTGGATGTACCAGGTGCCCGCGGGAACACGGGCGAGGGTGAAGCGGCCCGGTGTGGCCACGGTGCTCCACGAGGCGGGAGTGCCCTGGAGCATGGCGCTGTCGAAGGCGCCGACGTAGACCGGTGAGAGCACGGTGCCGGCGGTGTGCAGCACCCCGGTGACCGTGCCGGAGCACGCGGGCTCCGGCTGCGGTGCCGAGGCGGCCGACGCCGCCTCGGGCAGCCCCGGCTCCCGCTTCTCGCCCGGGAGCGAGAGTCTGCGGTAGTGCGTGGGGGAGGCCCCCACGAGCTCGGTGAAGCGCCGGGTGAAGCTGCCGGTGCTGCTGTATCCGACGCGTACGGCGATGTCGGCGACGGTGAGCTCGGTGGTCATGAGCAGGCGTTTGGCCTCCTGGATGCGCACCGCGCACAGGAACCGTCCCGGAGTGACGCCGGTGACCCGGGTGAACACGCGCAGGAAGTAGTACTTGCTGACCATGGCGGTCCGGGCCAGGTCGTCGAGGGTCAGCGGTTCCCAGAAGCGTTCGCGGATCGTGGTGACGGCATGCTGCACTAGGTGCTCCATGAAGGGCTCCTGACGGCGATCATGTGGCCGGTGCCGCGGAACGCTCGAGGGCCGCCGGACGGCGGGACGAGCCGGCGGCGAAACCCGCTCGGCCTGTCGGTCCGGTGAGACAGGCGCGCCTGACAGCAGGGCGTGAAAAGGGAGGGCCAGGCCCGCAGCGCGCGGTCACGGCGACGGCCGTCGTCCGGCGAGCACTCAGGGGAGGAAAACCGCGCCGTGCGGGCGGCTGCGAGCGTTCAGAGCTCGGCAGAACCGGGACAAACGGGAAACACGGCGCTCAATCCCACTGCCTCGAACACGTTTTTGGGCAGGGGAGGTGTGCGGAAATAGTGACACGGCTGCCAACTGCGCGCCAAGAGCGGCTCGAAGTGACGTGGATCACGCCAACCGCGCTCGTGCTCGGCAGAGTTCATGGAGCGGACGACAGACAGAACGGGCCCGCAGCGCCGCCCGCCAGTGGCACCCGACCCGCTCTGTAGCGGGCAGCTGCCACCATCGCCCCGGTATCCCACCACACCGGACACGGAGGGCGAATGACTCGCGCCGAGGAAGCCACCGTCCAAACCGAGCGGTTCCCCTCGCCACGGGCACGGGGCAAGCCCGGCGACCCCGGCAACGGGCCCGGCAGGCTGCGCCGCACCGGATTCCTGCTCACCTTCATGCTCGGCGCCCTGTCCGCGGTGCCGCCGCTGTCGATGGACATGTACCTCCCGGCCCTGCCGGACGTCTCGCACACCTACGGCGCGTCCGCGTCCACCGGCCAGATGACCCTGACGGCGTGTCTGGCGGGCATGGCGCTCGGACAGATCGTGGTCGGCCCGATGAGCGACCGGTGGGGGCGCCGTCCGCCACTGCTCACCGGTCTGCTCGTCTACGTCGTCGCCTCCGTGAGCTGCGCCGCCGCGCCCTCCGTCGAGGTGCTCATAGGGTTCCGGCTGCTCCAGGGCATGGCGGGGGCGGCCGGTGTCGTCATCGCCCGCGCCGTCGTCCGCGACCTGTGCGACGGCCTGGAGATGGCCCGGTTCTTCTCCATGCTGCTGCTGGTGTCCAGCCTCGCGCCGGTCGTCGCTCCTCTGCTGGGCGGGCAGGCGCTGCGGTTCACCGCCTGGCGGGGCGTCTTCCTCGTCCTCGCCGCGGTCGGCGCCGCGCTCACCGCGCTGGTCTGGCGGCGGCTGCCCGAGACGCTGCCGCCGGCGCGGCGCCGGGGCGGCGGGGTGCTGGGGGCGCTGTTCACGATGCGCGGGCTGGCCGCCGACCGGGTCTTCGGCGGGTACGTGATCGTGCACGGCTTCGCCTTCGGCGTGCTCTTCTCGTACATCGCGGCCTCCCCGTTCGTGATCCAGGAGCTGTACGGGGCGTCCCCTCAGGGCTTCTCACTGATCTACGGCCTGAACTCGCTCGGCATGATGGTCGTCGGCCGGATCAACGGCAGGCTGCTGGTCGGCCGGGTCCGGCTGGAGAAGGTCCTCGCGCTCGGGCTGTCCCTGATCGCCGCCGCCGGTGCGGCGATGCTGCTGGTGACGAGCGGCGTGTTCGGCGGCACGGGCACGGTCCCGGTGGCGTGCTGCCTGTTCGTGGTGACCTCGGCACTCGGCCTGGTGCTGCCCAACACCAACGCGCTCGCCATGATGCGCACCCCGCACGCGGCGGGCTCCGCCTCGGCACTGCTCGGGACCGCCACCTACTCCATGGGGGCGCTCGGCACGGTCCTCGTCGGCATGGCCGGGAAGGAGTCGGCCGAGCCGCTGGCCGCGGTGCAACTGGGCAGCGCGCTGGCCGGCATCGTCACGCTGCTCGTCCTCTGCCGCCCCTGGAGAAACGTTTCTGTGGAGCGGGCCGAACACTGAGCCGCCCTCGCCCTCCGTACGACGGCTCCCGCGTATCGCCCAGCGATGCGCGGGAGCCGTCGTACGACGTGGTTCAGGCGGCCCTGTTCCGCTCCGGCGGCAGGATCAGGGTCGGTTCCAGAACGACGCGGGCGGCGGGCTCCTCGCGGACCGCGGGCATCGGCGTCACCGCGTACCGGGTGCCCCGCTGCTGACGCCAGTGGGCCTGGGCGAGGACCACGGCGGCGTACGGGATGACGACCGCGCCGACCAGGGCGCAGACCGCGACGGCAGGCCAGCGGCTCCAGGTCACGGCCATCACGACCACGCACGCGGTGCGCACCAGCATCGCCGTGAGATAGCGGCGCTGACGGCCGTGCAGGTCGCGCGTCAGGCCGGTGCGCGCCCGGGTGATGGACTCGGGCCGGGACGTGTCCCGCTGCCAGGGGAATCTGCTCATCGGGCCTCCGTGCACACGCCGGCGCGCACGCCGGACAACCGGAAAGGAAACGGGACCCGCCCGGGCCGGCGGGACGGTGGACATGACAGCGGCGCGGGTGACCGTCCCCTGATCACCCGCGCCGCCGTTACTGTCCCGGCCCTCTGCTCTGCCGGGTCAGTTCAGTGCCTGGTCCGACTCACGGCCGTCGGCGGAGCGCTGTGCGCCGATCGCCGCGTGGCCGTCCGACGAGCCGAGACCGTGCGGTGCGTGGTCGCCGTGACCGTGCTCCAGGGCCGCGTGCTCCAGCTCCTCCGCCGTCGGCTTGGCGATCTGTCCGCCGTACAGCCAGCGGCTGAGCTTGTAGCGCAGCATCTGCTTGCGGTACTTCGGGTTGCGCACCCCGTCGTGCTCCGCCTGGGGCTTCGGCAGCGGCTTGTAGTCCTCCCTGGCCAGCAGGGTGTACTCGTGCCAGCGGTCGAGCGGCTCGTGCACCTCGACGAACTCGCCGTGCGGCAGCCTGCGGATGCGACCCGACTCACGGCCGTGCAGGAGCTTGTCGCGCTCCCGGCGCTGCAGGCCGAGACAGATCCGCTTGGTGATGATGTACGTCAGCGCCGGGACGGCGAAGACGCCGACCCGCACCCCGTAGGTGATGCTGTTCAGCGAGAGGTGGAACCGCTCGGCCAGGACGTCGTTGGCGCCGCCGAAGAACAGCACCAGGTACAGCGAGACGAACGCGATGCCGAACGCGGTCCGCGTGGGGTGGTCGCGGGGCCGGTCGAGCAGGTGGTGCTCCCGCTTGTCCCCGGTGACCCAGGCCTCCAGGAACGGCCACAGCGCGATGACGAGCATCATCACGGTGGGCAGCACGACCGCCGGGAGCAGCACACCCATGTTGATGGTGTAGCCGCCGGGCAGGACGAACTCCCAGGCCGGCATGGCACGCAGGGCGCCCTCCAGGAAGCCCATGTACCAGTCGGGCTGGGACCCCTGGGAGATCTGGTCGGCCCGGTAGGGACCGAACCTCCACACCGGGTTGATCTGGGCGAGACCGGCGAGCAGCGCCAGCAGGCCGGTGACCAGGAAGAAGAAGCCGCCGGCCTTGGCCGTGTAGTGCGGCATCAGGGGCTGGCCGACCACGTTCTGCTCGGTGCGGGCCGGGCCCCTGAACTGGGTGTGCTTGTGGTAGAAGACCAGGATCAGGTGGACGGTGACCAGGGCGAGGACGATGCCCGGCACCAGCAGGATGTGGAAGCTGTAGAACCGGCCGATCACGTCCTGGCCCGGGTACTCGCCGCCGAACAGGAACATCGTCAGATACGTGCCGACCAGCGGGATCGCGAGGGTGACACCCTCGGCAATGCGCAGGCCGGTGCCGGAGAGCAGGTCGTCGGGCAGCGAGTACCCGAGGAAGCCCTCCAGGGTGACCAGGACCAGCAGCGTGAAGCCGATCAGCCAGTTGACCTCGCGCGGCTTGCGGAACGAGCCGGTCAGGAAGTGCCGGAGCGTGTGAATGCACAGCGCGCCGATCATGACCAGGGCCGACCAGTGGTGCAGCTGCCTGATCAGCAGGCCACCGCGCACGTCGAAGGTGATCTCGATCGTGGATTCGTAGGCCCGGGACATGGGGATGCCGTGCAGCGGGCCGTACGTCCCGTCGTACACGACCTCCGTCATGCTCGGGTCGAAGAACATGGTCAGCCAGAACCCGGTGAGCAACAGCATGATGAAGCTGTAAAGCGCGATCTCACCGAACATGAAGGTCCAGTGGTCGGGGAAGACCTTGCGGACCAGGAACCGGAAGTTGTAGATCCCGAGTCGCCCGTCCGCCCAGTCGGCGACCCGGACACCCGCCGACGGCGGCTCGGTGCGCGCACCGGCCGGCGCTGTTTCGGTCGTACTCATACCCGCGCACCCTTCCCTCGCCGCTCGATCGTCACCGGCACACCCGGTCCGGCCGGAACACGGCCGGTGGGCGGGGTGGCCTGCCGCGGCGCAAGCGGGCCCGTGCCTTGGAGCAGCTGAAACGCTATCGACGCGCGACGTGGCCGGACAACCGCCCTCGAGCTTAAGCCTGGCCTCAACTCGAGTCGTCCTCGAGTGAGTTGCGAGTCGCCGGAGTGCATGTCGCCCCTCTTCTTGCTCAACTGGACGCAGGCTGCGGGCCCGTTTCGAGTGCCGTGCGGCCGCACGGCACTCAAGTCCGCCACTGCGAACGCCAGTTGATTTGCTTTCTTCATGGGGGAAGCGTAGGACCGCGCCTTTCGCGGCCTGCGGGCGGGTGCGGCCTGCCGGGCCGCCGGGCGGTCGCGGTCACGGTCGGTGCCGGTCACAGGCGGGTGCGGCGGGCGGCCACTGGGCCGAGGAACCGGTGGCGGACCGCCAGCGCGCGGAGCCGGTGGACACCCCTATGGCGGGCTTGTCCGGTGCGACCGCGCGGCGCCGGCGTGCGGTCGGGCCGTGGGTGGTGCTGGGCGGGCCGGCCGGGACGGGGCCCCGCGGGCCGCGCAGCGCGGCCCGCACCACGGCGGGCCGCAGGGCCGCGCGGGGCGGGGCGGCGGCCTGCAACTGCTGGAGCAGCAGGGCCGCGGCGGACGGGTCGGTGGTCGCGGCGGACGCGATCCGGGCCGCGTACCGGCCGGTGAGGCGGCTGCGCCATCCGGGCCGCGGGTCCTGGCCGGCGTGAGCGGCGCGCTGGGCGCGGGTGCTCGCCCGCCAGGCGGGGGCGAGCCGGTGGGCGACGGCCCGGCGTAACCGGTAGCCGAGGCCGGCGGGGGTGCCGTGCGCGGACAGTAGCTGGTCGAGGACGAGGGCGCACTGCACGGCGACGGTCATGCCCTGGCCGTGGGCGGGGTCGAGGGCGCAGGCGGCGTCACCGACGACGAGGAACTGGTCGGGCCAGCGGCGCAGTTTCTCGTAGTGGCGCCAGCGGTTGTCGCCGGGGCCGCAGCTGTAGACGGGGCCGAGCGGGGTGGCGGCCTCCAGGACGTCGCGCAGCAGCGGGTCGCGCAGGGCGCCCGCGGCACGCAGCAGTTCGGCGTGGTCGGCGGGCGGGCGGGCGCCGTCGTCGGTGCAGACGGACACCGACCAGCGGCCGCCCTCGAGGGGGCTGAGCATGCCCTGGGCCGGGTGGCCGGGGGCGGGCATCAGCAGCAGGCTCTTCCAGTCGGCGACGTGGCCGACGGGCGGCGCGAACACGGCGGTGGCGAAGGCGGTGCGGGAGGCGATCGTCGTGTCGCGGGGCGGGGTGTAGCCGAGGTCGGCGAGCCACTGGGGGGCGCGGGAGCCGCGGCCGGTGGCGTCCACGACGAAGTCGGCGGCGAGCAGGCGCCGCTCGCCCCAGCCGTCGGGCGCCGCACGGTCCCGGCCGCGCACCCACACGCCGGTGACGGTGTCCTGCGGGCCGGGTTCCAGCGAGACGGCCTCGTGTTTCTGCAGGAAGGTCACTTTGGGGTCGGCGCGCAGCCGGTCGCGTATCAGCGCGTCCATGAGGTCGCGGCTCGCGCTGAGCACGGACAGGTCGCCGCCGGCACGGGGCAGCCAGCCGGCCGGGCCGAGCAGCAGCATGTCCTCGGGCGTGCGGACGAGGACGGCGCCGGCGCCGGTCAGTTCCTTCACGATGCCGGGGAACAGCATCTCGAGGCCACGCTGGGCGGCGGTGGTCAGGCCGTGGGTGTGCCGCGCCTGGGGCACGCCGGGGCGTCGTCCGGGTCCGCGGGGCACCCAGTCGCGTTCGACCACGGTGACCCGGTCCATGCAGTTGGCCAGGGCCCGCGCCGCGGTGAGCCCGGCGAGACTCGCGCCCACGACCACGGCGTGGCCGTCGGCAGCCGTGTCGGAAACCGCCGCATCCAGCGTCATCTCGCCCAACTCGCCCGCCCTCCTTGTGCGTTGTCCTTGCATCATGCGGGGAGCGGACATGTGTACGGGCGTTGTTCGGCCGGTCCGGTGGAAGAGTTCGAGGATGTGTCGAGGCGTCCGCGAGGGACATTCGAGCAGCGGGCGCGGGCCGCGGGGAGCAGCACGGTACCCGAGCGGGTACGACCGCTCCCCCGCGGCGCCGGGGCCGCCCGCCGCGTGCGGGACGCGGCGGGCGGACGGTCACGGTGTGGGGGCGGGCCTCCTTCCCGGCGCGGTCAGCGCGCGGTCCACCAGGGCGCCTGCGGCGCCGGTGTAGCCGTCCGGGTCGAGCAGGGCGGCGGCCTGGCCCCGGCTGAGCACGCCGGCGAGCTCCGGCAGTTCGGCCAGGACGTCGGCCAGCGGGCGGCCGGTGGCGGCGGCGAGCAGCGAGGCCCGGGTGAGCAGTTCCTTCGCCGCGCTCTTGCCGATGCGCGGCGCGAGAACGGCCGATACCCGCTCCGAGACGAGTTGCCCGCCGGTCGCCCCGAGGTTGGCGCGCATCCGCTCGGGGCGGACGACGAGCCCTCGCACGAGTTCCACGGCCGTGTGCGCGGCCCCGCCCGTGAGCCGCAGGGCCTCACGCAGCGGCTGCCACTCGGCGTGCCACATCCCGGCCGAGCGCTCGTCCTCCGTGACCAGGCACTGCGCCAGGACCGAGGCCAGGGCGGGCACCTGCACGGACGCCGAGCGGATCATGGTGGCGAGCACCGGGTTGCGTTTGTGCGGCATCGCGGAGGACGCGCCCCGTCCCTCGACCGCGGGCTCGGCCACCTCACCGGCCTCGGTCCGGGTGAGGACCAGGACGTCGACGGCGATCTTGCCCAGTGCCCCCGCCGTGTGGGCGAGGGCCGCGCCCAGGTCGGCGACCGGGGTGCGCAGGGCGTGCCAGGGCAGGGCGGGCACGGCCAGTCCCGTCTCGGCGGCGAACGCGGCCCCGAGTTCGTCGAGGACGACCGCGGGGACGGTGTCCTCACCGGCGTACTGGAGGTAGCCGGCGAGGGTTCCGGCGGCGCCGCCGAGCGCAACCGGCAGGCCGTCCCGGGCGACCCGCTCGAGGCGCTCGGCCGCCTCCAGCACCAGTTGCCGCCAGCCGGCCGCCTTGAGCCCGAACGTCGTGGGTACGGCGTGCAGGGCGAGGGTGCGGCCCGCCATCACGGTGTCGCGGTGCGCGGCGGCGAGGTCGGCCAGGGCCGCGGCCACCGACCTGAGGTCGGCGACCGTGATCCGCAGCGCCCGCTGGGCCACCAGCATGGCGCCGGTGTCGAACACGTCCTGGCTGGTGGAGCCGCGGTGCACGTACTCCGCGGCTTCCGGTGAGCGTTCGGCGACGACCGCGGTCAGCGCCTTGACCAGCGCGACGACCGGGTTGGCGGTCTCCCGTGCGGCCAGGGCGAGTGCGCGTACGTCCAGCAGTTCCGCGCGGGCGGCGGCCGAGATGACCGCCGCCGCGCGTGGGGGAACCGTGCCGCAGCGGGCCTGGGCGCGAGCCAGGGCCGCCTCCGCGTCGAGCATCGCCTGGAGCCAGGCGGTGTCGCCCACGGCCGCTTCCACGGGGGTGCCCGCCCGGACCGGTGACAGCAGTCCCACGTCGGCGTGGGACGGCACCACCGGTCCGGGCGGCCCCGGTTCGCGGGCGAACGTCACGCCGCGGCCTCCACACCCGGGGCGAGCAGGGGGGCCGGCACCGCCTGCGCCGGTGCCACGGCGAGGACGGCCGCCGCGATGGCGTCCGAGTCCTCGAGGGTCACCGAGCCGACACCCGGCCGGACACCCGCCGCGGTCACCCAGTGCACGGACTCCGTGGGCACCCCGTAGGCGAAGCGCCGGGGATGCGGTTCACCCCGTGCGTCGAGGAGGTGGTACGGGCGCCCGGTCACGGCGAGCCCACCGGTCTCGTAGTCCGCGCCCGGACGCATGCCGCCGTCGGGTGCCGGCGCGCCGGGGATGCGGTACGGGCGGCACTGCCCCGTCCGCAGCAGCCGCCTCATCAGCGGGTCCGCGGTGCGCCGTACGTCGATGTCGGGCAGCCGGGCCTCGACGAGGACCGTGGCCCGTACCCGCACGCCCGGTATCTGGTTCGACGTGCCCGTGAAGCACGGGCCCCCCGGGTCGCGCCCGTCCGCGGCGACCCGCAGCCCCGGACCCATGACGTCCAGGATCCCCGCGTCCATCAGAGCCGCCATTTCCTCGATGCGGGAAGCGGGCGGTCCGATGGACAGGTAGGCGTTGAGCGGCGTGTACCAGCGGTCCAGGTCGTCACGGTGGGAGTCGGCGGTCAGTCCGGCGTGGTCGACGGCGAGCCGCAGCTCGTTGCGCAGATCCCGCAGGACGTCGAGGGCGGCCTTGACCGGCCCGCTGACGTTGCCCTGCCGGGCCAGCCGGACGTCCTCGTCGAGATGGCCGCGCAGCCAGGTGCGGAACGTGGCCAGATCGGGGAAGGCGCGGTGGCCGTAAGGACGGGCGACGAGGTCCCAGTCCCAGCGTTCGGCCGCGTCGATGCCCGCCTCGTCGAGGACACTGTCCTCGGCCTCGCCGGGCTCGGCGTGCAGAAACCGTTCCACGAAGCCCTCGGTGTCCGCCTCGGGCTCCCCGCGTGCCGTCAGCAGCGCCGCGTAGTAGACGGAGCACACTTCCTTGGAGACGAACGGCCACAGCTCGGCGGCGAAGTCGATGCCCCCGCCGCGCCGTTCACGGGCCCGCAGCTTCGCGATGTACGCGGTGGTCAGCAGCCGGGGGTGGTGGCGGCCGTGGGCGCCCTTCTCGTTCTCGCCGCGCGCCTGGTAGGGCACGCCGCGCCGGGACCCCGCGTACAGGCGGGGCTCACGGCCCGACGGCCGGTAGACCAGCCGGCCGTCCTCGCGGGTGAAGACGCCGCCCCGGCCGCGCGTGAAGAGAGCCATGTAGTCGAAGAAGTTGAGCCCGAGCCCGCGCAGCAGCACGGTCTCGCCCGGCTGGATGCCCGACAGGTCGACGTCGGCCGGGTTGGCGGGCGGCAGATACGTCAGGCCGTGCCGGAAGGCGAATCCTGCCAGCTCACGTTCGGTACCGGTGGGCCGGACCGGAACGTGCCCCTGGGCGAGCACGACCGCGGACAGCCCGGTGAGCCGGGTCCCGTCGGCCAGGACCACCGTCTGCGGTCCCGCGTGCCCCGCCCCGCCGTCCTCCAGGGCGACGGCCCGCACCGCGTGGGTGCGTATGGTGACGTGGGCGGCGGCGTTCGCCACCATCCGCCAGAAGGCCCACGTCAGGTAGCAGCCGTACAGGGCACGCGTGGGGTACGAGTCGGGGCTGAGGGCGCGCGCCTCGGCGACGACCTCCTCGGACCACTCACCGTCCGGGCCCTCGTCGAGGGCACCCGACTCCACGGCCTTGGCCCACTGGAACAGACTCGGCCCCTCCTTCAGCGGCCCCTCGATACGGACGCTGGCGTCGGTGTACACCGTCACCTGGGAGGCGACGGTGTTCATCAGCAGATGCCGCGACTGCGAGGGGCGCCACACCCGCCCCGCACCCGGCGGATCGGGGTCGACGACATGCACGGTGACGGTGTCCCAGCGGGGTGACTTCCGTTCCTGCGCACAGAGCCGTTCCAGCACGGAGAAGCCTCGCGGACCAGCACCTACCACGCATATCTCCAGGTGCGCCGCCATGCCCTTCCGGGTTGGCGGAGCAGCCGACACCTTGATCGCCGGGTGCTCGGAAAAGCCCCCACCTGAGAGAACCTGAGTTGCCGTCGTTCTGACCGGCTCCGTGGCGAGTCCGGCGCTCCGCGCGCCCTCGACTCGGTGCATTAGGTCCACAGTTCCTCCTTTCACCGCAACCGTGGGGCCCGGCGCTCAATCGAGGCTCGGTTCTGGGTGGAAGCCGACTGGAGAACGCCGGTGGAGCGGGTCGGGAAGGCCGTCCCGAACGAGGCTGTATCGGGACTCGAGTCGACGGTCGGGTAATAGGACTGCTCGCCCGGGGCCGTCGCAGCAGCCCCACCGGGCCTGAGCACAGAACCAATCGCCGCAATCGGCACGGGATTTGCATGTGATGTACAGCGGTCGTGGGGGCGAGACGCCTCGTGAAGGAGCTTCGATGAAGTCCCATCCATGCCCGAGAAAGCACACTCAGGAAAGACTCGCCGCCGTCGGATCCGTACTCTGCGCTCCCTGCGTCAAGGGGGTGCAACGCAGTCTCCGGGCACTTCCCGCATTGCATCAGGAATGCCTGCACCAGGTGTCGCCGACGGGCCGGCGCACCAATCCGACGAAGGTATCGGGCAGCCGCAGGAGGGACTACCTGGACATCTCCGTCCTCGACGCCCGGCACAACATCCTGGCCATTCTCGAATCGTGGTCGTCGATGGTCGTGGAAAAGCTCCGTACGCCTGCCCCGCAGCGCACGGTCCCGGCCCTGGCGCGATTCCTGACGCTGCATCTGGACTGGCTCGCCGGTCAGCCTCCGGCGGTCGACCTGGCGGACGAGATCGAGGGACTGGTCGAGGAATTGCGCCGGACCATCGATCCCGAGCCCACGGCCCTGCACACGCTGATCAGACAGTGCGTCGTGGACAACTGCCCCGGCACGATCAGCGCCCCCGCGCATATGGGGCGCGCCGGAAACAGCAGAATCACCTGCTCCTCGGGACATTCATGGGAAATGTGCGAGTGGCTCGGTCTCAGGAAACTGATGGAGCGGCAGCGAAAGGGCGTCGACGCATGATCAAGCCACCGAGCCACCGGCTCGTTCCCACCAAAGTGGCCGCACTCGCCGTGGGGGTGTCCGAGGCGACGATCCGCAAGTGGGTGAGCCGCGGGAAGATCACGCGCTACGGCGCCCCGTACCGCCGGTCGGAGTTCGACATCGAGGAGCTGACGGAGATAGCCCTCCAGCGCCGGCCCTGACCCGGATGCCGTTCCCCGTACCCGGCGTACCCGACCCGCCCGCCGCGGCTGCCCCTGGCAGCCGCGGCGCTGTCGTGTTCTGTGCCTTTTGAGGCACTGTCAGGCACCACGCCGACACCGCCCGGAAGTGACCTACGTCACTTCCGAGCGGTGTTGGCGTGGTGGTGGGGGGCGTGTCACTATTCACCCACGTCTCCCCTGCCCAAAAGTTGCTGCGGGGCAGCGGATCGCGTGTCGTACCCGCCCTTCCCGTGCGAGGACAGACCGCGTCCCAGCGCGTACGACACCGCCCTTCACACCGCACCGGACCGATTCCCCCGCCCGGGTGCCCGGCGCGTCGATGCCCGATCGACGAACCTTCCTGCCGCGTGCACCGGCTGACGTTCCGTTCCGTGCCGTGCGACGTTCTGACGTCGCCTCATCGCACATCACCTTCACGCGACACCTTCACGCGACACCCGCGTCACCTTTTGCTGCGTCACGCGTTTCCCGTCTCACCGCGCCTGTTGCTCTGCGGCGGCGTTATTTCCCATGTCAGTAAAAAACAAAGGGAGCTGAGTGCGTTGACTCTACCGACCTCAGCGGAGGGGGTAACAGAGAGCCGCCGGGCCCGCTCGGTCGGTATCGGCCGCGCGCACGCCAAGGCCATTCTGCTGGGCGAGCACGCGGTGGTCTACGGAGCTCCGGCGCTCGCTCTCCCCATTCCGCAACTCACGGTCACGGCAAGTGCCGGGTGGTCCTCCCACACCCCCGACAGCCAGGGCGACCTGTCCTACACGATGACCGGCTCTCCCTCCCGGGCGATGGTGACGCAGGCCTCCGACGGCCTGCGCCGGCTGACCGCGGAGTTCAAGGAGAGGGTGGGCATCACCGGCGGGCCGCACCTGGACGTGATCCTCGACGGCGCCATCCCGCACGGCCGGGGCCTCGGCTCCAGCGCGGCGAGTTCGCGCGCCATCGCCCTGGCCCTCGCCGATCTGGTGGGCCGCAAGCTGACCGAGAGCACCGTGTTCGACCTGGTGCAGACGTCGGAGAACATGGCGCACGGCAAGGCCAGCGGCGTCGACGCCACGGCCGTCGGCGCCTCCCGCCCGCTGCTGTTCCAGCAGGGCCGCACCGAGGCCCTCGAGATCGGCTGCGACGGCCTGTTCATCGTCGCGGACAGCGGCGAGATGGGCAGCACCAAGGAGGCCGTCGAACAGCTGCGCTCCGGTTTCCGCAGCCGGCCCGGCACCGAGGAGAGCTTCGTCCGTACGGCGACGGAGCTGACCGAGGCCGCCCGGCAGGACCTCGCCGACGGCCGGGCCAAGGAACTGGGCACACGGCTGACCGAGTACCACGAACTGCTGAGTGCGGCCGGTCTGAGCACCGACCGGATCGAGGCACTGGTCGGCGCCGCGCTGAGCGCCGGGAGCCTCGGCGCCAAGATCACCGGCGGTGGTCTTGGCGGCTGCCTGATCGCACTGGCCCAGCCGGAGCAGGCCCGGGAGGTCACCCGGCGGCTGCACGAGGCCGGGGCCGTACAGACCTGGGTCGTACCGCTGAAGGGGCTCGACAACCATGCGCCGTGAACACCCGACCGCCGTGCTCGACACGCAGGAGCAGGACGGCTCCGCCGCCGCCACCGCGGTCGCGCACCCGAACATCGCGCTCATCAAGTACTGGGGCAAGCGCGACGAACGCCTGATCCTGCCCGTCACCGACAGCCTGTCCATGACGCTGGACGTCTTCCCGACGACCACCCACGTCCGGCTCGCGCCGGGCGCCGGGCAGGACGAGGTGACGCTGAACGGCGCGCCCGCGACGGGCGAGGCCGGCCGCCGCATCACCGCGTTCCTGGACCTCGTCCGGGAACGGGCCGGCAGTGACCTGCGGGCCGTCGTGGACACGGAGAACACCGTGCCCACCGGGGCCGGGCTCGCGTCCTCCGCCAGCGGGTTCGCCGCGCTCGCCATGGCCGCGGCGGCGGCGTACGGACTCGGCCTGGACGACACCGCGCTGTCCCGGCTCGCCCGGCGCGGCTCCGGATCGGCCTCCCGGTCGATCTTCGGCGACTTCACCGTCTGGCACGCCGGACCCGACACCGGCGACCTGGACGCCGCCGACCTCGGCTCGTACGCCGAACCGGTGCCCACCGCCGACCTCGACCCCGCCCTCGTCATCGCCGTCGTCAACGCCGGGCCCAAGCCCGTCTCCAGCCGTGAGGCCATGCGCCGCACCGTCGACACCTCGCCGCTGTTCCGGCCCTGGGCCGACTCCAGCAGGGACGACCTGACGGACATGCGGGCGGCTCTGACGAAGGGCGACCTGGAGGCCGTCGGCGAGATCGCGGAGCGCAACGCGCTCGGCATGCACGCCACCATGCTGGCCGCGCGCCCCGCCGTGCGGTACCTGTCGCCGGCCACCGTCACCGTCCTCGACCAGGTGCTCCAGCTCCGGCGGGACGGCGTCGCGGCCTACGCGACCATGGACGCCGGGCCCAACGTCAAGGTGCTGTGCCCGCGCGCGGACGCCCAGCGGGTCGCCGACGCCGTACGCGCCGCCGCACCGGACAGCACCGTGCTCGTCGCCGGGCCCGGCCCCGGCGCCCGGCTGGTGGACGAGGGCGGACGATGACACCGCAGCGCACGATGACCCCCCGGCGCACCGTGGTCCGGCACGCGCCGGGCAAGCTGTTCGTCGCGGGCGAGTACGCGGTGGTGGACCCGGGCAACCCGGCCATCCTGACGGCCGTCGACCGGCACATCGGCGTCACCGTGTCCGGCACCGGGGACGCCCCCGGGCCCGGCGAGAGCGCCGTGGTGATCTCCACCGACCTCGGCTCGCAGAACGTGCCCTGGCGCTGGCACGAGGGCCGCCTCGTCGTCTGCGGCCCGGACGGCGAGCAGGAGGCGGGCAAGGGACTGGCGTACGTCGCGTCGGCCGTCGAGACCGTGGGCCGGCTGCTGACCGAACGCGGCCTGCCCGTGCCCGCCCTGAACATCGCCATCACCAGCCGGCTGCACGACAACGGCCGCAAGTACGGGCTGGGTTCCAGCGGCGCCGTGACCGTCGCGACCGTCTCGGCCGTGGCGGCCTTCGGCGGGCTCGACCTGTCGGCCGACGAGCGGTACCGGCTGGCCCTGCTCGCCACGGCGCGGCTCGACCCCAAGGGCTCCGGCGGCGACCTCGCCGCCAGCACCTGGGGCGGCTGGATCGCCTACCGCGCGCCCGACCGGGCCTTCGTCCTCGACCTGGCCCGGCGCGTCGGCGTCGACCGGGCCCTGAAGGCGCCCTGGCCGGGACACGAGGTACGCCGGCTGCCCGCGCCCGCGGGCCTGACCCTGGAGGTCGGCTGGACCGGGGAGCCCGTCTCCACCGCGGCCCTCGTGTCCGACCTGCACCGCCGCAACTGGCGGGGCAGCGCCTCCCACCACAGGTTCGTCGAGGCCACCAACGACTGTGTGAACGCCGCGATCACCGCCATGGAGAGCGGCGACGACCAGGGCCTGCTGGACCAGATCCGCCGGGCCCGCGGCGAGCTCGCCCGGCTGGATGACGAGGTCGGCCTCGGCATCTTCACCACCAAACTGACGCGGCTGTGCGACGCCGCCGAGGCGGTCGGCGGCGCGGCCAAGCCCTCCGGGGCGGGGGGCGGCGACTGCGGGATCGCCCTGCTGGACGCCGAGGCGTCACGCGACATCTCACAAGTACGGCAACGGTGGGCCGAGGCCGGGGTGCTGCCCCTGCCCATCCGTCCCGCCCTGGAAGGGATCGAGGAATGAGCGCTCAACGCAAGGACGACCACGTCCGGCTCGCCATCGAGCAGCAGGACACGCACCGCGGGGTCAACCAGTTCGACGAGGTGTCGTTCGTGCACCACGCGCTGGCCGGCATCGACCGCGAGGACGTGTCCCTGGCCACGACCTTCGCCGGGATCTCCTGGCCGGTGCCGATCTACATCAACGCCATGACCGGCGGCAGCGTCAAGACCGGCATCATCAACCGGGACCTGGCCATCGCCGCCCGGGAGACCGGCGTACCGATCGCGTCCGGGTCCATGAACGCCTTCATCAAGGACCCCTCGTGCGCGGACACGTTCAGCGTGCTGCGCAAGGAGAACCCGGACGGGTTCGTCATGGCGAACGTCAACGCGAACGCCTCCGTGGAGAACGTGTGGCGGGCCGTCGAGCTGATCCGGGCCGACGCGCTGCAGATCCACATCAACACCGCGCAGGAAACGGCCATGCCGGAGGGCGACCGGTCGTTCTCCGCGTGGGCCGGGCAGATCGAGAAGATCGCGGCCGCCGTCGACATCCCCGTCATCGTCAAGGAGGTCGGCAACGGCCTGAGCCGGCAGACCGTCCTCGCGCTCAAGGACCTCGGCGTGTCCGTGGCCGACGTCAGCGGCCGGGGCGGCACCGACTTCGCCCGCATCGAGAACGGCCGCCGGGCGCTGGGCGAGTACGCCTTCCTGCACGGCTGGGGCCAGTCCGCCGCCGCCTGCCTGCTGGACGCGCAGGACGCCGGCCTGCCCCTGCTGGCCTCCGGCGGGGTCCGCAACCCGCTCGACGTCGCCCGCGCCCTCGCGCTCGGCGCGCACGGCGTCGGCTCGTCCGGCGGGTTCCTGCGCACGCTGCTCGACAACGGCGTCGAGGCGCTGATCGGCCAGCTCACCACCTGGCTCGACCAGCTGGCCGCGCTGCAGACGATGCTCGGCGCCCGCACCCCCGCCGACCTGCAGAACTGCGATCTGCTGATCCACGGCTCCCTTCGGACGTTCTGTGCCGACCGGGGCATCGAGACCGGGCCGCTCGCCCGCCGCTCCAGCTCCGCCGGGGACCTCCACAAGACGACGGGAAGCACACGATGACCGACACGCACGCCATTGCCGGGGTCCCCATGCGGTGGGTGGGCCCCATTCGTATATCCGGGAACGTCGCCGAGACCGAGACGCATGTCCCGCTGGCCACCTACGAGTCGCCGCTGTGGCCGTCCGTGGGCCGCGGCGCGAAGATCTCCCGGCTGGTCGACAAGGGCATCGTCGCCACCCTCGTGGACGAGCGGATGACCCGCTCGGTGCTCGTGGAGGCCACCGACGCGCAGACCGCGTACAACGCCGCGCAGGCCATCCACGCGAGCATCGACGAGCTGCGCGAGGTGGTGCGCGGCTGCAGCCGGTTCGCGCAGCTGATCAACATCCGGCACGAGATCAACGCCAACCTGCTGTTCGTCCGCTTCGAGTTCACCACCGGCGACGCCTCCGGCCACAACATGGCCACCCTCGCCTCCGACGCGCTGCTCAGTCACCTGCTGAAGACGATCCCCGGCATCTCCTACGCCTCCATCTCGGGCAACTACTGCACCGACAAGAAGGCCACCGCCATCAACGGCATCCTCGGCCGCGGCAAGAACGTCGTCACCGAGCTGCTCGTGCCGCGCGAGATCGTCGAGAACGTCCTGCACACCACCGCCGCGAAGATCGTCGAGCTGAACATCCGCAAGAACCTGCTCGGCACGCTGCTCGCCGGCGGCATCCGCTCGGCCAACGCCCACTTCGCGAACATGCTGCTCGGCTTCTACCTGGCGACCGGTCAGGACGCCGCCAACATCGTCGAGGGCTCCCAGGGCGTCGTCATGGCCGAGGACCGCGACGGCGACCTGTACTTCGCCTGCACGCTGCCGAACCTCATCGTGGGCTCGGTGGGCAACGGCAAGGGCCTCGGCTTCGTGGAGACGAACCTGACCCGGCTGGGCTGCCGCGCCGAGAGGGAGCCCGGGGAGAACGCGCGCCGCCTCGCCGTCATCGCGGCGGCGACCGTGCTGTGCGGTGAGCTGTCCCTGCTCGCGGCACAGACGAACCCGGGCGAACTGATGCGTGCGCACGTCCAGCTGGAACGCGACAACAAGACCGCAAAGGTTGGTGCATAGGGCATGTCCATCTCCGTAGGGATCCACGATCTGTCGTTCGCCACCGCCGAGTACGTCCTGCCGCACACCGAGCTCGCCGCGTACAACGGCACCGACATCGGCAAGTACCACGTCGGCATCGGCCAGGAGTCGATGAGCGTGCCCGCCGCCGACGAGGACATCGTCACGATGGCCGCCTCGGCGGCCGCGCCGATCGTCGCCCGGCACGGCACCGACCGGATCCGCACCGTCGTCTTCGCGACCGAGTCGTCCATCGACCAGGCCAAGGCGGCCGGCATCTACGTCCACTCGCTGATCGGGCTGTCGTCGGCGACCCGCGTCGTCGAACTGAAGCAGGCCTGCTACGGGGCGACGGCGGCCCTGCAGTTCGCCATCGGCCTGGTGCGGCGCGACCCCGCGCAGCAGGTCCTCGTCATCGCCAGTGACGTCTCCAAGTACGACCTGGACAGTCCCGGCGAGGCGACGCAGGGCGCGGCGGCGGTGGCCATGCTGATCAGCGCGGACCCGGCGCTGGTGCGCATCGAGGACCCGTCCGGCCTGTTCACCGCCGACGTCATGGACTTCTGGCGGCCGAACTACCGCGACGCCGCCCTGGTCGACGGGCAGGAGTCGATCGGCGCCTACCTGCAGGCCGTCGAGGGCACCTGGAAGGACTACACGGAGCAGGGCGGCCGGTCCCTGGAGGACTTCGCCGCGTTCTGCTACCACCAGCCGTTCACGAAGATGGCGTACAAGGCCCACCGCCACCTGCTGAACTACTGCGGCTACGACACCGACAAGGACGACATCGCGCGCGCCATCGGGCAGACCACCGCGTACAACACGGTGACCGGCAACAGCTACACCGCGTCGGTGTACCTCGCGCTGGCCTCCCTGCTCGACCAGGCCGACGACCTGACGGACCGCCCGATCGGCTTCCTCAGCTACGGCTCGGGCTCGGTCGCGGAGTTCTTCGCGGGGACCGTCGTCCCCGGGTACAAGGAGCACCTGCGCACCGAGGCGAACCGCGAGGCGATCGACCGGCGCAAGCCGCTCGACTACGCCGCCTACCGCGAGCTGCACGAACACCGGCTCCCGGCCGACGGCGGCAGCCACTCCAACCCGGAGCAGACCAGCGGGCCGTTCCGGCTCGCCGGGATCAGCGACCACAAGCGCCTCTACGCCAAGCGCTGAGCGCCGTGCGTGTCCACACGGACACGCACGCCTCCGCACGCGACGCCACGAGCACCTTTTCCGGGCCCGTGCGCGGGCGGCCCGTCCCGGCCGCCCGCGCACGGGCCCCGCACGGCCGCGCACCCGCCGGCCCTGTCGCACAGTTGATCAAGACCATGTGAGGGGAGGGCAGCCGCGATGGACGGAACGATCTATCGTACGGGCAGCCCCATCAGGGAAGTCAGGATCCTCGGTACGGGTGCCTGCGTGCCGGACCGGGTCGTCTCCAACGACGAGGTCGGCGCGCCGGCCGCCGTGGACGACGCCTGGATCACCCGCAAGACCGGGATCCGGGAGCGCCGTTGGGCCGAGCCCGAACAGGCCACGTCGGACCTGGCCACGGCAGCCGCGCGAGCCGCGATGAAGTCGGCCGGCATCACCGCCGAACAACTGTCCGTGATCGCGGTCGCCACGTCCACGCCGGACCGGCCCCAGCCGCCGACGGCCGCCTACGTCCAGCAGAACCTCGGCGCCTCCGGCACGGCCGCGTTCGACGTCAACGCGGTGTGCTCCGGCACGGTGTTCGCGCTGTCCGCGGTCGGCAGCGTGATTCTGCGGCGCGGCGGCTACGCGCTGGTCATCGGCGCCGACGTGTACTCGCGCATCCTCAATCCGGCGGACCGCAGGACGGTCGTGCTGTTCGGGGACGGCGCGGGCGCGCTGGTCCTCGGCCCCACCACCGAGGGCCCCTACGTCCGGCATGTCGCGCTGCACACGTTCGGTGAGCTGTCGGGCCTGATCCAGGTGCCCGGGGGCGGCAGCCGTCAGCCGCTGGACCACGCCGCCCTGGACGCCGGGCTGCAGTACTTCGCGATGGAGGGGCGCGAGGTGCGCCGCTTCGTCGTGGAGCAGCTGCCGCAGCTGGTCAAGGCCTTCCTGCACGAGGCCGGCGTGGAGGCCGCGGACGTCGACCACTTCATCCCGCACCAGGCCAACGGCGTGATGCTCGACGAGGTGTTCTCGGGCCTGGCCCTGCCGCGCGCCACGATGCACCAGACGGTGCAGCACTACGGCAACACGGGCGCCGCCTCCATCCCGATCACCCTGGACGCGGCCGTCCGCGCGGGCGGGATCCGTCCGGGGGAACTGATCCTGCTGGCGGGCTTCGGCGGCGGCATGGCCGTGAGCTTCGCCCTGGTCCAGTGGTGAGCCGGGCCGCCGCGACACGTCACTCCCCCAGCCGAACGCCCCGTCCGCCGAAGCCGAACGAAGCCGAAGAGGTTGTCCCGCATGTCACTCGCCCTCGACCCCGCCGCCCAGGACCTGCTGTTCCGTGAGGCCCGCACGGCCAACACCTTCACCGACGAGCCGGTGACGGACGAGCAGGTCCAGGCGATCTACGACCTGGTCAAGTACGGTCCGACCGCGTTCAACCAGTCGCCGCTGCGCATCGTCCTGGTCCGCTCCCCCGAGGCCCGTGAGCGCCTGGTCGGGCACATGGCCGAGGGCAACCGGGCCAAGACGGCCGCCGCCCCGCTGGTGGCGATCCTCGCCGCGGACAACGAGTTCCACGAGGAGCTGCCCCGGCTGCTGCCGCACTTCCCGCAGGCCAAGGACGTGTTCTTCGCCTCGCGCGAGGTCCGCGAGCCGTCCGCGCGGCTCAACGGCGCGATGCAGGCGGCGTACTTCATCATCGGCGTGCGCGCCGCCGGGCTCGCGGCCGGGCCGATGAACGGCTTCGACCACGCGGCCGTGCAGAAGGATTTCCTGGACGAGGACCACACGCCGTTGATGGTGGTCAACATCGGCAGGCCGGGCCCTGACGCCTGGCTCGGACGCTCACCGCGCCTCGACGCCGGCGAGGTCGTCACGACCGTCTGAGCTCCGTTTTTCGACATCCGTCCGCGACATCCGTCGGGGGGCGCCGGCCGGGCGGTCGGCGCCTCATGTGGCGTCCGGGGCCCGGCGGCCGGAGTGCCGTTCGGAGTGCGCCGGCCACAGTTCACGCGCGATGCGCAGCTCCTCGGCGCTCAGCGGGATGTCCTCACGCAGGCGCTCGGGGTGGGCGGGCGGCGGTCCTCCGGGGCGTTGCCGCGGCGGCTGCTCGTCGTCGGCGTACCGGGCGGCGTAGGGGTCGTGTGCGGCGCCGAAGTCCACGAGGGACTGCCAGAGCCGTCGTACGACGAAGTCGGACAGCGCACGCCGGGCACCCCGCAGCCGCGGCCACCGTCGCATGCTCGCCTCCTCCGTGCCGTCGCTCGCCGGGTTCCGCACAGGCTCGCAGGGCCGGCTAGCGGATCGCTCGAGGACGGCACGGGTGCGATTGCGGCGGGGCGTCAGTCGATGCCGCGTACGAGGTGGAGCTCCCACCCGTCCTCGTCGACGCCGGCGAGGAGCAGCGGCGGCGTGCGGAGCAGCGGCGTGGTACGGAGCGACGGCGGGGTACCGACCAGGGTGGTATCCGCGGGCTCCTCCGCCGGCCTGCCGTCCTCCTCTGTGGTGTCGTACACCTTGGATCCTCCCGCTGATTCGTCTGTGTCGATGGGGATGGTGGTCCGGCACGCGCCGCGAGTACGGCGCCGAAGGCCGGGCGAGTGATCCATGCCACAGTGCAGGACGGAACACGAGAAACCCTCGAACCGGGGATGAACCTCGCTGGAACCGGCCCCGCGCAGCCGTCACTCCCCCATGGCGTCCTGCAGCACCCGGGCCAGGTCACGGGCGCGTTCCTGCTCGTCGGCGGACGCCCCGGCGAGCACCACCCGCGGCGGGCGCCCGCCGTCGGCCGCGATCTGCCGGGCGATCTCGCAGGCCGGCACCCCGGCCCCGGAGAAGCCCGCGAGCAGCACGGGGCTGCCGGTGCCGAGTGCCGCGAGGGCGGGGCGCGCGGCCTCGACGTCGGTGCCGGCGGGCAGCATGAGCAGTTCCTGCGGGCCCGGGTAGCCGCGGGCCAGCAGGTCGTAGCAGGACGCGGGGGCGCCCGGCGGCGGGATCAGGCAGATCCGGCCCGCCCCGTCGTGGCGTGCCGGGCGCAGCGTGACCAGCGGGGGGTCCGGCTGTTCGGCCGCGAGGGGCCCGGCCGCGCGCGGTACGGCCCTGCCCCGCAGCAGTTCCAGTGCCTCCCCGACGGTGGTGGACTCGCCCGCCGTCAGGGGCAGCGCGCGCAGCAGCAGGGCGCTCTGCGCGAGCAGTTCGGCGGCCTCGTCCTCGTCGAGCACGGCCCGGTCGTGCACGCCGGTCAGGATCAGGCCGCCCGCACTGTCGTGCCGGGCGAGCAGCCCGATGGGCAGGGCGGAGCGGGCCGGCAGGGTCTCGGAGAACTCGGCGTGCAGGCCGCGGGAGGCGAGTTCGGCTTCCAGTCCGTCCACGGGGTGCGGTGAGTCCTCGAAGACGATGACGGTGTCGGCGTCCGCGCCGCCCCGGTTCCAGGCGCGGATCCAGTCGGCGGGCACCCACTCGTAGGCGGCCATGTCCAGGGCGCGGTCGCGCAGCCGACGCAGCAGTTGCGGCACGGTGCCCGCCGGGTCCACCTCCACCGACATCGGCAGGGGGTTGCGCAGCGGTCCGGGCAGCCGGGCCGCGCCGTCGAGGGGGATGCCGCGCCCCGACACGGTCACCGCGAAGCAGACGGGGGCCGGTCCGGTGGCGCCGGAGGACCAGTGGATCAGCATGGCCCACACGGCCTGCAGCACGCTGCTCTCGGTGGTGCCCCAGGTAGCCGCCCAGTGGGCGAGGCGGCTGGTGTCGACGGGGTCCAGGCGCACCTGGGCCCGGCCGACACCGGTCAGACCGGTGACCTTGGAGAACCGTCCCGGCCGGGACGCGGCGCCGTCGGGCGGCGCGTCCGCCGTCCAGAATCCGCGGGCGGGCCCGGGATCCTGGGCGGCGACCCAGGCCGTGTAGTCGCGCAGGTCGGGGCGGCGCTCGCCACCGGGCAGGGAGCCGCCCGCGAGGTAGGCACGGTAGAACTCGCGCAGCAGGATGTGCGCGCTCCAGGGGTCGAGCAGGGCCCGGTGGTAGGTGACGAGGATCCGGACGGGCGCGGCGGCCCGCGCGGAGCCACGGACCGGGAGGGGCCGGTCCGCGGAGGGCCGGTCCGCGGAGGGCCGGTCCGTCTCCAGCAGGGTCAGGCGCAGCGCTCCGGGGCGGCTCAGGTCGAAGCCGCGCAGCCGGTCCTGTTCGATCAGGGGTGACCAGTCGCCGTCGCCGACGACACGGTGGGTGATCTCGGGCGCGACCCGCTCGTGCACCACGAGCAGGGGCTCGGGGCCGCCGGTGAACGCGGTGCGCAGGACCGTCTCGCGGTCGAAGACCGACTGCCAGGACGCGGTGAAGCGCTGGGGGTCGAGCGGGCCGTGCCAGACCCACACGAGCTGCTCCACGTGGTGCCCGGTGCCGGGCCGCGCGTCGCCGCCCCGGTACAGCGCCGCCTGCTGGGGCGTGGGCCGCAAGACGAGCGGCACGGGGGCGACGGGCGCGTCGGCCAGTTCTCTCAGCACTGTGCGCAGCACCTTCTCGAGGGCTGCCGCGGAGGCGTCGCCGATGTGGCCGGCCGACCGGTCGATGCCGATGTGCAGCAGGCCTCCGGCGATCCGGGCCCGCACCTCGAGCGGGTACGCGGGCCCGCCCGCCGCGCCGACGGGCAGCGGCCCGTCGGTCTCGTCCAGGGTCAGGCAGACGCGGGCGGGCGGCAGTTCGCGCAGGGCGCGGCGCAGCGCCGGGTCGGGGCTCCATTCCCGGCAGGCCCCGAAGCCCGCCCCGCCCTCGGCGCGCCCGGCGCAGGCGGCCAGCGCCCCGGCCAGCGCGGTGAGCCGGCCGAGCGGGTCGCGGCCGGTGTCCACGGCGAGCCGGACCGGGTAGGGGTCGGTGAGCCGGCCGACGTGCCGGCGCAGGCTCTGGCATGCGGCCCTGGGGTCGCTGCGTACGTCGAAGCCGACCTCGTCGGTTTCCTCCCAGCGGGCGAGGGCCAGCGCGAACACGCCGGTCAGCACCTGGCGGGTGGTCAGCGCCAGCCGCCGGGCGAGGCCCTGGATGACCCGCTCGGTCACCTGCGCGTCGAGGACGAACCCGGTGCGCCTCCGCCCACCGCCCTCACCCTCCTCTGCGGCGCCCTGCCGTTCCCCCCACCCGGTGACGCTACGCGCGTCCACCTCGGCCGCACGGGACCGGAGCTCCGCGACCAGGCTCCAGTGCCGGGTCTCGGCGTAGTCGCGGGCCAGCTCCCGCAGTTCGGCGACCCAGTCGGCGAGCCCGTCGGGCACGGACCTCGGCCGGGGCCGGGGCCGGGGCCGCCCGGGAGCGCGCCCTCCGGCAGCCGTACCGGAGCCCGCGCCGCGGGCCGTACCGAGCGCGGCCGTCAGGTCGTCCAGCAGGATGCGCCAGGACGTGGCGTCGACGGCGAGTTCGTGGGCGATCACGACGAGCCGGTCGGCACGCGGCCCGGCCGGGCGGCGGTCCCTGGCGAACAGGGCGCGCAGCTGGACACCGGCGTGCGCGTCCAGCGTGCCGCCGGCCGACTCCAGCAGCGCGGCGAACCCGTCCTCGTCGGCGAACTCCCCCTCCACCACCGGATCCTGCTCCCGCCCGTCCCTGGCTCCGCCCCGCGCGCGCGCAGTGCGCCAGCCGACCACGGGATCGAGGCGGGCGTGCAGCTGCGGGTGGGCGGCCACGACGGTGCGCAGCGCCGCGCGCAGCGTGTCCGGGTCCGGCACGGTCTCCGGCTCGACCAGCACCGCCTCGTACCGGTCCCCCGCGCCGCGCGCGAGGGCGGCGCGCTGGGCGGGGGTCAGCGGGCGGTCGGCGGGCGGCGGCGGCTCGGTGAGCCGGTCGGCGACGCGGCCCGGGACGAAGGCGGCGGGCGTGCCCTGCGGCGCGCAGAACCGCAGGGTGTGGTGGTCGGGCCCGTGCCGCAGCAGCAGGTGCTGCCAGGCGGGCAGGCCCGGGTCGGCGGCGGTGAGCTCGCCCAGGAGGTGTTCCAGCGCTGCGGCGTCCAGCGGGCCGTGCAGTTCCAGGTCCCACGGTGTCGCGTTCGGAGGGGGGCCTGGCGTGACGACCACGGAGATCGGCGCGTGCGGGAAGCGGTGAACAGTCATGGTGTCCGGGTGTGCGGTCCGCTGCGGGTGGCCGGGTACCCTCTCTCCTTCCTCGGGGCGCGAACGGGCATACGGGGCTTCGGGGTTGTTCTGTCGCCGTGCCGTGCCTACGGGCGCCCTCCCGGGCCGGGCCGGCGGGGCGGCGGCGCGGCGGGGCGGACAGTCATGCTGGGCCGCGGCGGGGCCGGGGCGGAAGGGGCGAATGCGACATGAACGGGGAACGCGCCGCCCGTGGGCCGGGCCTGGCCGTACTGTCGCTCTGCCATGAGGCCTCCGCACCTGCCGGTGTCCACAACGGTCGGGCTGTGCACGCTAGTGGCAGTACGCGCCCGAAGTCCGTTTCCCCAAGTGGGTGTGCAGTGGCACCCGAGCAGTGCCCGAGAACGGCGGGCGGTCGGCGCCCGGCCGGACGAGGGCGAAGACGTCGGGCGCGGGGCGGGGCAGGCGCCGGTTCTCCCGTCCGGCGCGGACCGGCCGGCCCGTACGCTCCGGTCGGCACCCGCGGGCTCCGGCGGCCTGTCGGGGCCGGAAAAGCGCAGCCCGCGCACGGGGCGGCACGGCTCGGGGACGCCTGTGCCCCCGGACGCCGCGCGGTGCCGTGCCGTGGCCGGATCGCCTGCCCACGGTACTGCGCACTCCACGATGCGCCGCCACGGACCGGCACGGAGCTCGGCCGGAGCTCGATCGGTTCTCGAGCGGTCCGCCGGGTCCGGCCGGTCACAGCATGCGGACGGCACTCTCGGCGTGCAGCTTGGCCAGCGAGAGCAGAGAGCGACAGTGATCGCCGAGCGCCTCCCGCAGGTACCGGCGGGCGTGGGGGAGACCGGCGCCGCCGCCCAGCACCCCGGTGACGTGCTCCTCGCTCAGTACGGCGCTCTGCCGCACCGTGACGGTGACTCCCCGCTCGTCCGGTACGACGGTCCACTCGCCGGTGCTCCCCGCCAGCAGCGCGGGCATCGCGGTCTGTTTCCAGACGATGCGGCCGGCGTGCGGGAAGCAGATGCGCACCGATTCGCTGCTGTGCGCGCCGTACTCGTTCAGTGTCTGCAGGGTCATTCGCTGCACGCCGGGGGTGTCCTCGACGAGGGCGACGCGGGTGACGTGCGGCACCAGCTCGGGCCAGTCGCCGGCCCGGTACAGCAGGTCGTAGGCCAGCTCGGCCGGGCCCTTGATGCGGATCGAGTCCTCGAAGGACAGCACCAGTTCGTCCAGGCGCGTCCACTGCTCGGCGAAGTGCTTGAGGTCGACGAGCTGACTGCGGCTGTACCGGTCGGCGCCCCGCTCCCCCCAGGTCACGTCGTCGGGCAGGTCGTCGCTGACGCTGAAGTCGTAGCGGAGCTCCAGCTCGGTGTCGTGCGGGCCCTTCTCGTGGACGGTCAGGGCGCCGCCGGGGGCGTGCAGGGAGGCCCCGGGCAGTTCCTGGCGGAATTCGACGCGGCGCGCGACCGGGTCCAGGCGTCGCCAGGTGGTCCACGAGGCCAGCTGCCCGTCCATGACGCACCACATGCGCAGGCGTTCCCGCACGCCGTCGAATTCCAGGCGCTCTACATGGACATTCGGGGAGAAATAGAGCGGCCACTTCGACGCGTCGGCTATCAGGGCGTACACCACACCGGCGGGCGCGGCCACTCGTATTTTCCGGGTCGCCCGGCCCACACGCTCACCAAACATCTGAACACCTCTCTCTTCACATGGCCTCGGCCGGGCCGCGAACAGAATTCAGACGACGGAATGAGAACCGCTTGAGGAAGAGCGGAATGAGGGTCGAATGAAGCGCTGAGCAAGCAGACGTGAACCGGCGCGCGACAGTTTGTCGTTTCTGACTCGACCGGGGCTTCCCGAATGGCCGGGGCCGGTAACCAGGAACTCCGGTCAGCCGACCGGCGACGGTTCTCGGACCAGTCGGCGGGTGACACGGCAGGCGCGGCCCAGGAGCCGCGGCAGCTGCCGGCCTCGTACGAAGAAGTGGTGGCCGGGGACGGTGCGCTGCCAGATGGGGCCCCCGGTCCACTGGCGCCAGACGTCGGCCGTGGAGGGCGGGGCCAGCGGGTTGTCCTGCGAGGCGACGACGAGCACCGGGGTGGTGAGCGGGCCGGCCGGGGAGGGCTTGCGGGCCGCCTCGTCGAGGTCCTGGGCCAGTTCCAGGTCGGCGCGCAGCACCGGCAGCATGGTCCGCAGCCAGATGCCCTCGTCGCTGGTGGGCGGCACCGCGCCCTTGCCGCTGAGGAGGTGCAGCAGTTCGGCGTCCGTCGCCGAGCGGGCGTCCGTCAGCTCGGCGGGCGCGTGCGGCGGCGAGCAGGCGCCGACGGCGAGGAGCGCCGGGCCGGGCAGGCCGGCCTCGTGCAGGGCGCGCGTCACGGTGAGCGCGACCATCGCGCCGAGCCCGTGCCCGTACAGGACGTAGGGGCCGGGCTGTGGTTCGGTGAACCGGGGCAGCACGTCGGCGAGAAGCGCCTCGTGGGTGGTGACCCGGGGTTCGGTGCGACGCGGCTGCGAGCCCGGCAGGTGGACCGGGACCGGTTCCACGCCGGGGCCGACGTGCGCGGCCCAGTCGTCGAAGGCCAAGACACCCTCAGCGGAGTGCGCGAAACAGTGGAGTCGCACCGGCTGTTCGTCAGGCATGGCATCCTCCTCTACCGCCCCGGTCCCGCGCGGGCGCACTTGGAGAATCCCCCGGTCGCCTAGAGTCCGGCTGGAAACCGGACCGAGGCGTACGGGGCACCTGACGCACAGCCGCGGCGCGCTTCCCGGGCTGTCGTCCTGATCATTCCGGCGTCGAGGGTCCGGCCGGCACATCGCGGCGTGGCCGTCACTCGCCGCCTCCCGCGCGATCGCCACCTCCCGCGCGATCAGTCTCCCGCGCGATCGGCTCCGCTCGCCGCTCGCGCGGAAGGGGCCCCCTCGCGTCGGCACCCTCCGCCCTGCGGCCGCACGCACCGGATCCCGTCCGGGCCGGCCGGGAGGCACCGCGTCTCACGGCCGGGCCGGTCCGGACGGCGGACCCTACGCGGCGTACCGGTCGAAGGTGGAGCCGCGCCGCGGGCCGGCCACGACGTCGAGTTCCGGGTCGACCGAGAGCATCGCCTGGTGCAGGCGCTGCAGCTGCGGCGAGGGTTCCACTCCGAGGTCCTCTATTAAGCCCTCCCGCAGTTTCCGGTAGACGTCCAGGGCGGAGGCCTGCCGCCCGGACCGGTACAGGGCCACCATGGCCTGCGCGTGCAGGCCCTCGTGCTGGGGGTGGCGGGCGATCAGATCGGTGAGCTCGGCGATCAGTTCGGCGTGCCGGCCGAGCCGCAGGTCGGCGTCGATCCGCCGCTCGACGGTCACCAGCCGGGACTCCTCCAGGCGCATGACCTCGATCTCCAGGACCGGGCCGAGTCGTACGTCGACCAGCGCGGGCCCCTGCCACAGGGCGAGCGCCTGCCGGAAGGAGCGGGCGGCCCGCTCGTCGTCGCCCTCGTCGAAGGCCTCCTGGCCCTCGGCGACGAGCCGCTCGTAGCTGTGCACGTCCACCGATTCCGGTGGTATCTGCAGCAGGTAGCCGCCGTGCCGGGTCGCCAGCACGTTCTTCGCGGCGCCCGGTGCGTCGGGGCCCATCGCGGTACCGAGGCAACGGCGCAACTGCATGATGTACGTCTGCAGCGTCGTCATCGCGCTCTGGGGCAGATCCGTCCCCCAGATCTCTTCCATCAGCGTCGAGACCGGCATGACGCGGCTCGGGTACAGCGCGAGCAGGGCCAGGATCTGTCGGGGCTTCCCGGCGGTCGGGACGATTGACCCCCCGTTTACGGCGGCACACAGCGGACCCAAAACCTGAATCTCCATGGTTCCCTCCGTTCGTCGTCGGGCACTCCCGATGGCGGAAAGTCGTCGGCGAGCTTGCACGCTAGCCGTACCCGCGGCGGAGGAATCGGTTCCTTCAGCGATATTTGAGCAATCCTCAAAGCGCAAACAAACAAGGTAAATCAAGATTAAAGAAAAGCAAAAGCGAGAAGAAAGTTCACCTGCCTGGAATTGACCGAAAAAGCACACTGAACCGCTTGAAAACCTTCTGCCCCACACTCGACCGCGTGCGCCCCGGACCGGCGGACCGCCCGTCGGCCCCCCGCCCTCGGCCCGGCGGCGGGCGGAACACCTCCCGCTCAGCCGCTGCGCGTCAGCCGCTCCGTCTCTGCCCCGTCACGCCCGCCACCTGCTCCGACACGGCGTCGGGCTCGGCTCTGAGGATCAGGCGCTGCATCCGCCGCAGCTCCGCCGACGGCTCGAGCCCCATCTCCCGTACGAGGACGGCACGCAGCCGCTGGTACGCCTCGAGCGCCTCGCTGCGCCGCCCGGAACGGTGCAGGGCCAGCATGTACTGGCCACGCAGGGTCTCGTGCAGGGGGTAGCGGTTGACGAGCACGGTGAGTTCGGCGAGCAGGTCGCGGTGCCGGCCGAGTCTCAGGTCGGCCTCTATGCGCTGGTCGAGCGCGCACAGCCGGGTCTCCTCGAGGCGCTGGGCCTCCGTCTGGAGCTGCTCGCCCGCCTGCACGTCGGCGAAGGGCGGCCCGCTCCACAGCGCGAGGGCCCGGCTCAGCTGCCGCGCCGCGCCCGGCAGGTCCCCGGCGTCCATCGCCCGGTGGCCGACGCCCGCGAGCCGCTCGAACTCCCGCACGTCGCTGGTCCCGTCACCGCCGGCGAGGAGGTACCCGCCCGGCAGAGTGACCAGGACGTCCTTGGCGGTGCGCCCCTGCCCGTCCCTCTGGGGCCCGCCCGCCTCCAGCGCGGCGGCGATGAGTTCGCGCAGTTGCAGCACATAGGTCTGCAGCGTCGTACGGAAGCTGCGTGGCGGCGTGGCGCCCCACAGCTCCTCGGTGAGCGCCGCGACGGAGACCACCTGGTCGGCGTGGAGCGCGAGCAGCGCGAGCACCTGACGCGGTTTCGGCGCGGTGGGCACCACCGAGACACCGTTCTCCCTGACGTCCAGACTGCCCAGTACCTTGATGTTCACGGGGTTTCCCCTATCTCGTGCCCGAGTACTCCGGTCGTCCCACCCTTGACGGCCACAAGACCGACGCCGAGCACACTAAAAACAGCGCGACCGGTCTGTCAAAATGAAACCGCATGGTTCGTATTTTTCAGTCGGCGACAAAAACCCCGAGCACTCACTGCTCGGGGACGTCTTTGTGCGCTCTTGCCTGCCGAGTACCGCCGGCCGTTCTACTGCGACTGCCCGGGCGCCGATTCGGAGGGGGCGGCCGGCGGCCGGGAGCCCGCGCACACCAGCGTGCCCAGACGCCGCCGGTCCGCGATCCGCGGCAGCAGCATCTCCCAGAAGCGGGTGACGTTCTGGCGGCTTAACCAGGAGGGGTCCGCACCGCCCAGCACTTCCAGACCCACGGTCGCGGCGACGACGACCCGGGCGGCCTCCGCCGCAGACACCCCCTCCGCGAGCACGCCCGCGCGCTGCGCGGCACGGAGGCTGTCCTCCACCCACTGCCGCCACTCCGAGCGCAGCGGGGACTTCGTACGGCGCTGCATGTCACCGGCGAGCTCGAAGCCGCCGCGCACGATGGCGTCCTGGAGCAGGCTGCGCATCAGGTCGTGCGTGGCGTCCACGACGGACTGCAGGGAGTTGCCCTGCCGGGCCCGCGCCGCCTCGGTGAGCCGGCGGACGGCCTCGGCGGCCTCCGTTTCGACCGCCTCGGCGAGCATGTTCTTGTTGGCGAAGTGAAAGTGCAACGCCCCGTTGCTGACACCGGCACGTTTGCTGATGGCGCCCAGCGACGCGGGGACGAAGCCCTGCTCGGCGAACACCTCGGCCGCGGCCTGAATCAACGAACGCCGGGTTCGGGCAGCTCGCTCCTGCTTGACCATGTGCTGTCTCCTGGGCAACGGGACGTCGTAAAGTCGGCAGAAACACCGACATCTCGCGCCGCTTGCAAGGTACACGTGACGTGGGGATTCGCCATATTCACGAAATCGGCGGTCCGGTGCTCCTGCTGGCGGCACCGTGGCGGCGCATCAAGGGCGGGGCGGCCCCGGGAGCGGTCGTCGACCTCGGCCGGGCCCCGGTCGGCCGCTCGGCGGGGGCATCAGATCCGCCCGGCGCTCCTCGGCCGCGCGGGCCGGCGGAGCCTGGCAGCCCTTGGTCGCGGCGGTCCGCCGACGAGGGGCTCCGACGTATCACCGAGCGCCGACTCCGGCTCGGCCGCGACGCATCGCGCGTAGACCGATTCCGATTCCGCTTCGTGCGCGGAGGGCTTGCACACCATCGTCATGACAGCCCCCTTTCTGGGTCGGAGTGAGCACGGTGGAAGGAAACCGCGTGCTCAGATTAACAAACCGCGTGGGCGGTTTCCATATGGTGAGCGGACCTTGCCTCCGACTGGTACCGCCGTGGCACTCCTGGACAGTTCCGCCACGGCACTGCGCCGGCTCGCCCCCGGCCGGGTTCCTGCCGCCGCCGCCGCGCGCGAACGGTCCCCGCAGCCCGCCCCCGTCCCCCTTGCGTGGCCTTTGACCAGCGAGAACACGTGACGACAGCGGCAGGCCGGGACGCCTCGCCGTCGACGCTCTCCGGCGCGGTCCACCCTCCCCCGGTCCACCGTGCACGGCGGGACTCACGCCGCATTCCAGGGATCCTGGGCCGGCCCGGGTTGCCCTGGCGCGCGCCGGAGCGCTGTCCGGGCGCCGGAGGTCCCCAGTCCCGGCGTCAGGGGCCAGGACCGGCCTGGCGGGCGCTGAGCAGCAGTTCACCGGCACGGCCCACCGCGGTGACGCCCACCGCTGCACGCCCGCAGCAGGGCGGCGTGAGGAACGGCGTGCCCGCCGCTGCGGGGGCTGCCGGCGAGCCGCTCTGGAAGTGACGGAGGGGCCGCCATCGGGCGGCCCCTCCGTCACTTCCAGTCGCCGTGCCGTACGTGGCTACCGCGCGGGCTGAGGTTCCGGTTCGCTGTCGCCGCCGGTGGGGTCGGGGGGTGTTTTGACGGAGTCGAGGAGGAGTTGTGCGACGTCGACGACCTGGAGGGTTTGTTTGGCCGGGGTGTCTGTGGTGG
>NZ_JBEXVL010000037.1:16275-48344 GCF_040638805.1 Streptomyces sp. NPDC005925 | reverse complement strand
TGTCGCAATCCACACCAGGCCAGAAGGCCCTCACCCATTTCAAGATCGGTCAGCCGTGAGCCCTGTCACCGTCCACAACCTCCCGGGACAGAACAGCTAGAGGGCCGCTGGGGGCAGGGGGAGGCACCGCCTCGGCGGCCTGTCACAGGTGGTCGACAAATCCCCTGCCCCGCACTCCGGCAGGGTTACGCTCGGTGCCCGACGGCCGCCGGCCGTTACGACCACCCGTCGTCGATGAACGCCGGACCGGCCTAGGTGGGGGACACCACATGCGCGCACTGCGAATACTGCTGATCGTCGTCGTCGTTCTCGGCGTGCTGTTCGTGATCGTCGACCGGGTCGCGGTGACCCTCGCCGAGGGCGAGGTGGGCGACAGGCTGAAGTCCACCGAGAACCTCGCCGACACCCCGGACGTGTCCATCAACGGTTTCCCGTTCCTCACCCAGCTCGCCGGCGGCGAGCTGGACGACGTGGAGGTCGGCATCGACACGTACGAGGCCACCACCGGCGGTGGCGGCGACAAGGTCCGCATCGACGATCTCACCGCCCACATGAAGGGCGTCGAGTTCTCCGGCGACTACAGCGCCGCGACGGCCTCCTCCGCGACCGGCACGGCGACCATCACCTACGACGAGCTGATGAAGACCGCCAAGTCCGAGCCGACGCAGGTCGCGCCAGGTGTCACGGCCAAGGTCGTGGGGCTGTCCGACGGTGGCCACGGCAAGATCAGGGTCGAGGTGGAGGCCACGGTGTTCGGCGCCAGGCTCCCCGATCCGGTCTACGTGCTCAGCTCCGTCAAGGTCGAGGGCGACACGGTCCGCGTGGACGCCGACGCCCTGCCGAAGATCGGCAGCGTCGAGCTCCCCGAGTCCCGGGTCCGCGCGATAACGGACTTCGCCCAGCGCATCGAGGACCTGCCCGGCGGCATCGACCTCGACAAGGTCCAGGCGGCGAAGGACGGCGTGGAGATCTCGGTGAAGGGCTCGCACGTCCGACTGGCCGGGTAGCGGGCCGTACGGATGGAGGCGCCGCACAGACCGGTGGGCCGGACGGTGGCGGCGGCCCGGGGGACCCGGGGGACCGGCCGTCGGGCCGGACGGCGGCGGCCCGGAGATCTCCGCCCCTCGGCCTTCCCGTTGCCGGCCTCCCCCGCCCCTGACCTCGGGTGTCCGGTACGCGAGACAGTCCCGTCCGCCCCTCAGCTGTGACGCGTGCCGCGCCCGCGTCCGGGGCCGTGCGCGGACAGGCTCTGGAGCCCCTACGTCCCGGCATTCGGTCGGATGCGTCTCAGAATGCGACACCACGGTGACACGCCCGCCCCACCGTCCTTACGATCGAGTACATGAAGCGACAGGCGGACCTCACGAAGCGGCGGGCAGTGGACCTGTGCCGCGTTGCCGCCATGCTCTGTCGCCCCTTCTGACCTTTCGGCCCGGAAGCTCCGCCTTCCGCGTCCCCCGCCCTGGTCAAGGGCATCCGTGCGCCGCTCCCCGCCCGACGCCCGAGCGGGCACCTCTCCACACGCACGCCCCGCCGCAAACCGCCCGGAGGAGAAACGCATGAGCCGCAGCGACGTCCTGGTCGATGCCGACTGGGTCCAGGAGCACCTGGACGACCCGACCATCGTCATCGTGGAGGTCGACGAGGACACGTCCGCGTACGACAAGAACCACATCAGGAACGCGGTCCGCATCGACTGGACGCAGGACCTCCAGGACCCGGTCCGCCGCGACTTCATCGACCAGGCGGGCTTCGAGAAGCTCCTGTCGGAGAAGGGCATCGCCAACGACCACACGGTGATCCTCTACGGCGGCAACAACAACTGGTTCGCCTCTTACGCCTACTGGTACTTCAAGCTCTACGGCCACCAGAGCGTCAAGCTCCTCGACGGCGGCCGCAAGAAGTGGGAGCTGGACGCCCGCGACCTCGTCGCCGGCGACGAGGTGCCCGAGCGCGCGAAGACCGAGTACAGGGCCAAGCCGCAGGACACCTCCATCCGCGCCTTCCGCGACGACGTCGTCACGGCGATCGGCTCGCAGAACCTGGTCGACGTGCGGTCGCCCGACGAGTTCTCCGGCAAGCTGCTCGCCCCGGCCCACCTGCCGCAGGAGCAGTCGCAGCGCCCGGGCCACGTCCCCAGCGCCCGCAACATCCCGTGGTCGAAGAACGCCAACGACGACGGCACCTTCAAGTCGGACGACGAGCTCAAGGAGCTCTACGCCGAGGAGCAGGTGGACCTGGCCAAGGACACCATCGCCTACTGCCGCATCGGTGAGCGCTCCGCCCTGACCTGGTTCGTGCTGCACGAGCTGCTGGGCGTGGAGAACGTCAAGAACTACGACGGCTCCTGGACCGAGTACGGCTCCCTCGTCGGCGTGCCGATCGAGCTCGGCGCCAACAAGTAGCCCCTCCCGACCTCTCCCGACCGACCGTTCCAGACCCCTTCAGGAGTAAGACATGTGCGGTGCGAAGGCCGGCGGCCCGGACGCCTCGACGATCAAGCCCGGCGAGACCACGATCCAGGGTCAGGTGACCAGGGACGGCGAGCCCGTGGTGGGCTACGTGCGTCTGCTGGACTCGACCGGTGAGTTCACCGCCGAGGTGCCCACCTCGGCGACCGGGCAGTTCCGCTTCTACGCGGCCGAGGGCACCTGGACCGTCCGGGCCCTCGTGCCGGGCACCACCGCCGACCGCACGGTCGTCGCCC
Organism: Streptomyces sp. NPDC005925; assembly: GCF_040638805.1. NCBI lineage: Bacteria > Bacillati > Actinomycetota > Actinomycetes > Kitasatosporales > Streptomycetaceae > Streptomyces > Streptomyces sp. NPDC005925. The sequence goes on along the minus strand of NZ_JBEXVL010000037.1, from coordinate 45,637 downwards.
GGCAGGGCGGCCTGGCCGAGGTCGCCATCGCGGTCTGACCGGCGCTCAGCCGTGCGGAGGGCCGCGCCCGGGAGCCCCGGGCGCGGCCCTCCGGTGTGCCCGGCGTGCGCGTCTACGCTGGACACATGTACGCGCGTCGGCGCCACGTGTACTTCGCCATGATGGGGACGTGCCTCACGCTCTTCGTCCTGGCGTGGGCCGTGGTACGCCTCTGGTCGGTCCCGGTGGCCGTCGGCATGTGCCTGGTGGCCATGGTCATCCCGCCGCTCGCCGCCGTCGTCGCCAACCGGCGCGGCCCCGACGACCGCTGGTGGGACGATCCGTCCGGCGATCCGAAGTCCGACGAGTGGTGGGACGAACTGGACGGCAAGCGCCGCAGGTGAGGAGCGCGCCCCGGGAGTCAGTAGACCAGGGCCCGGGTGTCGTCCGCCATCGCCTCCTGCACGAAGAGCTGCGCCCCCGCGATCCGTACGCCCGGGAGCACGTCCTGCTCCGTGATGTCCCGGCGGGCCGCGCACTGCGTGCACAGCGTGACCCGGCCGCCCGCGAGCAGCGAGTCGAGCAGGTCGGGCAGCGGCGCGGCGTGCGGCAGCTCGAACTGCGCGGCGCGTCCCGGCAGCGCGAACCAGGCGGACTCGCCCGTCAGCCACAGGGAGACACTCACGCCACTGGCCACGGCCACGGCCGCGACGGTGAACGCCTGGGAGCAGCGCTCGGGCGCGTCGGCCCCGGCGGTCACCTTGATCACGAGCTTTTTCGCCATGTCCGCATCGTAGGCCGAAGCGTGATCCGGTACCCCGCAGCCCTCGCGGGGCCGTGGGTCCGGCCGGGTCCCGGCCGCGTAAGCTGGGGCCCGGCCCTGTACCGAACCCGCCGCTCACCGAGGAGCACCCCGTGGAACTCTTCTTCGAAATCCTGCTGGTCCTGGTCGCCGTCGGCGTCCTCGCCTTCGCCGGCCTGACCGTGAAGAAGCTGTACCAGGGCCAGCGCTGACCCCAGTCGCACCCACACACCACACACCTGACATACCCGACGTACCCGACGAAAAGCAGCTCATGATCGAGATCCCGTCCGACCTCCACAAGGGCCTCGTCCCGCTCGCCTTCCTGCTCGGTGACTGGGCGGGCGCGGGCGTCCACGACTTCCCCGGCGCCGAGAAGTGCAACTTCGGGCAGGAGGTCTCCTTCTCGCACGACGGCCGGGACTTCCTGGAGTACGTCTCGCACACCTGGGTCCTCGACGGCGACGGCAACAAGGTGAGGCCGCTGGAGTCCGAGCACGGCTACTGGCGGATCGACGCCGACCGCAAGGTCGAGGTCACCATGGTCCGCGACGACGGCGTGGTCGAGGTCTGGTACGGCGAACTGGCCGACAAGAAGCCGCAGATCGACCTGGTGACGGACGCGGTGGCCCGCACCGGCGCCTCCCGGCCGTACACCGGCGGCAAGCGGCTGTACGGCTACGTCAAGAGCGACCTGATGTGGGTCGGCGAGAAGCAGACCCCCGAGGTCGAGCTGCGCCCCTACATGTCGGCGCACCTGAAGAAGGTCGTCACCCCGGAGGACGTCGAGCGCTGGGCGAAGGCCCTCCCCGACGACATGCCGGACGACGGCATCGCCTTCTTCAAGTAGGCCGCAGAGCCGGTGGTGCCCGGCCGCCGAGGCAGGCGCTCTTTCCCGTCCCCCATGCCGTAGTGCATGGGGGATTTGTCTTTCGCTTCTGGGGGGTTAACAAAACCGTCTGCATAGCACTGCGGTTGCAGTCGAGGGTGGTGCGTGGCTACAGTGGAGATGTCTTCGAGAGCGAGCATGGAGGCTTCGTAAACGCGCGGAGCCCCGGTCGCACTTTGCCTGCGACCGGGGCTCCGGGGGCTGTGTCCCGGGTGGCGTGCGATGCAGAGGCGAGCCCGGAACATTCATCAATGACTGTAGCACGGTGCATCCAGGGATATACCGGGGAGAATTATGACCAATCGCCTGCCCGAATGGATGCTGCGGGACCTGTCCTTGCCCCGTCTGCGGCGTTACATCCGAGCCGCTCACGGTAACGCCCAGGCCGCAGAACGGCTGTACTGGTGGAACGTTGAAGTGTCGGCCGCGCTGTTCGGCCCCCTGCACTGCCTGGAGCTTGCTCTGCGCAACGCTCTGCACGGTGTACTCGTGCGGCACCACGCCAGACCGGACTGGTGGACGGTCGCGCCTCTGAACGAGCGAGGACTCGAGCTGGTGAGCAACGCCCAACGCTCCTGCGCCCGCCGTCTGCGGCGCACGACGCCGGACGACATGGTGGCAGAACTGACCTTCGGCTTCTGGGTCTCACTGCTTGCCTCCGGCTACGACCGGCAGTTCTGGGTGCCCGTTCTGCACTCGGCGTTTCCGCATTACGGTGGACGTCGCGACGCCCTCCACCGCAAGCTGACCTCGCTGATCCTGCTGCGGAACCGCGTTATGCACCACGAGCCGGTTCACCACCGACACCTCGCCGCCGACCATGACACCATTTACCGCGTGCTCGGCTACCTCAGTCCCGAACTGGTCAAGGAGGCGCAGGTCATGGACCGGTTCCCGGCCGTGCTCGCCGACCGGGGAGATGTCCTGCGCGGCGCCAGACCGCCGCGGTTCTGACGAAGGGAAGCGCTGTGACCGACGCCGAGTTCGCCGGTGTGCTCGTCTCCCGGTCCGAGATCGGGCGCCTCGCGGGAGTACGGCGCCCCGCCGTCACCAACTGGGAGCGGCGGCACGCGGACTTCCCCCCGCCCGTGGACCCGCGTGCGGAGACCGAGCGGTTCCGCGCCGAGGAGGTGCTGGTCTGGCTGTCCCGGCGGACCGTCCCGGCGAACGCCAGGCGCCCAGATGAACCAGCGGGAACGACATACGGCGACCGGTTCCGTTCGGGGCTGTCCGGAGGGTCACCCGGCGGGTTTCTGCGGACCGTCGAGCGGCTCGCGGGGCCTGAGTCGGACCGGATGCGGGGACCCATGCCGCTGGACCGCTACCTCTTGTGGCTGCTGTACCTCGTTCTCGACCAGATCGTGGAACGCGACGACACCCATAAGGGCATCTCGGACGGTTTCCGCAGAATGGTGCGTGAGCGCGACCCGTCCCAACGCAATGTTCCGCGCCGCCTTCTGGACGAACTTGCCCAGCATCTCGGCCGCATCCCCGTCGGCTCGGCGCAGGAAGGCCGGGCTGCATTCGACCACGCACTGGTGCTCTGGCGGGCCGCGCACGCGCGTGAGGGTGGCGCGTTCTTCACCCCCCCCTCTGTGAGCCGCATCATGGCCGGCGCGCTGGCGGCCGTACAGCCCGGGGCCGCGCGTGTGCATGATCCCTACGGCCGCACCGGAGAGATGCTCGTCACCTACCTGGACGCGGTCTCGGCACTCGGCGGCGGTGCTCCGCAGTCGATCAGCGGCCGGGTGCCCGAAGCCCTGGAACGGCATGTGGCGCAGATGAACGTCTGGGTGCACCACGATCTGGATGTGCGCCTTGACGAAGGTTCGTTCACTCCGGCACTCACCCCCTGCGCGGACCCTCCAGGCACCTTCGACGTGCTGCTGACCAACCCGCCCTTCGGCCGCCGCCTGGAGAACGTCGACCCGCCGCCGTACTGGACCTATGGCCCCGCTCAGCGGAGCGAGTTCGACTGGCTGCAGTACGTCGTCTCGCGACTCGCTCCCGAAGGCCGGGCCGCCGTGCTGCTGCCGGCCGGGGCCTCTTTCAACTCCGGTGCCGCCGAGGCGGTGCGGGCCGGGCTGGTCGAGGCTGGGGCGGTGGACTGTGTGATCGCGCTGCCCGCCGGACTGTTCACTCTCACCGCCGTCAGGACACAGATCTGGTTTTTGCGGCCACCGGATGCGGGAAAGCCGAAAGGCCCTGGGGTGCTGCTCGTGGCGGGGGAGGACCTCGGACACCGGCTCACCCGGACCCAGTGGACCCTGACCGATGACGCCATTGCCCGGCTGGTGGGGGAGTACGTGTCCTGGCACGAGGCCCGCGCGGCCGGGGGTTCCTTCGAGGGAACCCCCGGCCTGAGCCGCCTCGTGCCGCTGCAGGACATCAGGGATCAGGGCCACAGCCTGAATCCCGCACGATACGTCCGTCCGCCCCGCCAGGCTTCGGCGGCCGGTGCTGTCGGCCCGGCCGAAACCCGGGAACGGCTGGCGTGGTTGGCCGAGAGAATCGAGACCCTGCACGCACGGGCGGAGGCGTCCGACGCCGAAGCGACCCGCCTGCTCAGGAGGTACGGACTGTGACGACGGCCGAAGAGTTCGTGCCACCCGGTTGGTCGCAATGCCTCCTGCGGGACCTGTGTCCCTCGATACAGGGCGGGCCGCGCCAACGTCCCGAGGACAAGGGCCGCACCCAGGCGGGCGGCGGGGTCCCGGTCGTACTGCCCGGTGATCTGCGTGGAGGACGGATCTACTCCGAGGACCCCACGGCGGTGCCAGCGGTCGCCTGGGAATACGCGCGGACGCTCGTCAAGCACGAATTGGCGGAAGGAGACATCCTCCTGACCCGGACCGGCACCGTGGGCCGCTGCGCACTGGTCACCCCGGAACACGCCGGGTGGCTGTTCCATCCCAACCTGGTACGGCTCAGGCTGCCCGAGGGGGGGCCGGCCGACGCCGCGTTTCTCGCCGCTTGTCTGAGCGCCACTGCCGCACAAAACTGGATCAAGACGCGAACGGCAGGCGCGGTCATCCCCTCACTGAGCATCCGCGCGCTCGGCGAGCTGCCCGTCCTGCTGCCGCCCGCGACCGAGCAGGCGCGGATCGGCGCCACGCTCGCCGCCCTCGACGACAAGATCCGGGCCCACACGGAGATCGCCCGCACGACGCGCCTGTACCGCGAAGCCCTCGCCGACGCTCTGCTGAACGGGATTTTGCCGGTCGAGCCCGGGTCGGCCGCATTCGAGTGAGGCTCCTCCGGCTGGGCCTAGACTCGACGGTGTGGTGAGCACCGACTGGAAGAGCGACCTCAGGCAGCGCGGCTACCGGCTGACGCCGCAGCGCCAACTCGTCCTCGAAGCCGTGGACACCCTTGAGCACGCGACCCCCGACGACATCCTCGTGGAAGTGAGGAAGACGGCGTCGGGGGTCAACATTTCCACGGTGTACCGGACTTTGGAGCTCCTGGAGGAACTGGGCCTGGTCAGCCACGCCCACCTCGGGCACGGCGCCCCGACGTACCACCTGGCCGACCGGCACCACCACCTCCACCTCGTCTGCCGCGACTGCACGAACGTGATCGAGGCCGACCTGGAGGTGGCCGCCGAGTTCACCGCCAAGCTGCGGGAGACCTTCGGCTTCGACACGGACATGAAGCACTTCGCGATCTTCGGCCAATGCAGCGACTGCTCCCGGAAAAGCTCGACTACCGGGTCGTAGGCTAGGCATATGAAGAGCCCTCTGCTGACCCTGCCCGGTGCCGTCCCCGGCGAAGGTGTGGACGAAGGCGTCGCCGCCCACTACGGCGACCTGTTCCGCGAGCAGCGCGCCCTCGCCGACGGCACCGGCTTCGTCGACCTCTCCCACCGCGGTGTCGTCACCGTCACCGGGGACGACCGGCTGAGCTGGCTGCACCTGCTGCTCACCCAGCACGTCAGCGAGCTCCCGGTGGGGCAGGCCACGGAGGCGCTGATCCTCTCCGCCAACGGCCACATCGAGCACGCCCTGTACCTCGTCGACGACGGCGCGACAGTCTGGGCGCACGTCGAGCCCGGCACCCAGGAGGCGCTGATCGCGTACCTGGAGTCGATGAAGTTCTTCTACCGGGTCGAGGTCGCCGACCGGACCGCCGACTACGGGGTCGTGCACCTGCCCGCCGGCTCGATCGCCGAGATCCCCGGGGGCGTCGTCGTCCGGGAGACGGCGTATGGCCGTGATCTGTTCCTCCCGCGCGCGGACCTGGAGCCGTACGCGGCGAAGGCCGGCCCGGCGGCCGGGCTCCTGGCCTACGAGGCGCTGCGCGTCGAACAGCACCGGCCGCGCCTCGGCTTCGAGACCGACCACCGCACCATCCCGCACGAGCTGGGCTGGATCGGCTCGGCGGTGCATCTGCAGAAGGGCTGCTACCGGGGCCAGGAGACCGTCGCCCGCGTCCACAACCTGGGCAAGCCGCCGCGCCGGCTGGTCTTCCTGCACCTGGACGGCAGCGAGGTCCACCTGCCCGGTCCCGGCGCGGAGATCCGGCTCGCGGACGACGGGCCCGACGGCCGCAAGATCGGTTTCATCACCACGTCCGCCCGGCACCACGAGCTGGGCCCCGTCGCCCTCGCCCTGGTCAAGCGGAACGTCCCCGTGGACGCCCGGCTCCTCGCCGACACGACGGCGGCCGCCCAGGAGGTCGTGGTGGAGCCCTGACCATCCTCGTCCCTAGATCTCCAGCAGGACGGTGAACGGGCCGTCGTTCGTCAGCGACACCCGCATCGTCGCGCCGAACCGGCCCGTCGCCACCATCGCGCCCAGCGCGCGCAGCCGTGCCACCACCTCGTCCACCAGCGGCTCGGCGACCTCGCCGGGGGCCGCCGCGTTCCAGGTGGGGCGGCGGCCCTTGCGGGCGTCGCCGTACAGCGTGAACTGGCTGATCACCAGCAGCGGGGCGCCGATGTCGCTGCACGACTTCTCGCCGTCCAGCATGCGGATCGACCACAGCTTGCGGGCGAGCTGCGCCGCCTTCTCCTCGGTGTCGTCGTGGGTGACACCGACCAGGACGCACAGCCCCTCGCCGTCGATCTCCCCGACCGTCTCGCCGTCCACGACGACGCTCGCGCCGTCCACCCTCTGCACCACCGCACGCATACGCCCATCATGCCGGGCCGTGCGGGGCGGGCCGCACGGTGTGCTCCGGGTGACCCTTACCGGTGGGATTTTTCTACCGTACCCGGCCATCTGGGGCTGATCGGGAGCACTCATTCACATTGCGGCGAGTTGGGATGGCACGATGCTGCCACACGCCGGTCGAGGGGACGGTAGAGCACATGAGCACACCGAGTACGGAGCAGCCCCTGGGCGCTGTTCCGTCGACCTACGCGGGAGACGGGACCCTGGAGGGCTTCCGGGCACCCGCGCAGCGCACCGACAGCCCACGACTGCCCGGCGGTCCTCCGCCGAGCCCACCGAGCGAGCAGGGTCAGCCGGGCCGGCCGGGTCCGCCGCGTCAGCCGGTTCCGCCGGTTCCGCCGAACGGGGCGCGGTCCCGGGAGCCCGATCTGAGGGTGCTGAGGATGCCCGAGTTGCGCACCGTGCGCCGTGACGCGCAGCGCGACGAGGCCGACCTCAGCTACGTAAGGCGGCTGCTCCAGGGGCGCATCGACATCCTGCGGGCGGAGCTGGCGCGCCGCTGCCCGGCGGACACGGCCGTCGAGGCCCCGCCCGAGGCGTCCGTCGTCGACCGGCTCCCGGAGATCCTGGCCGACGGGCCCGCCCTGCACCGCTCCTCCGCGCGGCACGTGACCGTGGGGACGCCGCACAGCGAGGAGTACCGGTTGCTGGCCGCCGAGATGCTCGGCGAGATCGAGCTGTCGGATCTGGGCGCCCGCACCGACCCGGAACTGCGCGCCGCCATGGGCCGCCTGGTGCGCTACGAGCAGCAGGTCTCCCGCCGCCGGCGGCTCGTGCAGCGTACGACGGACGACTGCAGCGCGGAGATCGCCCGCCGCTACCGGGACGGCGAGGCCCAGGTGGACGACCTGCTGGTGTGACGGGGGAGTCCGGCGCCGGAGGGGCACCGGGCGCGGGCGGGAATCGGGCGTGGGCGGCAGGAAAATGCCGCGACACCCCGGCCGGGCCGACCTACCGTGGGCCGCATGACCCGCAGCGCCGCCATCGACGTACGCCCCATCGATGAGGACGAACTCGCCGACTGGCTCCGCGCCCTGAAGACCGGGTTCCTGCGGGAACCCGTGGTCGGCAGGGAGGAGCTGGCCGCCCGGGCCGAGCAGTGGGTGCCGGGGCGGCTGCTCGGCGCCTTCGACCGGGGCCGCTGCGTAGGGACGCTCCGCTCCTTCGCGCAGGAACTCACCTCGGTCGGCGGCGCGCCCGTCCCGGCCGACGCCGTCTCGAACGTCACCGTCAGCCCCACCCACCGCCGCCGCGGCCTGCTGAGCCGCATGATGGCGCACGATCTGGCCGCCGCGCGGGACCGCGGGGACGTCGTCGCGACGCTGATCGCCGCCGAGTACCCGATCTACGGACGGTACGGCTTCGGCGCCGCCACCTGGACGGCCGAGTGGACGGTCGACGTGCCCCGGACCGGCCTCGACCCGCGCCGGCCGGGACCGGACGACGGTGGCCGTGTCGACCTGGCGGACGGCGAGGAGGTGCGCAGGCTCGGCCCGGAACTGCACGAGCGGCTGCTGCGGGCGCAGCCGGGCGCCGTGAGCCGGGACGGCCTGTGGTGGCGGACGCAGACCGGTGCCGTCCGCTTCGGCCCGTCGTGGACCGAGCCCTTCTACGCCGTGTACCGGGCGGCGGACGGCACGGTCGAGGGCATGGTGTCGTACGGGGCGGACGACACGTGGGGCGACGGCAAGCAGCCGCTGAACACGGCCACGGTGGACTGGCTGATCGGTGTGACGCCTGCCGCCGAGCGCGCCCTGTGGCACTACCTGTGCTCGATCGACTGGATCACGAGCGTGAAGAGCGGCTGGCGGGCCCCCGACGACCTGCTGCCCCTGCTCTTCCCCGACCCGCGCGCGGCGAGGATCACCACGCAGGCGGACTGGCTGTGGGTGCGGATCCTGGACGTCGTACGGGCGCTGGAGGCACGGACGTACGAGGGTGAGGGCGCGCTGGTCCTGGAGGTCGTGGACGCCTGGGCGGACGGGGACGGCGGGATGGGCGGCGTCCGGGCCGGCACGGCCGGCGGACGCTACCGCCTGGAGGCCGGGCGGGACGGGGCGTCCTGCGCACGCACCACCGCGGCCCCCGACCTGACCCTGGACCTCGGCGACCTGGCGGCCCTGTGGCTGGGTGACGAGTCGGCGGTGCGGCTCGCGGCGCTCGGCCGGGTGCGGGAGGAACGAGCGGGCGCCGCCCGGACGGCGGACGCCCTGCTGCGTACGTCCCGCCGTCCGTGGTGCCCGGACCTGTTCTGAGTCCCGCCACCGGTGCGTGGCGCGACCCGTCGCCGCGCACGTGGTGATCCGCATCCGTGATCCGCATCCGTGATCCGCATCCGTGATCCGCACCCGTGATCCGCATCCGTGATCCGCACCGGTGGGCTCCGGCGCGGCGAACCGGCATCCGCCGCGCTGCGTAGGCTCGGCGTATGGCTGAGATCGGGCTGCGTGAGCGCAAGAAGCGGCGGATGTACGAAGTCGTGTCGGACATCGCCGTACGGCTCTTCCTGGAGAAGGGCTTCGACGCGGTGTCCGTCGCGGAGGTCGCCGCCGCGGCCGAGATCTCCAAGCCGACCCTGTTCCGGTACTTCCCGGCCAAGGAGGACCTCGTCCTGTACCGGATCGCCGATCACGAGCGGGAGGCGGCGCGGGTCGCGGCCGAGGGGCCGACGCCGCTCGGCGCTCTGCGGCGGCATTTCCTGGCCGGGCTGGAGCGCCGCGACCCGGTCACCGGGCTCAACGACCACCCGGAGGTACTCGCCTTCCACACGCTGCTCTACGGCACCCCGGCCCTGGCGGCCCGTGTCCACCGGTACCAGGAGCGTTCGGAGGCCGCGCTGGCCGACGCTCTCGGCGGCGATCTGGACGCACGGCTGGCGGCCGGGCAGATCGCCGCCGTCCAGCGGATCCTCGCCCTGGAGAACTGGCGGCGGATCGCGGCGGGGGAGCCCCTGGCCCACGTAGGGGCGGACGCCGTGGCGGCGGCGGAGCGGGCGTTCGGGAGGCTGGAGGCGGGGCTGCCGCACCTCGCGTAGCCGTACGGCAAGGGGAGGGCCCGGCGGAGGAAAGAACCTTCCCGAGTAAGAAATGTAACTCGGTCACATTTTCCGGTACCGTCCCTGGCATGACCTCGACCGACCCCGCCCTCCACCGCACCCTCGCCCGGGAACGCGCCCATCACGACCGGTGCCGCGCCGCCCTGTCCGCCATGGTCGACGGCGCACAGGAACAGGTCGTCACCGGCGAGGACGTCTCCGCCTCCGGCGCCGACGCCGAAGTCCTCGGCTACGGCCTGCGCAGCCGCGCCAAGGCCATGCGCGAGTTGCCCGAAGGCCCGCTGTTCTTCGGGCGCCTGGACTTCGCCCCGGGCACCGCGCAGTACGACGCCGGGCGCGCCCTGCACATCGGCCGCCTGCGGATCACCGAGGAGCTCGCCGCCCCACCCCTCGTCGTCGACTGGCGCGCACCCGTCTCCCGCGCCTTCTACCAGGCGAGCGCCCGCGACCCGCAGGGCGTCGCCGTCCGCCGCCGGTTCGGCTGGGCCCCCGGCAGCCGCGGCGCCAACACCGACCTCACCGGCCTGGAGGACGAGCACCTGACGGCGGGCGAGTCGCGGGCCAGTGAACTGCTCGCGCGCGAGATCGAACGCCCCCGCGTCGGCCCCATGCGCGACATCGCCGCGACGATCCAGCCCGAGCAGGACGACCTCGTACGCGGTGACCTCGGCCTGTCGGTGTGCGTGCAGGGCGCCCCCGGCACCGGCAAGACGGCCGTCGGCCTGCACCGGGCCGCCTACCTCCTCTACACCCACCCCCAGCGCATCCGCCGCGGCGGCCTGCTCATCCTCGGACCCAACCGCACGTTCCTGTCGTACATCTCCGAAGTGCTCCCCGCCCTCGGCGAGACCGGCGTGCGGCAGTCCACGCTCACCGAGGAGATCGCGCTGCACCCGGTCACCGGCACCGACGACGAACGGGCGGCCGTCGTCAAGCACGACGCCAGGACGGCGCAGGTGCTGCGGCGCGCCCTGTACGCGCGCGTGCGCGCCGACCGCGCCGAGTCCCTCGCCGAGTCCTTCGCCGTGCCGGACGGCGCGTACCGCTGGCGCGTCCCGGGCCGCGAGCTGGCGGCGATCGTGGCCGACGTACTGGCCGAGGAGCCGCCGTACGCCGTCGGGCGGGAGCGGGTGCGGACCCGGATCGTGCGTGCCCTGCGGGACCGGGCCGAGCGGCGCAGCGGGACGCTCGGCGCGGCCTGGGTGCGGCGGGTCGAACGGGCCCGGCCGGTCAGCGCCTACGTCGACGCCGTCTGGCCGCGCGTGCGCCCGGAGGAGGTGGTGGCCGGGCTGCTCACCGACCCGGCGCAGCTGGCGGTGGCCGCCGAGGGGCTGCTGGACGCGGACGAGCAGAAGGCGCTGCTGTGGGCGAGGCCGCCGAGGTCGTGGAAGTCGGCGCGCTGGTCGGCCTCCGACCTGGTGCTCCTCGACGAGGTCGCGGGCCTGATCGAACACCCCGGGAGTTACGGGCACGTCGTCGTGGACGAGGCGCAGGACCTGTCGCCCATGGAGTGCCGGGCCGTCGCGCGCCGCTCCGCGTTCGGCTCGCTGACCGTCCTCGGCGACCTGGCGCAGGGCACCACCCCGTGGGCGACGCGCTCCTGGCCGACGACCATGGCCCACCTGGGCAAACCGGACGCGGCGATCCTGCCGCTGACCATCGGCTTCCGCGTACCGCGCGCGGTCGTCGCGCTCACCAACCGCCTCCTCGCCCGGCTGGACGTCGACGTCCCGCAGGCCCGCTCCCTGCGCGGCGACGGCGAGCTGAACCTGCGCCCGGCCACGCCCGACGCCGTCCCGGGCACGGTCGTCACCGCCGTACGCGCCGCCCTCACCCGCGAGGGCTCCGTCGGAGTCGTCGCCGCCGACCGCGACATCCCCCGCCTGCGCCGTGCCCTGGACGCGGCGGGCGTCCCCGTGGCGGGCCCGGACGACCTCGCCGCCCGCGTGACCCTGGTGCCCGCGACGCTGGTCAAGGGCCTGGAGTACGACCACGTCGTCGCCGTGGAACCCGCCGCGATCGCCGAGGCGGAGCAACGCGGCCCGCACCGCCTGTACGTGGCACTGACACGGGCGGTGTCCCGCCTGGACGTGGTGCACGCGCGTCCGCTGCCGTTCCCATGACGGCAGACGGCAGACGGCATGACGGCAGACGGTACGACGGCAGACGGTACGACGGCAGACGGCCTGAAGGCCTGGCGTCCTGACGGCCTGAAGGCCCGGCGTCCCAACGGCTGAAGACCTGAAGGCCTGACGGCGGGGGCACGCGGCGGGGAGGGCAGGGAAACAGGGAGCAGGGACCAACAGGGAGCAGGGACCGGGAGCAGGGACCAGGGACCAGGGCCGAGAGCAGGGAGCAGGGAGCAGGGTGGAGCCGGGACGGCGGGTGGCTCACACGGCGGTCGCGAAGGGCACGGCGACGTCCATGACGTGCTCGTGGAGTCTGAGTCCGCGCCCGGGTCCGCGCCCGCCGGGAGACCGGTCCGGGTAGTAGATCTCGCGCGCGGACGCGCTGGGGCGCAGGCCGCGCCCGTGCAGCCACGCGGCGACCGCGTCGAGGGCGCCCGCCACGGTGGCGTACGCGCCCTGCCCCTTCCGCAGTTCGGTGTACGCCTGCCGGTGCGCCGGCTCCACCCGCAGCCCGACGCGCCCGCCGGGCTCGACGGGACCCTCCGTCGGCACGCACACCTGGACCGGTCCGTCGCCGTCCTCGTCGACGAGCCCGTGGTACACGGCGAACACCGGCCCGGACGGAGCGCCGCCGCCCGCGCGCAGATGACCGAACAACTCCTCGGTGGCCGCGTCGAGGAACCCCGGCAGGCCCTCCGCCGTCACATGGCCCTCCACGAAGACGACCCGCTGCTCCCCGGTCTCCCGCTCCTCGATCAGGTACGTGTCCGTCGTCCGCCCCCGCAGTACGTCCTGGACCTGCGTCACGAGCGGCCGGCGGACCCGGTGGTCGCGGTCGTGGGTCCGCCAGTAGTCGCCGACCAGTTCGGCGGCGCGCTCGCCCTCGGCCAGCAGGACGGTCCCGATGAGCCCCAGCGGCATGCCGACGGCCCGCAGCAGGGTGATCAGCCGCGCCTGCCGCAACTGGCTCGGGAGGTAGTGGCGTACATGGGTGTCGGGATCTACGTGAGCGGGCTCCAGCAGCCCCTTGTCCGCGTAGAGACGCAGTGCCTTGTGGCTGAGCCGGCTGAGGGCGGCGAACTCCCCGATGACCATCAGTTCTGGCATACGCCCATCGTGCGGCCTGTCCCGGCCGAACGGGCGGGCACGCGGCAGCGGGCCGCCGAGGTTCGACCACATGGCTGACGCGGGCGCCGGCCGGCGAGGGGGCGGCCGGGGTGGCTGTCGTCTGCGACGCGCCTACTGATCACCTCACCGACCCGAGGTCACGCGGCGCGGGGGCCCTCGATCACGAGCCCACTGCAGGGGTGGCGTCCGGCGGCAGCGCCTCGACCACGTACGACCCCTTTCCCGGCAGTGTTTCGACCAGGCCCCGGTCCCGCAGCTCACGGACGGCGCGCCGAACCGTCCCCGCGCTCACGCCGTGCGCGTCGGCAAGATCACGTTCGTTTTCCAGCCGTCCGCCCGGCGGGATGTCACCGCCGCGGATTCGGCGCTCCAGGTCGGTCGCGACTCGCTGCCATTCATAGATCACAGCCCCATGCTCTGTGCCCACCGCGCACGCTGCCCTCTAGGTAGCACAGGGTGCACACTGTGCACCCTGTGCGTCGAGCGCTCCCCGAGGGCGGCCAGGCGGGCGGGGAGGGAGTCGGCCTGCCCGGGTGTGAGCGGGGAGAGGCCGAGACCGCGGGGCGGGAGGCGGCAGAAGGTGGCGCGCACCTCACCCGCCTCCTCCAGCACACCGAAGACGGGGGCTTCTGTGCCGAACGCCCCCGTCCCGCGCGCCCGCACCCTCCCGGCCCAGGTCAGCTGCATGACGTGCCGCCCGGGACGAGAGCGCAGGAAGCCCCCGGCCCGGGTGAGGACATCGTCGACCTCTTCGGTGAGGTGCCAGTGTTCGGGTCGCATGCTTCGGATTGTCCGCTCCCCGTCGTCCGCGGCGCCGGTGTCACTGGCTGAGCGGACGGTGCCCGGGGATCGTCGGCGCGTCGCCGGGGGACGGTGCCACGCCCGCTCATGATCGTGACGAGGGCTCTACGGGATGACCGTTCCGGGCCCGTTGCCGCCGCTCAGGTTCTCACCGAACAGCGCCTTGTCCGCCGGTGCCCCCATCTCCACCGGGTTGTCCGTGGCCGACTCCGTGGCCGTCAGACCGGAGAGGACGCCGCGCAGGAACCACACCGCGCCGCCGTTCACGACGGTGCCCAGATCCTCACCCGGCGCACCCGCGACCAGGTCCGCCCTGCCCTCACCCGTCATGTCGAGCAGTCGCACCGACCCGCCGAACACGTCACCGGCCTCCGCGACACCCGACACTTCCGTCGTGTCCTGGTGGAACGCCTGCGCGCCCTTGCCGGTGAGACCGCTCGTGCCGCCCTTGAGCAGCACCACGGCGCCGGCTTTCGCCAGCGAGCCGATCGCCTCGCCGGGGACGCCGACGGCCAGGTCGGGGTATCCGTCGCCGTTCACGTCGCCCGCGTTCAGCTGCCCGCCGAACTGGTCGCCCTTCTCGCTTGCCCCCGGCACGCCCAGCGTGTCCTGCGTGATCGTCTGCACACGGGTCTGGCTGATGCCGGACGGCGAGCCGTAGTAGATCTTGACGGTGCCCGGGTCCTCCTCGGTGCCCTCGGTGTCGCCGTTCGCGAAGATCCGGGTGGCGAGGTCGGCGTAACCGTCCTGGTCGAAGTCGGCGACGGCGGTGGCGGACGCGGAGTTCAGCCGCTGCGGGACCGTGGACAGGCCGGTCTTGGAACCGAGCCACAGCTTGCCGCCCTCGGCGTGGTTCTCGTAGACGTAGAAGGTCGCGAAGTCGTCGATACCGTCGCCGTTGAAGTCGCCCGCGGTGGTGGAGTTGATGGAGTTGTCGGTGCTGTACACCTGCACCTGCTGCTCGCGGGCGGGGACGCCGTCGCGGCCGAAGGGGCCGTAGAGCACGTCGTGGTAGTCGTAGTCGTCTCCGTTGCGCATGAACAGGTCCGTGTGCCCGTCGCCGTCGACGTCGCCCGCGGTGATGCCGTCGCCGACCTGGGCGTCCGCCGGTGCGCCGATGCGGACGGAGCCCTCGCCGGAGATGCCGGTCTCCCGGCCCCACAGGACGATCACCGAACCGCTGACGTTGTCCTCCGGCCGGTAATCGCGGGCGACCGCGGCCAGGTCGGTCAGGCCGTCGCCGTCCAGGTCGCGGGAGATCATCGCGTAGCCGAAGACCTGGTTGTCACCGGCGGCGCCGGGCACGCCGGGGGTGTCCTGGCTGATGACGGTGGTGCGCGCGGGGTCGGGGCCGCGCGGTGAGCCGTAGCTGATCGTGATGTAGCCGGCCCAGGTGTGGCCGCCGACCGTCGCGCCGGGGGCCGCGACAGCGACGTCCTGGTAGCCGTCGCCGTCGAAGTCCTCGCGCACGGTGGTCGCGCCGTCCTGCGCGGATGCGGTGCCCGCGACGATCGGCACGCCGAGCGACCCGATCAGGGCCGCGGCCACGGCGGTCGATATGGCGGGTCGGCGGATGCCCACGGTTCCTCCTCAAAGCGCCGGCGATGTCGAAACGCCTGCGCGTGGATGTGATTCATCTGCGAGACGCGCGGATACGGCCGATGGTTGTGCGCCGGACGGCAGTTGGACGGCCCCGGGCCGGCCGCCGGTCTGTCGGAACGCGCCACCCGGGACAGGCCGACGCCGGCGTGGGCCCGCTCGCCCGGAGTTCTCCGAGAGGGGCCCGGACTCACCCGGGGCAGAGGTCCGTGTCCCCCGGTGCCTGCCCCCGCCGTCACTCGCATGGCGTAACTATTGCAAGCGGATGCTTGCAATAGTTAGCGTCGTGTTGCATGGTGGAGCCATGGCATCGCTCAACGTCGGCAATCTCGGTGAGTACCTGCGCGAGCAGCGGCGTAACGCCCAGCTGTCGCTGCGGCAGCTCGCCGATGCGGCCGGGGTGTCCAATCCGTACCTGAGCCAGATCGAGCGCGGGCTGCGCAAGCCGAGCGCGGAGGTGCTCCAGCAGGTCGCCAAGGCCCTGCGCATCTCCGCCGAGACGCTGTACGTGCAGGCCGGCATCCTCGACGCCGAGCGCGACCGGGACGAGGTGGAGACACGTGCCGCCCTCCTCGCCGACCCGACGCTCAACGAGCGGCAGAAGCAGGTGCTGCTCCAGATCTACGAGTCCTTCCGCAAGGAGAACGGCTTCGGGATCGACCAGGCCGACGGGACCGACCGGCCCCACGGGACCGACTGGGCGGAAGAGACCGACCGGGCCGGTGGGCCCGACCGTTTCGCCCGGGGCGGCGACACCACGGACGACGACAACACCGCCGCACGCGCCCCCCGCGCCGTCGGCGGCGGCGACGCCGACCCGCGGCGGCAGGCCGGGGACGCCCACCCCGCCGACGCGTCGCGGGACCCGAAAACCCTCAGCTGACAGCACTTCCGGGAGGAACATCCCATGGCCATCACCGACGACCTGCGCAAGACCCTCAGCGACCCCACCCCCCTCTACTTCGCGGCCGGCACCGCCGACCTCGCCCTGCAGCAGGCCAGGAAGGTGCCGGCCCTGGTCGAGCAGTTGCGCGCCGAGGCGCCGGCCCGTGTCGACGCCGTCCGCAGCACCGACCCGAAGGTCGTCCAGGAGCGGGCGGCCGCCCGCGTCAAGGAGACGCAGGAGACCGTCCAGGCCAAGGTCACCGAGCTCATCGGCGGCCTCGACACCGACCTGAAGAAGCTCGGCGAGACCGCCCAGGACCTCGCGCTGCGGGGCGTGGGCCGCGCCGCCGAGTACGCCGTCAGGGCCCGGGAGACCTACGAGAAGGTCGCCGAGCACGGTGAGCAGGCCGTGAAGACCTGGCGCGGCGAGGCCGCCGAGGAGATCGAGGAGCTGGCCGTGGCCGTCGAGCCGAAGGCCGACCCGAAGCCGAAGCCGGCCCCGGTCACGAAGCCGGCGGAGGGCGCGTCCGAGGCCAGGACCCGGCCGTCGGCCGCCGCGAAGAAGCCGGTCACGCCGGTCACGCCGAACGACACCGCCAAGAAGACCCCCACGCGCAAGACGGCCGCGAAGAAGACCACGCCGCCCGCCAAGTAGGGACTGGGCGGGGTAGGTGCGCCCGCGGATACAGGACATCTACCGCCACAACGGACACGGCCGGGCACTCTCGTGGTGCCCGGCCCGTTCATCGGGTGGGTTGGTTGCCGTTGCGGGTACGGTGACCGCGTAGTACCGCGTAAGGACGAGCCGGAACGGGTGGTGGACGTTGTGCTGATGCAGGGGTTCGCGGGATTCATGTGGCTGCTGAGCGTCGCCCTGATCCTTTTCAGCGGCTTCGCGCTGATCGACGCCGCCACGCGCCGCGAGGACGCCTACCGGGCGGTGGACAAGCAGACCAAGCCCTTTTGGCTGATCGTCCTCGGGATCGCCTTCGTGGTGAACCTGATCTTCAACATTTTGTCGTTCCTGCCGATCATCGGCCTCATTGCCACGATCGTGTACATGGTCGACGTACGCCCCGCGCTGCGCGGGCTGTCGGGCGGCGGCCGCAGCCGGCGCGGCTCCAGCAGCGACGGCCCGTACGGCCCGTACAACGGCGGGCGCTGAGCACCCGCCGTCCTTCCTGCCCCGTCCCGCCGCGCCGTACCGCCTCAGTCCTGCGGTTTCGGCACGCGGTCCAGCAGCAGTACCGCCACGTCGTCCGTCAGCTCGCCGCCGTTGAGGTCGCGCACCTCGGTGACCGCGGCCTGCAGCAGCCGCTCCCCGCTCAGGCCCTCGGCCAGCTGGCGGCGGACCATCTCCACCATGCCGTCCTGGCCGAGCCGCTCCCGGCCCCGGCCGATCCGGCCCTCGATCAGGCCGTCGGTGTAGAGCATCAGGCTCCACTCGGCGCCCAGCTCCACCTGCATGCGCGGCCAGCGCGCGCCCGGCAGCAGCCCGAGCGCCGGGCCGTTGAAGTCGTACGGCAGCAGCCGCGCGGGCCGACCGGGGGACATGACCAGCGGTGACGGGTGGCCGGCCAGGCACAGGCCGGCGCGGCGGCCGTCCGGGGCGATGTCAACCGTGCACAGCGTCGCGAAGATCTCGTCGTCGGCCCGCTCGTGCTCCAGCACCTGCTGCAGCGTGTTGAGCAGTTCGTCCCCGCACAGCCCGGCCAGCGTCAGCGCCCGCCACGCGATGCGCAGCTCCACGCCCAGCGCCGCCTCGTCCGGGCCGTGCCCGCACACGTCGCCGATCATGGCGTGCACCGTGCCGTCGGGCGTGCGGACGACGTCGTAGAAGTCACCGCCGAGCAGCGCGCGCGAGCGGCCGGGGCGGTAGCGGGCGGCGAACCGCAGCGAGGAGCCCTCCAGCAGCGGCGTGGGCAGCAGGCCGCGCTCCAGCCGGGCGTTCTCCTGGGCGCGCAGCCTGCCCTCGGCGAGCCGGCGCTCGGCGATGTCGGAACGTTTCCGCTCGACCGCGTACCGGATCGCCCGGCTCAGCAGCCGGCCGTCCAGCTCGTCGCGGAAGAGATAGTCCTGCGCCCCCACCCGGACCGCCTCCGCGCCGCGCTCGGCGTCGCCGGACGCGGTCAGCGCCAGGACGGCGTGCCGGGGCGCGACCTGCAGGACGTGCTTGAGCGCCGCCAGCTCGTCCTCCGCCCCGGCCCGGCCGGGCGCGGGCAGCGCCAGGTCCAGCAGGACGCAGTGGACGTCGTCGGTCAGCAGACGCTCGGCCTCGGTGAGGTTGCGGGCCGTACGGATACGGATCGGCCTGCCCGTCGGGTCAAGCAGGTCGGGCACGATCGGCGAGCCCGCCGGATCGTCCTCGATCAGCAGCAGGGTCAGGTTGGTGTGGGAGGCGTTCTCGACGGTGTCGTCCTTGCGCGGGGCCACCCGGCCGCCGTTCGCGGCGGGGCCGCCCTGGGACGCGGTCTGCGCCAGACCACTCTCCACGGCCGGGATCGCTCTCTGCCGCGGTACGGGTACGGGCATGGTCCTGGATTCCTTCCCTCCCCCCGAGGGCACGGCGGGGACGAGGGACTCGACCCACCGACGGGGACCATAGCGGTAGACCGCGCCGCAACGGAATGGTGTACGGCATGCCGCCGTGTCGCGGGCCTCTGTCATATGCCGCGTTCCCTACCGCAGTTGGACACGGCGACTGCGGGCCCGTGATGACGAACGTCACGTCCACGCCACGCCGGTGGGTGACAAGGGGTGGGACGGGTCACTTGGCCTTTCTCACCCCTTATCGGGCCTTTTCGATGGACGGATCCCCGTAAGGGGTGTCGCCTGGATCGGCCTGTTCTTGCGCCCTTCGCGTCCCGGGCCGGTGCGTTCGGCCGGCCCGCTCGGGTCGGGGCCGGGCGCGCACGTGGCGCCGGGCGGCACACAGCACGGCTGCGGCGATCCCGTCGTCGTCCCGGCCGAGGGGGCGTCGGCTGCGCCGCGGCGCGGCCGGCAGGAACACCCGCGTTCCGCGTGCCGCGTCACCGGCACACCGCCCCGAGGTCAGTCCGCGTCCGGCCGCACCACGCCCAGGATCGGCATCGAGCCGGCGCCCGCGATCGTCACCGTCCGCCCGGGCCGCGGGGCGTGCACGATCGAACCGTCGCCGACGTACATCCCCACGTGGCTCGCGTCGTCGTTGTAGATGATGAGGTCGCCGGGGCGCATGTCCTTGATGGAGATGTGCTTCAGCTGCCGCCACTGCTCCTGTGAGGTCCGCGGGACGGGCGCCCCGGCTCTCGCCCAGGCCTGGGACGTCAGCCCGGAGCAGTCGTAGCTCCTCGGGCCCTCGGCGCCCCACTCGTAGGGCAGGCCGATCTGCCGGACGGCGAACCCGACGGCCTTACTGCCCCGCTTGGACGCCTTGCCGTGGATCTTGTCGAGGATGCCCGACGCCAGCCAGTCGCTCTGTGCTCTGCCGGCCGCCGCCCGCTCCAGCTCCACGAGCCGCTCGAGCTCCTCCTTCTCCAGGTCGGACTCGAGCTTCCTGGCCGCCGCGATCTGCTTCTTGACGCGTTTCTTCGCCGTGGCCTTGGCCTTGCGGTTCGCCTCCAGCCGCTTCAGCTGGGAAGTGGCGTCCCGCTCGTACTGCTCCAAGTCCTCCTTGGTGCGGACGGTCTCGCGGATCAGGCCCTTGGTCGCCCGCTGGCCCTGCAGGAGGCGACCCGTGCCGTAGAGGAACTGCGTGGGGTCGTCGCTGAGCACGAGGTGTGCCTCGGGCGGCAGTCCGCCGCCGCGGTACTGGGCGGCGGCAGCGGCGCCCGCGCGCCTGCGCAGCTCCTCCAGGTCGGACCGGACGCCGGCGATCCTCCGCTCGAGCTCGACCAGCTCGGCGTTCTGCTTGCGGGTCTTCTCCTCGGCCGAGTTGTACGCGTCCGTGGCGACGGCCGCGTCGTGGTAAAGCGTCTCGAGCCGCTTGCGCACCGCCTCCAGGTCCGAGGTGCCCGGGTCGTCCGGTGCGGTGCTCGCCGTCGTGGGCGACGGCTCGGGGACGGCCGAATGCGCGAACGCCGTGCCGGGCGCCGCCAGTACGGTGACCGCACAGACGACGGTCACGGCCGCGGTGACCAGGCCACGCTTACCCGTGCCCATCTCTTCGCCCCCTGCCCAGAGTTGGTTAACCGTCAGTAACGTGCGGGTCCCGTGGATCGTGCCACGCCGACGCGCAAAACGACAGAGGTCGTACCTCCACGGCACTTCCGTGTCGTTTGCCTCGTTCCCCGCCCCGGCACGGCGATCTCCCCGCCATATGTGACGAACGGCCCGTCAGGATCGTTCCCCCGTCCGGCCCCCACGGGCCGGCGACTCGGCCTTCACGGGCAGGCGACCCCGACCCCACGGGGCAGGCGATCCGGGCCTGCCGGGCAGGCGATCCGGGTCCGCCGGGCACCGCGTCACCCGCCCGTCGCAAACGGGCCACCCGCATAGTGGCGGGCCCGCCCCCGGGAGGTGGGTCGGTTCCGTGGGCGGGCGGCCCGGCGACCGGGCGGGTGGCCCGTTGCGGCGGAGGGGTGGCCCGACTCCGGGGCGGACGACCTGACTCCGGGGGCGGGTGGCCCGGTTACGGCGGGCGGGTGACCCGACTCGGGCGGGTGGGTGACTCGGACTCCCCGCAGGGGCCCGGCTCGCGGGGAACCGGGCAGGGGCGGGTCAGAGGCGTGGCGCCAGCGCCGCCCAGCGCACCGTGACCTCGCCCTGCCGCCACCGCACCGGACCGTCCGTCACCGGCCAGTCGGCCGTCAGCTCCCGCACCGCGCGCATCCAGCGCTGCCGTGCGCCGTACGAGGCGTACGGCGCGGCCGCGGCCCACGCGCGGTCGAAGTCGCGCAGGAAGGCGTGCACCGGCTCGCCGGGGACGTTGCGGTGGATGAGGGCCTTCGGAAGCCGTTCGGCGAGGTCGGAGGGGCGGTCCAGGGAGCCGAGGCGGGTCGCGAAGGTCACCGTGCGCGGCCCCTCGGACCCGAGCGCGACCCACACGTGCCGGCGCCCGATCTCGTCGCAGGTGCCCTCCACGAGCAGCCCGCCGCCGGAGGTGCCGGTGGCCGGGGCGAGCCGGGCGCACAGCCGCTGCCAGACGCCGGCCACCTGGTCCTCGTCGTATTGGCGCAGCACGTTCGCGGCGCGCACGAGCAGCGGCCTTCGCGGCAGGGGGATTTCGAAGCCGCCGTGCCGGAAGGCGAGTCCCTCGCGCTCGTACGGGCGGGCCGCCGCGACCCGCGCGGGGTCGATCTCGATGCCCACCACGTGCGCGCGCGGCGCCACCGTGCGGAGCCGGGTGAGCAGTTCGACGGCGGTCCAGGGGGCGGCGCCGTAGCCGAGGTCGACGGCGACCGGGTCGGCGGCGCGGCGCAGCTCCGCGCCGTGCGTGGCCGCGATCCAGCGGTCCATGCGGCGCAGCCGGTTGGGGTTGGTCGTCCCGCGCGTCACCGTTCCCACGGGGCGGGCGGCGGC
Organism: Streptomyces sp. NPDC005925; assembly: GCF_040638805.1. NCBI lineage: Bacteria > Bacillati > Actinomycetota > Actinomycetes > Kitasatosporales > Streptomycetaceae > Streptomyces > Streptomyces sp. NPDC005925. The sequence continues at coordinate 23,697 of NZ_JBEXVL010000037.1, read as the reverse complement.
GCGGGATGTCATACCGACGAGGGTATGCGGCCGCCGGCCCCAGCCGCCCGCCGCGCGACCGCCCGCCGCGCGACCGCCCGCCGCGCGACCGCCGGCCACGCGCCGCCCCGCCGTCAGGACCGTCGGCCCCGAGCCGACTGCCGCCAAGACCGCCCGCCCCGCGCCTGCCCCACAGCCGCCGGACCCCGGCGACCGGGCAGGAGACCGCGCGGGAGACACCGGGCCGGAGCTCGGCCGGAGGCCGACGGAGACCGCCGGGGGCACCCCCGTACCACCGCCCGGGGCACCCCCGTACCACCGCCCGGCCGGAGGCATCCCGTACGCCCTCCGGCCCCCGAGCCGTCGAGCGACCGGCAGTAATGATTCTGCAAAGAACGCCGGAACAGAAACGGAGTCGGAAATGGAGGAAGCCCCTCCCGTGTTGGACGTCCCGGAGGGTGAACGTTCATGCTCCGCCCGTCCGGCCTGCCCGCAGCGAGGAGGAACGCCACGTGAGCCAGTACATCGGCAGGCTCGGGCGTCGTACCGCGGCGGTTTCCCCGCGGCTGCGCCTGCCGCACCGCCGGGCCCGCCGCGTCGCCATGCTCTCCGTGCACACCTCACCGCTCCACCAGCCGGGCACCGGCGACGCCGGCGGCATGAACGTCTACATCGTCGAACTCGCCCAGCGCCTCGCCGCGATCAACATCGAGGTGGAGATCTTCACGCGTGCGACCTCCGCCGCCCTCCCGCCCACGGTCGAGCTGTCCCCGGGCGTCCTGGTCAGGCACGTCGACGCCGGCCCGTACGAGGGCCTCGCCAAGGAGGACCTGCCCGCGCAGCTGTGCGCCTTCACGCACGGCGTGATGCAGGCCTGGGCCGAGCACCGCCCCGGCCACTACGACCTGGTCCACTCGCACTACTGGCTCTCCGGCCACGTCGGCTGGCTCGCCGCCCAGCGCTGGGGCGTCCCGCTGGTGCACGCCATGCACACCATGGCCAAGGTGAAGAACGCCAACCTCGCCGACGGCGACACACCCGAGCCCGCCGCCCGCGTGATCGGCGAGACCCAGATCGTGGGCGCCGCCGACCGCCTCATCGCCAACACCGCCGAGGAGGCCGAGGCGCTCGTGGGGCACTACGCCGCCGACCCCGCGAAGGTCGCCGTCGTGCACCCCGGCGTGAACCTCGACCGCTTCCGCCCCGCCGACGGCCGCGCCGCCGCACGCGCCCGGCTCGGCCTGCCGCAGGACGCGCTGGTGCCGCTGTTCGCGGGCCGCATCCAGCCGCTGAAGGCGCCCGACGTGCTGCTGCGCGCCGTCGCCGCGCTGCTGGACAGCCGGCCCGACCTGCGCGCGAAGATCGTTGTCCCGGTCGTCGGCGGCCCCAGCGGCAGCGGCCTCTCCAGGCCGGAAGGCCTGCAGAAGCTGGCCGCGCGGCTGGGTATCGCGGACGTCGTGCGGTTCCGGCCGCCCGTCGGCCAGGACCAGCTCGCCGACTGGTTCCGGGCCGCGTCCGTGCTGGTCATGCCCTCGTACAGCGAGTCCTTCGGTCTGGTCGCCATAGAGGCGCAGGCCGCCGGTACGCCGGTGCTCGCGGCGGCGGTCGGCGGGCTTCCCGTCGCCGTGCGCGACGGGCACACCGGTGTCCTCGTCGAGGGCCACGACCCGGCCGCCTACGCGCGCGTGCTGGCCGCTTTCGCCGACGACCCGGACCTGGCCGTACGCATGGGCGCCGCGGCCGCCCGGCACGCCCGGTCCTTCGGCTGGGACGCCTCGGCCGCCGCCACCGCCGAGGCGTACACGGCCGCGCTGCACGCGCACCGCCGTCGCGTACGCTCCCACCATGGCTGACGGGCACAAGGACGGGCACAAGGACGGAGACCGGGCAGCGGCGCAGGCGGCAGGGGTCGTCGAGGAGGCCCTGCGAAGCGCCGGGCTGGAGTGGGAGGGTCCCACGCCCGGCACCTACGTCGTCACACTTCCCGGCACCCGCAAACTGTCGACCACGGTCTCCCTCGTCGTCGGCCGCCACTCCCTCTCCCTGAACGCCTTCGTGATCCGCCGTCCCGACGAGAACGAGGCGGCCGTCCACCGCCGGCTCCTGGAACGCAACCTCAAGCTGTACGGCGTGAGCTACGCGGTCGACCGGCTCGGCGACATCTACGTCACCGGGCGCCTGCCGCTGGCCGCCGTCACCGCCGACGAGGTCGACCGGCTGCTCGGGCAGGTGCTGGAGGCGGCCGACGGCAGCTTCAACACCCTCCTGGAGCTGGGCTTCGCCTCCGCGATCCGGCGCGAGTACGAGTGGCGGGTGTCGCGGGGGGAGTCGACGCGGAACCTCGACGCGTTCACGCACCTGACCGAACGCTCCACGGACTGACGGACCGGCTCACGCCCGGCGCCCGGCGGCAGACCGGTACGGCCCCGGCACCCCGGACCCTCCACGCACGTGCCGCGTGCGATGCGACGGGTCGGAGAAACCGGCCGCACGCGTCGACCCGCCCGGTGACCGCCCCCAGGAGGAGCCGGCGAGGCGACCGGGGAGCCGTCGCGCGGGACCTGCGGCGGCCACAGCGACCCCGTGCCGTGCGACACGCCGACCACAGCGACCCCGTGCCGTGCGACACGCACACCGCCGGCACGCACCAAGAACCTCCCTCTCCCCGTACAACCCTTCCGCCTCACCACAGGTCGTCTCTGCGCCCGAACACTCGTCCTGGAGAGGAATGCATGTCCCGGACCCCTCACAAGCGCTCCCGGCGTCCCGTTGCCCTGGGCGCCACCGCCGTCGCGGCCGTCCTGGCCGGTGGCCTGCTCATCGCCCTGCCCGGCGGCGCCAGTGCCGCCGCGTCGGGCCTCGCCGACGACTTCAACGGCGACGGCTACCGCGATCTGGCGGTCGGAGCCCCCGGCGCTGTCGCGGACGGGAAGGCGAAGGCGGGCGCCGTGGTCGTGACCTACGGCTCGTCGAGCGGTATCAGCGCCGCGCGCCACAAGACCACGTCGCAGAGTTCCTCCGGCGTGCCGGGCACCCCGGAGACCTCCGACCGCTTCGGCACCGAGCTCGCGCACGGTGACCTCAACCGAGACGGCTACGGCGACCTCGTCGTCGGCACACCGCTGGAGGACGTCGGCAGCGACGCCGACGGCGGTTCGGTCACCATTCTGTGGGGCGGCTCGTCCGGCCTGTCGGGCGGTACGACGATCAGCGACCCGAACGCGTCGGGCCACGACCGGTTCGGCCAGTCCCTCGCGGTCGGCGACTTCACCGGTGACGGGAAGTCCGATCTGGCGGTCGGTTCCACCGGCAAGGACGTGTGGATCTTCGAGGGCGGCTTCACCAAGTCCGGCGGTGAGGCGGGCAAGCTGCGCCTCGACGCGCAGATCGAGTCCGGCGCGTACCTCAGGGGCGCCGTTCGGCTGGCCGCCGGGGACTTCGACAACGATGGCACGGACGACGTGGTGGTGGGGTCCTCCGCCGGCAACTTCGTCTACCGGGGCGCCCCGACCGGGCCCACGCTGCAGACCGAGGCGGGCGAGGGGTACGCGGGCGCGCTCGCCGTGGCCGACTTCGACCGTGACGGGCACGACGACCTGGTCGTCGGCTCCGACTTCGTCTCCGTCACGGACCAGACGGCGAGGGGCGGCTACGCCACCGTGTTCTACGGCGGTGCGGCGGGCGTCGACACCACGCGCAAGGCCGTCTTCCACCAGGACACCGACGGCGTGCCGGGATCGGACGAGTCCGACGACTCGTTCGGCGGCGCACTCGCCGCGGGCGACGTCGACGGCGACGGCTACCCGGACCTCGCCGTCGGCGCGGTCTTCGAGACCATCGGCTCCGCGACCCACACGGGCAACGTGTGGGTGCTGAGCGGCGGCCCCGACGGCCTCACGGGGACCGGCGCCCAGTCCTTCCACCAGGGCACCTCGGGGGTCCCGGGAGCCAACGAGTCGTCGGACATGTTCGGCGACGCCGTCCACCTCGCCGACCACAACAAGGACGGCCGCGCCGATCTGTCGGTGGGCGCGGGCGGCGAGAACAGCGACGACGGCGCCGTATGGGTCCTGCGCGGCTCCACCGCGGGCACCACGGCCACCGGCGCGGTCAGCTTCGGCATCTCGTCCGTCGGCATCGGCACCTCGGGGCAGGACCCCATGTTCGGGGACGTCATGGCGGGCGCCTGAGCAGTCGGGCTTCCGAGAGGAAGGGGCGGCACGGGAAGCTTCCGGTGCCGCCCTTTCCTCTCGGAAGCCCGCAGCCCTGTGAGGCAGAGCGACCGGCGGGCCGACCGGTTCGCGTGGAGACGGGCGAGCGGCGGGCCGACCGGTTCACGGAGAGGGGACAGGTGTGGCCGGGGCCCGGCCGGGTGCCCTCGTCGCAGCGTGCCCCGGGGCCGCGACCGCGCCTCCCCCTGCTCCGGTCAGGCCTTGCCGACCTCGGCCTTCGCGGCGGCCGGGACGCTGCCGACGGCCGGCGCCTCCTCCTCGGGCAACCGCCGCATCAGCACCCCGTACCCCGCCGCGGCCACCGTCCCCACGACCGCGCACAGGCCCCACAGCCACGCGGCGCCGTACCGGTCGATGACGAAGCCGGAGCCGAGGGGCGCGACGAGCGCGGCCACGGACCACGACATGGTGTACATGCCCTGGTAGCGCCCGCGCCCCCGCACCGGTGAGAGCCGCACGACGAGCGCGGTCTGCGTGGGGGCGTTGACGATCTCCGCGAGCGTCCACACGCACACCGCCAGCACGAAGACGCCCACCGACCCGGCGAACGCGGTGAGCCCGAAGCCGTACCCGGCGAGCAGGGACGACAGGACGAGCAGCCGCCGGGTGTCGCGGTGCTCGATGAACCGGGTGACGGGGATCTGGAGGGCGACGATCAGTACGCCGTTGACGCCGATGGCGAAGCCGTAGTCGGCGGGGCTGAACCCGGCCTGGCCCATGGCGACGGGCAGCCCCACGAACCCCTGCTGGAAGACGACCGCGACGAGGAAGGACAGCCCCACCACACCCATGAACCGCCCGTCGCGCAGCACGGTCCCCAGCCCCACGGCGTCCTCGCCGCCGGGCTCGGCGTCCTGGACGGGCCGGGACTCGGGCAACTTGAGGAAGATCAGCACGGCGCAGGCCGCAGTCATGCCCCCCTCGATGAGGAAGCCGGCGCGATAGCTGTACTCGGCGATGAACCCGGCGGCCATGGAGGACACGGCGAAACCGAGGTTGACGGCCCAGTAGTTGAGGGAGAAGGCCCGGACCCGGTCCTCGGGCCGGACGATGTCGGCCAGCATCGCCTGCACGGCGGGCCGGGAGGCGTTGGAGGCCATCCCGACCAGGAACGCGACGGCGGCGATGGCGACCGGGTGGTGCATGAACCCCAGGAGCACGACGGACACGGCGGTGGAGGCCTGCGCGACGAGCAGGGTGGGCCGCCGCCCGAGACGGTCGGTCATGACACCGGCGACCAGGGACGAGACGACGCCGCCGAGGCCGTGGAGGGAGGCGACCAGACCGGCGTACGTCGCGGAGTAGCCGCGGTCGAGGGTGAGGTACAGCGCCATGAAGGTGGCGACGAACGCGCCGAGCCGGTTCACCAGGGTGCTCGTCCACAGCCACCAGAACTCGCGGGGCATCCCGGAGACCGACTCCCGTACGACGCGCCGGACACGGGCGTACGACGCGGACGGTACGTACGGCATGAGGATCCCCCCGGACATCAGGCAACCTGCGGTAAGCGGCCCAAGCGGCAAGCACACATTACGAGGGGATCGGTGGGGTGACCACTCGATTAACAGACGCCGTGAACCGTCCGACCCGCGGGCGGGCCGCGCGGGGGAACAGGGGGTTCGATTACGCTCGGGCCCATGGCCGACGCACCGTACAAGCTGATCCTCCTCCGCCACGGCGAGAGCGAATGGAACGCGAAGAACCTGTTCACCGGCTGGGTGGACGTCAACCTGAACGAGAAGGGCGAGAAGGAGGCAGTCCGCGGCGGTGAGCTGCTCAAGGACGCCGGCCTGCTCCCCGACGTGGTCCACACCTCGCTCCAGAAGCGCGCGATCCGCACGGCCCAGCTCGCGCTGGAGGCCGCCGACCGCCACTGGATCCCCGTACACCGCTCCTGGCGCCTGAACGAGCGTCACTACGGCGCCCTCCAGGGCAAGGACAAGGCGCAGACGCTCGCGGAGTTCGGCGAGGAGCAGTTCATGCTGTGGCGCCGCTCCTACGACACCCCGCCCCCGCCGCTCGACAGCGACGCCGAGTACTCCCAGTTCGACGACCCGCGCTACGCGACCCTCCCACCGGAGCTGCGCCCGCGCACGGAGTGCCTGAAGGACGTCGTCGTCCGCATGCTCCCGTACTGGTTCGACGGCATCGTCCCCGACCTCCTCACCGGCCGCACGGTCCTGGTCGCCGCCCACGGCAACAGCCTGCGCGCCCTGGTCAAGCACCTGGACGGCATCTCCGACGCCGACATCGCGGGCCTGAACATCCCGACGGGCATCCCCCTCTCCTACGAACTCGACGCCGAGTTCAAGCCGCTCACCCCGGGCGGCACGTACCTGGACCCGGACGCTGCTGCGGCGGCCATCGAGAGGGTCAAGAACCAGGGCAAGAAGAAGTAAGCCCGACGCGTCAGGCCTCCTAACAGGGATTTCTCCGCTGGCAGGAGGCCTGATGTCCTGTCTGGGCCGTGGTGGGGCCGTGACGCTAGATGCCCCGCCTCCTCCAGACACGGACGCCTACTCGGAACGTGACGAGGAGGGCCCCGACGGCGACGGCGTACGCGGGAGCCTCCACCCAGATGCCGAGGGAACCGCCCGCTCCCCCGACCACCGCGAACGGAAGTCCGCGAGGGGTGATGTCGATGGATACACCGAAGCGTGGCACCATGGTGTTCTCCATGGGTTCCTCCTAGTTGACTGAACGAAAAGGTGCTAATGGAGATCGAAGGCCACCCAGTGCAATGGGTGGCCTTCTCGCTTCCCCGCTAGTGGTCGGGACGATATTGCACGGCTGCCGCGTCATGCAAATCCTTGCGGAGTTTCGGAACCAGCGCTTCCATATAGATGTCGAGTCAGTCGACACGCTTAAGGCGCCGGGGGTTCTGTTTAACCTTGCCACCAGCAACACTTGTTTCCTTAAGTCGGTTCGCCTCCTACTCTGCTAGGGCCTGTCACCCGACCAGCCAGCCGGACCGGCGAGCAGGCGGACGCCTGGGCAGGCGGACGACTGCGGGCCGTTGTTGCGCCGTCCACTGCTGGTTCGCCAGCGGTTTCGTGGAAGATTTGGGTTCGGAAGCATCTTTCGCGGATGGTGTTTTCACTTTTGGGTGTCCGAGGTTTCGTGGAAGATTTGGGTTCGGAAGCATCTTTCGCGGATGGTGTTTTCACTTTTGGGTGTCCGAGGTTTCGTGGAAGATTTGGGTTCGGAAGCA
>NZ_JBEXVL010000037.1:0-16179 GCF_040638805.1 Streptomyces sp. NPDC005925 | reverse complement strand
AGCATCTTTCGCGGATGGTGTTTTCACTTTTGGGTGTCCGAGGTTTCGTGGAACATCAGCCCGCTGACGGAGCGAAGATAGAGGCCACAGCGTTTCGAGTACGCTCCTGGCTCGACGGCATGAGGTGCGCGTACACGCGGAGCGTCAGGCCCGGGTCCGAGTGGCCGAGGTACTCGGCGAGGGCCTTGATGTTCTCCCCGGCGTCCAGGAGCACCGAGGCGTAGAAGTGGCGGAGTGCGTGCATGCCGTTCTCGCGGGACTCGGCGTACGGCTCGCCAGGCTTCTGCTCGGGGATCACCCCGGCCGAGGCCAGCGCCCGCTTCCACGCTTCCTCGTTGAGCGAGGTCCGCCAGACGTGACCACCGCGCGGCCCGGTGAAGATCAGCCGCTTGGTCACCGGAGGCCCGTCCGCCACCTTCCACGGCAAGGTGATCTCGACCGGCGGAAACCGCTTCATGTGCGCCCGCAGTGCGTCGGCGACGGGGCCGGGAAGCGGCACGTCCCGCAACTTGCCGCCCTTCGGAGGCGCGAACACTGCCTTGCTTCGGCTCAGCTTGAGTTGCTGGACCACGTGCAGCGTGTCCGAGTCGAAGTCGATGGCGTCGACGGCCACGCCCAGGAGCTCGCCCTGGCGGAGCTCGCAGCCGCCGCCCAGGTCGACCATGGCTTGGTAGCGCTCGGGCATGGCGGCCCGGACGGCGAAGACCCGCTCGGGCGTCCACGGCACGATGCGCTTGCTGTCGACGGTCGGCGGCCGTACGGACCGGGCAGCGCACGGGTTGCGGGGAAGGTGGCCGTCGTCCACTGCAGCGCTGAGCGCCGCCCGCACATTGGAGTAGATCGTCCGGGCGTACGATCCCCGGACGCCGTTCTCCTGCAACTGCCGCACCCAGTCGCGGATATGCGCCGGTTGGAAGGAGCCCAGCGGACGCGAGCCGAGGTAGGGGAAGGCGTGCAAGCGGAGTTGCGACTCCATCGAGGCTTGGGTGTTCGGGTCGGCTCCTTGCGTGGCGACCCAGTGCTCGGCGTACTGCTGGAAGGTGATCCGAGCCGCGCGGGGGTCGATGTACTGCCCGCGGGCCATGTCCGCCTCGATGTGCGCCAGCCACTGATCAGCGAGCCGCTTCTGACGGTCGGGGAAGCTCTTGGACTTCTCCGTGCCGTCCGGGCCGACGTATCGAGCGCGGTAGCGGAGGCCGGACCCGTAGCGCTCGGTCTTGACCTTCCGCACCTTCCCGTCCGGGCCGATCTCGGTCCTGTACCAGCGATCCTGGATGTGCCCAGCCATCAGGCGGCAGTCCCTTCTCGCAGGGACTCCACCCAAACTTGGACGTCCGCAGGGTCGTAGCGCAGGTGCCGGCCGACCCGGAAGCCACGGGGACCGGTGCGCTTGCGGCGCCACTGGTAGACCGTCTCGACACTGGGCAGGTCGAACATCGTCACCAGGTCGTCAGGAGTCAGGTACCGCGACGGCAGACCACGCGGCTCGGCGGCCGCTTCCGCGACAGTGAGGCGACGGCTACCCATGGGTGGGTTCTCCTTCCGTTCCGGGGGTGGGTTCGAGGGATTCGGCGAGCCAGGCTTCGGCGTCTGTGAGGCCGGTTCCGGCGTAGACCCAGTGGGCGAGGACGAGGGTCGTGTCCTGGTCGGTCTCGGCCGCTGCTGCGGCTTGGGTGCGGCGCCATTCGGCGCGGGCGTCGCGGAGGGCGCCGAGGGTGGTGGAGTAGCGGCGGGACTTGGTGGAGAAGTGGCCGCGGAAGCCGAGCATGTGGGCCCAGGCCCGTAGGCGGAGGTGTTCGAGGTCCTTGCGGGCACCGAGGGTCCAGGCGGTGCGGATGAGGCGGCGGGCGTGGTCGCTTATGTCGAGCTGGGCGAGTTCGGCGAGGAACTTCAGCGGCCGGTCCAGAGCCCCCGTGGCGGTCTCGGCGCCCTTGGTGGCGTACTTGGCGATGTACGCGGCGACGGCCCGGTCGGTCAGCTCCTGGCCGCCGTCGAAGTCGGCAGAGCGGATGGTTCGTACGTCGAGCTGACGGCCGAAGGTGAAGGTGTGCGCTCGGCCGTCGATGACCGGGCCGTCCACGCGGGCGGCGGTGGCGGCGGCCCGGATGGCGCCGGTCAGCAGCTCGGCGGTGGCCCAGGCGGGGGGGCGGGGTGTCGCCGCCCTCGGGGCCGTCGATGCGGATGACGGCGTGGAAGTGGACGGCCCCGCGTTTCTGGTACTCGGCGACCTTGGCGAAGGACACCCGGGCGTACTCGCGGAAGGCCCGTTGCGTGAGGCCGGCGCGCTTGGCGACCTCCCGGCGCAGGTAGACGGAGAAGCGCTGCCACAGCGGACCGGCGTGTGCGTTCCAGAGCACGGCTGCTTCGTAGTCGTAGGTGTTCGGGTCGAGTGGGGTGCCGAGGGCGGGGTCGTCCTGGTTGTGGAGTTCGCCGCAGCGGCAGCGGTGGACCGAACCGGCCGGGCCGGTGGGGCGGTTGTGGACCGGGCCGAAGCCGGGCGCGGTGAAGGTGGCGAAGACGCGCGGGTGTGCGGCGACGCGTTCGGGGACGCCCTTGCCGCCGCGCAGGCCGGAGGTGATCAGGTGGAAGGTGTCGCGGCGGTACACCTCGGCGCAGGCTGCGCACCGGGTGGTGCGGCGGTTGTTGCAGCGGATCAGGAGGTGACCGGCCGGGAGGCTGGAGGAGTCGAGGTGGTGGAGGACGTTGCCGATCTCGCCGGTGCGGGTGTTCACGTCGTACTCGGTGCGGTGGCCGTCGAGGCGGATCGGGTGGGTGCAGCCGCCGAGGCCGGCGAGCTGGCGCAGGAGGGCGGGCATGGTGCCGAGGGCGGCCAGTTCGCCGAGTTCGTGGAGCGGGGGCGGAGTGGCGCTGATGATGGCTTTCTCCTTCTGGCTTCGGCTGGGAGGGACAGGACCCCCGGGACGGCGGATGCTTGGCGGTATCGAGGCCGCCCCGGGGGTCTGGTGCGTCAGCGGTGGTGCTGGTCTCGGAGCAGCGAGCGCAGGGCTACGACGAAGCTCTACTTACCTACTCGTCTAGTCGTGTGAGTCGTTGACGATGTCCACGCCGGAGCGCGTGCCGGACTGGATGGCGGGGGCCATGAAGGTGTCCGAGAGCCAGAACCCGAAGAGGGCAATCAGGACGACGATCCAGGTGCGGACGCCGAGGAACTTGACCGCTCCCCAGGCGAAGAAGCCGAGGATGACGACGAGCGGCAGACTGACGGTCACGGTGTGCGGGTCCTTTCAGCGGGCGGGGCAGCGGTGGGTGCGGGCGGCCAGTTCGGCGGCGGGACGGCTGTCGTAGTCGGCGGAGAAGCCGCAGCGCGGGGCCGTGCAGGCGGCGGTGTGCTTCTCACGGCCGCGACCGTCGTAGGACGTGCCGACCTGGACGGGGCCGATGCGGGTGACGGAGCGGAAGCGGCGATTGGCGCTCACGCGGGTCTCCTTTCAGAGGTGAGCGGCGATGGCGTCGGCCATGGGCGGCGGGACGCCGAGGCGGGCGCGCAGGGTCGGGGTGTCGATGGCCGTTCCAGTGCGGGTGTGGTGCTCGGCGGCGACTTTGCGGGCGTGTTCGACCAGGGCGGCCGGGACAGCGACCGGCGGCGGGGGTGGAACCGGTGCCGAGTCGGCTGTCGGTGGCGCCGGGGGTTCCGGTGCGGCAGGGTCTGGCGCGTCCTCCTGGTCTTCAATGTCCTCGGGCTCCTCCTGGTCCGCGGTGTCGCCGGTTCCGTCGTACGTGGATGGTGAGGAGTGGGCGAGGAGGGTTCCGCCGAGGAAGGCGACCGCGGGCCAGCCTGCGACGAGGATGCGGAGCCATGCCGGCACGTGGTCCATGTCGAGCAGTCCGGCGGTCGCGATGTTCGCGCCGAGGGACGCGGTGAGCGCGATCACGAACCAGCACCACCCGGCCGCTTTCGCGTCGCCGGACCGCAGTCGGCGCCAGGCGGCGACGAGCAGCAGGTCGACCGAGACGGGATAGGCCCACGCCTTCCACCCGTCCTGTCCGGCCGCCGAAGCGACGTCGTGCAGGTGGGCGAAGGACAGCGCGGCGGCGATGACCGCTTGGACGAGCACCGCGTCGACGCGGGCCAGGTGGGCGCGCATGCTGCGGCTCCTTCCGGGTTCGGGCATGGGAGGGGTAGGGACGTGGCGTGAGGCGGTCACGCCGACCGGGGATGAGTGCGGGCGCGGGTCAGTCGGTCACCGGTCGGGGCCGCACGACCGGGCTCGATGTCTTGACAGGCGGCTGTACGGGCACGTCGGGCTGGAAGGGCTTGAGTGCGGACAGGTCGGGGACCAGGTGGGCCGACTCGCGGCAGGTTGCGGCGGCGTCGGCGAGCGAGAGGTACGGCGTGCGGATGCGGGTCCAGCCGCCGGAGGTGTCACCGGCCACGGCGAGGCCGGGCCATTCGGGGGCGAGGGCGCAGGCGGCGGAGACCGCTTCGGGGGCGATGTCGCCCAGTGCCATCTTGGCGGAGGCTTCGTCGTTGACGCGGTGGCAGACGCGGCCGGTGAGCTGGGCCCGCAGCATGGTCGCGCCCTTGCCCAGTTCGGCTCCGAAACGCTGGCCGCAGACTTCCAGGTGAATGCCGGCGGCCCGGCCTAGCTGGGCGAGCCGGATGAGCTGGGTGACCATCTTGTCCCGGCGTTCCTCGTCCTTCTTCGTGGCGATGAGGAAGAGTTCGGCCACCTCGTCCACGAACAGCACGACCGGGACCGGACGTTCGTGCTCGGGCAGGCCCCAGATGTCGGAGGTGATTTCCTCGTCCGGCGTGCTCGGCGCGATGCCCTGCCGGGACTTGATCAAGTCGTATCGGTCCTCCATTTCCTTGATGAGCACGTGGAGCAGTTCGGCGGCCTGTTCCGGGTCCGTGGCGAGTGCCGACAGGCGCGGCGCGAAGGGCGCCAGTTCCACGCCCCGCTTGCAGTCGATACCGACGAGGGCGACGGGCTGGTCGGCGAGTCCGGTGACCAGGTGCCGCAGGTACATGGACTTGCCAGAGAGCGTGGCGCCGAGGGTGAGTTGGTGCGGCACGGCGCGGTAGTCGCGTACGAAGGCAGTGGCGTCCTCCCGCAGCGCGACCGGCACCCGGAGAAGCCCGGGGCGGAGCTTGCGCGGCATGCGCACCCGTCGCAGCACGTCGAAGCCGACGAGTCGCAGGTCGACCACGCCCGGCTTGACCGTGGTCACGTAGACGGCGTGCACCCCCCAGGCGTGCCGCAGCCGTTCGGCGGAGGCGGCCACGTCGGCGGGTTCCTGTCCCGGGGCGAGCCGCAGCCGGACCCGCAGCCCCGTCGTCGTCGGCCGGATGATCCCCCGGCGCGGTGGTACGGGCCGAACCTCACGGCGGGTGGTGGCCTTGACCGCCAGAACCCGCAGCCGGGAGGGCGCCACGGTCAGCCCGCACGCTTCCATGACCGAGCCGTAGGAGCTGAGCAGCCGGACCGTGGATATCGGCAGGCCGACCGTGGACCAGTAGACGCCGGGGTGTCGTGCCCGGGCGTAGGCGGCCCCACCGCCGAGTGCAGCGACGGGACCACCCACCTCAAGGAGCGTTGCCAGGTCGGTCATCAGGCCGTGGCCGCCCATGGCGGCCGGGAAGGCGGCCGGAGTGACGGCGGCGGCCCGGAAGGCGATGCCGTGTCGCTGCTGCCCGTTGAACACGCTCTCCCACGGCCGGGCGATCAGACCCGGTAGCGAGACCGGGGCACCGAGGGTGAGCCCTTCGGACACCCCGCTCTCCGGAACGGTCACTTTGATCAGGGACGACTCCCCCTCCTCGATGTACACGACGCCGAGGGTCATCAGCGCCTCACCGCTGACGGCGTCCTTCGCGATCTCGCCCGACTGCCGGTCGCGGACCTTGGGTTCGGGCGCCTCGGTCAGCAGGATCGTCGCGGCCGAGGTCTCCACACGGATGGTGCGCAAGGCTTCTTCCCATCTACTCGTCTAGACAAGATGCAGTCTTCGAACCCGACGACGCCGGGAACGAGGACCACCTTGCCACACAACTTGCCCACTCGTCTATACGAGTATGCATGTTGAGGGGTACGAGTCCGGGGAAGTGGCCTCGCGCACCGTCGATCAGGTCGCCGGGAGCTGGTAGGAGAGGACGTAGGCGTCCGCCGCCATCACCGTGTCGCAGACCTCCACGGCCCGCCCCGCGGTGTCGAAGGCCGTACGGATCAGGTGGATCACCGGCACGCCGGAGGCCAGCCGCAGCGTCTTCACCTCGGACGGGGAAGGCATCCGGGCCCGGATCTCCTCCTCGAAGTGGTCGAGCTGGTGGCCCAGCTCCTCAAGACGGGCGTAGATGCCGCCGGGGCCGGGGTTCGGCTCGGCGATCGGAGTACCGCGCGCGATGTCGAGCGGGAGATACGACGTGGCGAACTCGACCGGTCGCCCGTCGAGCAGATACCGGCGACGCCGGGCGAGCACGCGCCGTACGGAGCCGAGCCGGGCAGAGATGTCCTGGCCGGCCTTCTCTTCCTTCACCTCCAGGCTGTCGACCTGCGGGTGACTGCCGGCGGCGTCGGCCTCCACGATGAACGCGGACTTCCCCTGCTCGCGGTGGCGTCGGGCGAACCGGTCGGAGGCCAGTCGCCGCACGGGCGGCCGGGGCCGGACGAAGACGCCCTTGCCGTGTTCGGCGTGCACCAGGCCCTCGCCCTGGAGGATGGAGAAGGAGTTGCGGACCGTCATCCGGGAGACGCCATAGTGCTCGACCAGCTCGGCCTCCGAGGGCAGCTTTTCGCCCTCCTTGAATCGCCCGCGGTCGATGGCCTCGCGCAGTTGGTCGGCGATCTGCCGGAAGACCGCACGATCACTGGTCGGGTCGAGGCCTCCGAGAACGCTCGGTAGAGACGTCACGCGTACTCCTTTAGGTATCTAGACGAGTGGGCGAGTGTTGTTGCTACGGTGGAGAGCCTAGCCAGCCGAGAGGGCCGAGGAACGTGAGTACAGAACGCCCGCACTCCGTGAGCGTCGCCGGGGTCGTCGTCGACGACCAGGGCCGGGCCCTCCTGATCAAGCGCCGCGACAACGGCAAGTGGGAGCCCCCGGGCGGAGTCCTCGAACGCGAGGAGACCGTCCCCGAAGCCCTCCAGCGCGAAGTCCTCGAAGAGACCGGCATCAAGATCGAGCTTCCCGCGCCCCTGACCGGCGTCTACAAGAACATGACGGGCCTGATCGTCTCCCTCGTTTTCCGTTGCCAGGCGGCCGACGGCGCTCTCACCACCGGGGACGAGACCCGCGCACTGCGGTGGGCCACCCGCGAAGAAGTCATCGAACTCGCCGACGAGGCGTACGCGATCCGCGTCCTTGACGCACTCGACGCGGCGTCTCCGCCGGCCGTCCGCGCCCATGACGGCGTGAAACTCGTCTAGCCCTAACCCGCTGCACATGGCGGCCTACCAGCACGAAGGAACTTGTATGCACGAGTATACGAGTACAGCCCGGGTCTGGGGACTGTCTTGCCCAGGTTTCCCGGAAGAGGTCAGCCGGGCCCGCCGCTGGACGCGGGAGATCCTGTGCGGCTCCCCCCTGGCCGAGGACGCCGAACTGATCGTGAGCGAGCTGAGCGCGAACGCGATCCTCCACACAGCCAGCGGCATGCGGTCGGGCAGCTTCCACCTGGCACTCGCGGTCTCACCGCACGTGGTCGCCCTGTCGGTCACGGACGAGGGAGGCACCAGCACGGCCCCAAAGGCTGAATACCAGGACGACCGAGCCGAGCACGGCCGGGGCCTGGACATGGTCAGCGCGATCGCTCACCGGGTCGTCATCCACGACCACCACGGCGGCCACACGGTCACCGCGGAACTCTTCACCGACGTACACCGGGGAGGTCATCCGTGCTGAGAACCACGACCAGGCCGGGCTTCTGGTGCGAGTGCTGGACACAACGACTCGCCGGACGACGCCCACCGACGATGTTCGGCTCCTTCAACGCACACTCGGCGGTCGAGGCGAACAACTGGGTGACGACGATGCTGCGCACCATCTCACCCGCACTCGACACGGCCGCTTCCCAGGAGGCGTGGACACGACTCCACGACGATCGGATCGACACAAGGCGAGCCCTGTTACGTCGGGAGCCCTGGACGGTGTCCATCACGCACGCCAGCACGCGCATCACATGGACAGTCCGGCCAGCCCTCTTCCTTCCCCTGGCCCACCGTCAGGACGTCGAACTTCCAACCTGCGCGTCCGACTTCAAGCCCCGCACGTCCGACTGAGTTACAACTTTCTCTACTGGTTCAAGGCGGCTCGCTCCGCTCACCGCGCGCGGCCCGGCCACCGGCCGGGCCTGCGCTCCTGTCTCCGCCCCGCTCCAGCCCGGCCGGCGCCCGTACCGCGCTCTCACGTCAGCCACCTGTGGCCAGAGAAAGGGACCGTCAGTCGCTGCCATCGCTCGCATGGCCAGCTGCGAACGGACTGCTGGGACCGGTCGAGACTGAAGGCTCCTGGTGTGAATCAATGGAAGCTGTCACTGTCGGAGGAACTATGCCGACTTTCTCCAAATTGGCACGCTTAGCCAACTCCTCAATCTTTGTAATCGCTATCGCGCTCGTGCTCGAATCTCCACCAGTTGCCACTTCTTTATAGCACCATAGCGCGAGTCCAACATCTCCCCCGCTGACCACTTCAAGATCCCCCTGCAGTATAAGCAGTATTTCCAATCCAGGATCGGCCTCAAGGCCACGTCTAATAATTTCACGCGCCTTTTCGAAATCTTTGTGATCTTTCAGGAAATTGACATACACTTTGGCGGTATGCGCTATATCGCTGCTTTCATCGAAGCCGACTCTAACGTATTGAAGCGCATTTTCGAAGGCCGCCTTAACCTTATTCTCCGGGAACCCCAGATCATCCAGTGCAATCGCAAGATTCCGCCAGGCCGTTACACTCTTCGGGGAAACTTTCAATATTCCCTCACATAGATCCTTAAGCGACCTATAGTCCTTGAAATCCATGCACGTGTTACACGCCTCCATCAATACTGTGCGGTTATTTGGGTGCGCCAGCGCCAGGTTTGAAATTTCTTGTACGGAATCCTCTAGCGAAGTCTTCCCAAGGCGCGCGCGAACCCGGATCAGGGATGCCCTGGCCGTCGCATTTTGCGGCGTGACTTCGAGCGCCCTCTCATAGAGCTTCATCGCAAGCTCGTAGCTTCGGCACTTGAATGCTGCGTCGCCGCCTCGCTCAAACTCATCCGATGCAGCTATGGGTGAATTGGCAAGCGACGAAAGGTAGCCGAGGGCTGTCGGCACATCGGAATTTTTTGCATGCTCCAGCAGCAATGCTGGGATCATTGCCTTGGATTTCTCAAGGGTTGTTACGACTTGATCACCGGACCCGAGGAGTTCATCCAATCTATGGGTGAGCGATTCTGATGCCCCTAGACGCTGCTCCAGCTGGCGCTCTACACTCTGAGCACTTTCCAAAGCATTTCTCGCAGAGGCCTCATACTCGCTGAACTCTCGAAAGACCTGCCCAATTCTAGCGTCAACGGCTCGATCTACTACAGTTTGGACAGTTTCCCGTTTTCGGTGGCGCTCCGCGACAATTAGACCTACTGCTGCCACTACGGCACCGATAAGCGGTCCAACCAGCACCCAGTTTGTTGCACTTCCTTGCGCGGCTATAAAATCCAGAGGCATTGTGATTACCTCCGCCGAGACGTGATAGCAGGGATGCATAGAAAGGAAGTAACGAGCCTGTCGGGATCTCCCGTATCTCTCAGATTGCCACTGCTTGGCCTGGCCTGCATCTTCACTGGTCGCTGACTTGTCGGCAAGCCGCATGCCAGTGCGGAGAATCACGAGGAGCACCAGGGAAACCAGTCGTCCGCCGTCAAGGAGCCAACACTGCTGCGTCACAGGCCAGTTCCCCAACAACTCCCAGATCGCAAGCAGAGGGCGTTGGGAACTTTGGTTAGTCTTCCCGTTCCGGCCGTCGTGGCTTGCTCTGGTCGACGGCACCGGCAGCGTGGCTGAGGCCGGTGCGGGGTGCAGCGAGACACACGCGCGCCTGGTCGGTCGGCTGGCCCGCCGTTGTGGCTGACTGTCGTCGGCTGAGGTTCAGACGGACCACGTCGAAGGCGCCCCTGTCAGCAGAAACGCGGGGCCTGAACCGGGCAAAGCTGGGCCGTCCCTGGGCCGTCCGCGGTCGCTCGACAGTGGCCAATGGCGACCAACGACGACCACCAGGCGCATGAGCCCACTGCCCTTGACCAGCAAAAACCCAGGTCGCGAAGATCCCCGACAAGACCCAGGGCAAGAAGAAGTAACGGCCCGCGCGTCAGCCCCTCGTCCGCGGTTGTTCCGCGGGCGGGGGCTTTTCGCTGCCCCGGGCCCTCGGCTGCGGGACGGTCCGCTCGGGCCGTGCCGCAGGCACCGCCGACCGCCCGCCGGGGAAGGCGGTCACGGTGCGGTGCCGAGGTCACGCGGGGCACGTGCGCCCCGGCACGATGGGTGGGAGAACCCGCCTCAGGGGTTCCCGGCGCGAGCCGGAAGAGCCAGAGCCCTGGGTTCGGCAGAAGGCCTGCGGGGGAGCGCACTGCCGTGCGGCGGTCCGTCCCACGTCACGTCACGTCACGGAGGGGGCATCGTGGGATCCGGCTGGGCCACCCCAGCTCACCCCACCCCACCCCACGCCCCGTCACGCCCCCAGCCATGACTCCTTGCCGTCGGGCGGACCCCGCAACGGTCGGCGGTCGGCGGTCGGCGGCGCATTCCTACCCCTCCTCCACCGGCAGCCACAGTTCGCACGTAGCCGTGCTGAAGTCCTCCGCCCGCTCCAGGATCGCCACGATCGACGGCCCCGGCCGCAGCCGCCACGGGTTGGACGGGAACCACTCGGTCGCCGTGGCGGCCCACAGCGTCTGGAGCGCCCGCGGATACGGACCGGCGCTGCGGAAGACCGCCCACCGGCCGGCCGGGACCTCGATGGCGTCCAAGTCGTCCGGGGCCGGGGTGCTCCCGGTGACGGCGACCCCGTGCAGATAGGTCAGCTCGCTTCCCTCGGCGGCGTCGGGGGCGACGTCGTCGCAGACCTGCAGCAGGCCTGGCGGATCGGTGTCGCCGAGCGCCTTCAGCCGGAGGTGTTCCTGCTGCGGCAGTGAGGCGATGTGCCGCTGGATGTGCGGGTTGACGCCCTCGTGGATGAGCGGGACGCGGGCGGCGTGTCCGATCAGCCGGAACGTGGCGCGGTCGACGAGGCGGGTGTCCATGGGGGTGTTCCCTTCTACGGTCAGGCGGAACCTGAGCTGCGGTTGTGTGCGCAGGGGGCCTCCGTCGCGGCGCACCTCGCGCGGGGCGGCGCCGTGGACCGCCCGGAACGCCCGCCCGAACGCCTCGGTCGAGCCGTATCCGTACCGGACGGCGATGCCGAGCAGATCGTCCTCACCTCGTACGACGTCGGCGGCGGCGACGGTCATACGGCGCCGGCGGACGTACTCCGACAGCGGCATGCCGGCCAGCGACGAGAACATCCGGCGCAGGTGGTACTCGGTCGTGCCGATCGTCTCGGCCAGGCGGTGCACGTCGGCGTCCGTCTCCTCGGTGAGGTGCTGCTCCACGAGGTCGACGAGCTGGTTCAGTGCCGAGATCACGGGGCTGCCTCCTTTCGGCCTCAACCCTGGCAGGAGGCACCTCACCCGCACCCGACCGCTGCGATCCGTTCCGATCGGTCACGCCGTGTCCACGGCGAGCCGATCCGGACGAGCTTCGGCGAGACCTGGGACCGTATGGCCCCCGGTCTCGCCGATTGCCTCGCCGGTGTGCAGAACGGCGCCCACGGCTCTCAGCTCTGCTCCACGGCCCGCCCCGCATACGGACCTGCCTGGCCGCGCGCACATGGACCACGCACGGCATCCCGGACTCCGCGGGGGGTACGCGGGCGCGACGGGGTCGTGGCCGCCACCTGGGCCGGGACACGCAGCGCCACGTTCGACTTCGGTCGCCCGGTGCGGGATGGCGTCGGGTCGCCGACGCGGCCGCACGAGTTCCGCAGCCATCGCTTCGATGGGACCGCGATCCTGACAACGCCGATCCGGCCGCGGCCGATGCCCACCGCGGGCACGACGCAGCGCCACCGTAACTCTCCGGGGCGCAGCAACCCCGAGTACATCTAGCCGCCAGCGGTGCTCAAGCCGTCAGCGGTACCTCATGGATCTCGTCCGCCTTGTGGCCCGCCCGTTCGTGGATGCGCTGGACCGCGTCAGCGGAGGGTGCCTCCGAAAGGCAGTAGACCGTGCCGGACCGCGGGTCCGCCCACGCGCGTTCGAAGTGAACGCTCTCTTCCTCCTCGAGCGCCAGATCCGCCTGGTGTGCCTCGTGAAGCTGGTCCGCCGTGATGCCCGTCATCCCGCGGTGGACATCCATGAACTTGGCCATGACCCCGCACCTCCTCCTCGCCGAGTGCGTCGCCCCGCCTTTGTCTCTCCCGCGCCTCCGCCCCATCCGTCCCCTCCATGCTGCGCCCCGGGGAGAGAAGAGGCGACTCGGCCGACCGGCTGCACCATCCCGACGCCCCGACGCCCCGACGCCCCGACGCCCCGACGCCCCGACCGCATCGACCCCCATCCCCCACCCGCAGACCAAAGGCCCCGGCAGGAGTCACCCCCCGCCGGGGCCCAAGGCGTGTCATAGATCCGTGTCCTCAGATACGTGTTACCGAATCCGTCTCTTCAGATCCGTCTCTTCAGATCCGTCTCTTCAGATCCGTGTCGTCAGACCCGCGTCGTCAGCTGCACTGGCAGGGACTGCCCGACTGGCACCCGCAGCCGCAGCCCGAGCCGCAGCCGCAGGCGCCGATCAGCATGAGGTTCCTGACCTCGGCGGGCTGCTCGGTCTCTCGCTCCTGCGTGGGGTCCGGCGTCGTGCCGGGGGTCTCGGCCATGAGGGTCCCTCCTGGAGAGAGCTGTTGCCTGTACCCATTGCATGCCCGGCCCGGCAGGCGCATCAACGGCGCACAGTGGCTCACCGTGCCGCCCGGCCGGCGGCCCCGTTCACCGGGCCCGGCCCCACTGCCCGCCCGCCGGCTCCGCGACGCGGCCGGCGACGTTCCACCGCCTGGGCCCCCTACGCCCCGTCAACCCCCGAAACCGCCTGAAGCTCCGACTTCTCCTGCTGGATCTCGTCCGCGTGCTCACCCGTCACCAGGTACACCACGCGCTTGGCGACCGCGACCGCGTGGTCGGCGTACCGCTCGTAGTAGCGGCCCAGCAGCGTCACGTCCACGGCCGTCTCGATGCCGTGCTTCCAGCGGTCGTCCATCAGGTGCTGGAACAGGGTGCGGTGCAGCAGGTCCATCGCGTCGTCGTCCTGCTCCAGCTGGAGCGCCAGGTCGACGTCCTTGGTGACGATCACCTCGGCCGCCTTCGCCATCAGGCGCTGCGCGAGCTGGCCCATCTCCAGGATGGTCGCGTGCAGGTCCTGCGGAACGGCGCGGTCGGGGTAGCGCAGCCGCGCGAGCTTCGCCACGTGCTGGGCGAGGTCGCCGGACCGCTCCAGGTCGGCCGACATGCGCAGCGACGTCACGACGATCCGCAGGTCCGTCGCCACCGGCTGCTGCCGGGCCAGCAGTGCTATGGCGCGCGCCTCGAGCTCGTGCTGGAGTTCGTCGACACGCTGGTCGGCCTCGATGACGTTCTCGGCCAGCTTCAGATCGGAGTCGAGGATGGCGGTCGTGGCGCGTCCGATCGCCGACCCGACCAGCCGGGCCATCTCCACCAGGCTGTCGCCGATCGAGTCAAGTTCCTCGTGGTACGCGTCCCGCATCAGGGTTTCCCTCTCGTGCGTCTACTTCCAGGGCTCAGCCTCGTACGGACACAGCCTCGTACAGACAGACTCCGGGGCTCAGCAACCCCACGCTCCCACGTTCCGTCCCTTACGCGACCGTTTCCATCACCCCGGATGAATCGATACTTGCCCCAGGGTGAACTCTGGGCGACGAGTGTTCGAGGTCGCACTCGGACGGCTGTGGACGGGAGGTACCGCATGCCTAACCTGGACGCATGGACGTGAACGCGGCGGTCGCCGCAGCGGCAGCGATCGCCGGAGTGCTCACCGGTGTCATCGCCATGCTGGCGTTCCGCTGGAGCGAGCGCGAACAGAAGCGCCCCACACGCACCTCACTGCACGCGGACCCGGTGCTTCCGCCGGGCGTGGACACGGTCCTGTCCGTGCTGCGTTCCTCCGCAGTGGTCCTCGACGAGGCCGACGCCGTCGTCAAGGCCAGCTCCGCCGCGTACGCCCTCGGGCTGGTGCGCGGCGGCAAGCTGGCGGTGGAGCCGATGATGCAGATGGCCCGCGACACCCGGCGCGACGGGGAGATACGGCAGATCGAGCTGGACCTGCCCCGCCGGGGCACGGGCCGCGGCGAGGCCCTCGCCGTCTCCGCGCGCGTCGCGCCGCTCGGCTCCCGGCTCGTCCTCCTCCTCGTGGAGGACCTCACGGAGGCCCGTCGCATCGAGGCCGTACGCCGCGACTTCGTCGCCAACGTGAGCCACGAGCTGAAGACGCCCGTCGGCGCGCTCTCCCTCCTGTCCGAGGCCGTCATGGACGCCTCCGACGACCCGGAGGCCGTGGAGCGCTTCGCGGGCCGGATGCAGATCGAGGCCACCCGGCTCACCAACCTCGTCCAGGAACTCATCGACCTCTCCCGCGTCCAGAACGACGACCCGCTGGAGGACGCCGAACCCGTCCGCATCGACGAGCTCGTCGCCGAGGCCATCGACCGCTGCCGCCACCAGGCCGGCGCCAAGCAGATCACCATGGCCGCCTCCGTCATGGAGCCCGGCGAGCTCCCGGAGGAGGAGACCGACGGCCGCCGGACGGGCGTCGCCGACCTGGCGGTCTGGGGAAACCGGGGCCAGCTCGCCGCCGCCCTCGGCAACCTCGTCGAGAACGCCGTCAACTACTCGCCCGCCCGCACCCGCGTGGGCATCGCCGCCCGCAGCATCGGCGCGCCGGGCGGCGACATGATCGAGATAGCCGTCACCGACCAGGGCATCGGCATCTCCGACAAGGACAAGGAGCGCGTCTTCGAGCGCTTCTACCGCGTCGACCCGGCCCGCTCCCGCGCCACCGGTGGTACGGGTCTCGGGCTGGCGATCGTCAAGCACGTGGCCGCCTCGCACGGCGGGGAGGTCACGGTGTGGAGCGCCGAAGGCCAGGGCTCCACGTTCACCCTGCGACTGCCGGAGGCGGGCGCGGCCCGCGACCGGGCCCAGCAGCGGACCGCCCGCCAAACCGAAGCCGGACGGTCCACCTCCGCCCCACACCCCCAAACATCCCCGTACGAATCGTATGAATCGTACGAAACGCTTCCCGCTCCGGAGGTCCTTCCGTGACCCGTGTGCTCGTCGTCGAGGACGAGGAGTCCTTCTCCGACGCCCTGTCGTACATGCTCCGCAAGGAGGGCTTCGAGGTCGCAGTGGCGACCACAGGGCCCGAGGGACTCGACGAGTTCGAGCGCAACGGCGCCGACCTCGTCCTCCTCGACCTGATGCTGCCCGGCCTGCCGGGCACCGAGGTGTGCCGCCAGCTGCGCGGCCGCTCCAACGTCCCCGTGATCATGGTGACCGCCAAGGACAGCGAGATCGACAAGGTCGTCGGGCTGGAGATAGGGGCCGACGACTACGTCACCAAGCCCTTCTCCTCCCGCGAACTGGTCGCCCGCATCCGCGCCGTGCTGCGCCGCCGCGGCGAGCCGGAGGAGGCTGCCCCGGCCGCCCTGGAGGCCGGTCCCGTCCGTATGGACGTCGACCGCCACGTGGTCACGGTCGGCGGCAGCAAGATCGACCTGCCCCTGAAGGAGTTCGACCTGCTGGAGATGCTGCTGCGCAACGCCGGCCGCGTCCTGACCCGTATGCAGCTCATCGACCGCGTCTGGGGCGCCGACTACGTCGGCGACACCAAGACCCTCGACGTCCACGTCAAGCGGCTGCGCGCCAAGATAGAGCCGGACCCGGGCGCCCCCCGCTACCTGGTGACGGTCCGCGGCCTGGGCTACAAGTTCGAGCCGTAGACCCGGCGGGACAGCGGTAACGGCGGCAGGGGCGGAACCTCCGAGGCCGCGTACTGCGACAACGCCAGAGCGACCAGCCCACCCTGCGCCTTCTCACCGCCCCCGCCGCCCTCGGCGGACACCGTGCCCGCACTGGACGCC
>NZ_JBEXVL010000036.1:0-52743 GCF_040638805.1 Streptomyces sp. NPDC005925 | reverse complement strand
TTGTGGTGAAGACAGGCATCTCCACTACGCCCGGAGGTCTCTTCCTGATCAACTAGCGACGCGAGTTACCAACCTCATGGCCGAGTACACCTAGGTGCGCTGTCCGGGGACGGTGCGGACGCGGGGGCGCGGCCCGGGGGCCGTTTCGGATGTCCCGGGCGGGTCGGTGGGGTCGGGCGGGTCGGGCGGTTCGGACAGGGAGGCGAGCGGGCCCGCGTTGCGGCGGCAGCTGTCCAGGACCGTGTCCGCGAAGGCGCGGGCCGCCGGGCTCAGGGCGTCCCAGCGGCGGACCGCCCACCCGACCGTGAGCGGCGGCACGGCCGGGAGGGGAACGAGGCGGAGGCCGCCGCCCTTGCCGGGCACGTCCAGGCCGGGCAGCGCGGGCACCACCGCCCGTCCCAGGCCCAGTTCGGCCAGCAGGAGTGCCGTGTCCCAGTCGGCGACGCTCGTGTCGTAGGCGAAGCGCACCCCCAGCCGCGCGCAGGCGGCGTCCAGGTGCGCGGCGGACGCGGAGTTCGGCGGCAGACGGATGAGGCGCAGGCCCTCCAGGTCGGCCGCGGTCACCTGCGGGCGGTCCGCCAGCGGGTCTCCGGACCGTACGGCCAGGACCCACGGGAGGTCCATGACGGGGCGCTGCTCGATGCCGCGCACCGGGGGCCCCAGCGTGATCCACGCCAGGTCCAGGTCACTGTCGGCCAGCGCGTCGAAGCAGCCCCGGCTCGAACTCTCCGTACGGAACTCCAGGCTGATGTCCGGGTGCCGCTGCCGGAAGGCGACCACCGCGTCCGACATGAAGTGCCGCACGGTCGTGGCACCCGTGGCGACGCGCACCGAGCCCCGCTCACCCTCCACCAGCTCGCGCAGCCGCCGCAGTGCCAGGTCGAGGCCGGCGATGCCCTGCGCCGCGGCCGCCTCCAGAACCCGGCCCGCCTGCGTGGGTACGACGCCGCGCGGCTGCCGTTCCAGCAGGCCGACGCCGGTCTCCCGTTCCAGCCGCTTCACGTGCTGACTCACCGCCGACTGTGTACAGCCCAGTTCGCGGGCCACCGCGCTGAGGCTGCCGGCCCGGCACACCGCCACGAACACGCGAAGGTCGTCCAACGTCACAACATCCAAGCTAACACTTGGGGTTGGAGACAAAAGGCAAGGATTGACTGGGCTCCCGGGGCTGTACGACGATCGTCGCAGGGCCCGGGCGGCAACCCGCTCCGCGCCCCGCCAGATCCGGACCGGGGCGGGGTGGAGCGGGTGCCGACCCACCACGACCCGCTCCCGGAAAGGACACCGACCGTGCCTTCCTCCGCCTCCCGCCCGGCCGCCGACTCCGCTTCCTCCGCCTCCGTCCCGGCCGTTGGCTCCGCTCCCGTCCCGGCTTCCGCTTCCGCCGCTGCCGAAGGGGCCCGGGTGCTGCTGCTCCGGTCGGGTGCCGACGCGCTCTCGCACCCCGGCGGCACCCTGCTCGCCCACCTCGACCGGGTGCGGGCGCAGCTCATCGCCTGGGAGGCACGCCCGGCCCTCCGGCTCGCCGGCCTCTGTCACGCCGCCTACGGCACCGACGGTTTCCCCGCCGCCCTGCTCCCGTTGGGCCGCCGCGGCGACCTGGCGGCCGTGATCGGAACGGAGGCCGAGGCGATCGTGTACGCCTACGGCAGCTGCGACCGGGAGGCCACGTATCCCGGGCTCGCCGAGCCGGGCGCCCCGCTCCACGACCGCTTCACCGGCAGCACCCGCGCCCTGGAACCGGGCCTGCGGCGGGACCTGGCCGTACTGATCGCCGCCGACGAACTCGACCTCGCCCGGCAGGACCCCGCCTTCCGCAAGCGGTGGGGCCCCGAACTGCTGGAGCTGTTCACCCGCCTGCGGCCCCTGTTGAGCGGCGTGGCGTGGAGCGACTGCGCGACCGTTCTCGGCGTCCGGGACGAACGGCCGGCGTGAGGCCCCCGCGGAGGAGGGCCTGCCTCGGCGGGGCCGCCTCACGGAGGCCGCCTACTTGCGGGCGATCAGGACCGCCTGCGGAGTCGACTCGCCCTTGTCGGCGTCCGGCGCACGGACGGTCTGGCTGTGCAGGGTCAGGCCCGCCGCCGCCAGCAGGGGCGTGATGTGCTCCGGCCGGCGGCGTACGAAGTCCAGGGAGACGGGGTGGCCGAAAGGCCGGTCGTGGGTACGCGGCACGTCGCCGACCTGAAAACCGGTCAGCAGGTACCCGCCGGGCGCCAGCACGCGTGCGAACTCCGCGAAGACGTCGGGGAGCCGGTCGTCGGGCGTGTGGATGGTCGAGTACCAGGACACGACACCCGCGAGGGCCCCGTCGGGCAGGTCCAGGTCCAGCATCGAGCCCTGCTCGAACCGCAGCCCCGGATGTTCGCGCCGGGCGATGGCCAGCATCGACGCCGACAGGTCGAGGCCGTGGACGGACAGCCCGAGCGAGGCGAGATGGGCGGTGACCCGGCCGGGACCGCACCCCAGGTCGGCCACCCGGCCGCCCGCCCCGACCAGTTCCGCGAACGCCGCCAGCACCGCCCGGTCCATCGGCGCACTGGGCTCGTTCCGGAAGAGGCCGTGGTAGTCCTCGGCAATGGCGTCGTAGAAGATCCGCGTGGTGGTGAGGAAGGGGGCGGGGGCGACCCCTGACTCCGGGGCCGCCGGTGTCCGGACTGTTTCCGGGGTGTCCTGCTCGGGCGTCATGGGCGGGACCATAGCGGGGGCCACTGACAGTGCCGCTCCGGTCACACGGGTTCTCCGACGAGGACGGCGGCGGTTCACCGGAAGTTCACCGCCGGTGGGCGGCGAAGGGGGTGCGGGGAAGTGAATGGGCCCGTGCATGTGAAAAACGGGGGCGGCGGAGGCGCGGAAAAGGGCAGGAGCCCCGTCGCCTGACGGCGCGGGGCTCCTTGGGTATTACTTGTCAGACAGGGGTGACGTTCTCCGCCTGCGGGCCCTTCGGGCCCTGAGTGACGTCGAAAGACACCTGCTGGTTCTCCTCAAGCGAACGGAAACCGGTCGCGTTGATTGCGGAGTAGTGGACGAAGACGTCGGGGCCGCCGCCTTCTTGGGCGATGAATCCAAAGCCCTTTTCGGCGTTGAACCACTTCACGGTTCCGGTAGCCATAAGCCCTCCTTGGGCCCAAAGGGTTGCCCTGCTCCAGAACCAGCAAGTGTGAGAAGAGAATTCTGCACAACTGCCTATGCCTGAGAATGACGAGAGCCCGCGGTCACATGCTCCGCAGGCTCTGTACTGCAAGGGAAACCAAACTGCAACTTGCGGCGAGCCTAGCACGCAGAGGTCCTGATGCAATAGAGGCCAAGATCACTTCACCCGAATGTTTGAAGATCTCTTCCTCGGGCCTATAGCCGCACTCGCGAGAAGCCCGCCGAGGGGGTTCCGACAACCGGAACGGAGGCGGCGCGGACGGCGGTAGGGGCGGACGGCGGAGGGGCGTGCCGAGGGCGGTGACCAGGGAGCGCCAGGGAGGGGCGACGGGGACGGGCGGGCCGGCCGGCGGGGTGGCGGCCCGGCACCGATCCCCGAGGGCTAGCCTCACGATGTGGACAATTCTCGCACCCGGCCGCGTGTCGGCCACATCCAGTTCCTGAACTGCCTGCCCCTGTACTGGGGGCTCGCGAGGACGGGCACGCTCCTCGACTTCGCGCTCACGAAGGACACCCCGGAGAAGCTCAGCGAGAAGCTGGTGCAGGGCGACCTCGACATCGGTCCGATCACCCTCGTCGAGTTCCTCAAGAACGCGGACGACCTGGTCGCCTTCCCCGACATCGCCGTCGGCTGCGACGGCCCGGTGATGTCGTGCGTGATCGTCTCGCAGGTCCCGCTGGAACGCCTCGACGGCGCCCGGGTCGCACTCGGCTCGACCTCGCGCACCTCCGTGCGGCTCGCGCAGCTGCTGCTGGCGGAGCGTTTCTGCGTACGGCCGGACTACTACACCTGCCCGCCCGACCTCAGCCTGATGATGCGGGAGGCCGAGGCCGCCGTACTGATCGGCGACGCCGCGCTGCGCGCCAACCTGCACGACGGGCCGCGCTTCGGGCTCCAGGTGCACGACCTGGGCGCGCTGTGGAAGGAGTGGACGGGACTGCCGTTCGTCTTCGCGGTGTGGGCGGCGCGGCGCGACTACCTGGAGCGCGAGCCGGCGATCACCCGCCAGGTGCACGAGGCCTTCCTCGCCTCCCGCGACCTCTCCCTCCAGGAGGTCGGCAAGGTCGCCGAGCAGGCGGCCCGCTGGGAGGACTTCGACGAGCAGGTCCTGCAGCGGTACTTCACCACCCTCGACTTCCGCTTCGGCGCACCGCAGCTGGCGGCGGTCGCCGAGTTCGCGCGCCGCGTCGGCCCGACCACCGGCTTCCCGGCCGAGGTGAAGGTCGACCTGCTGGAGCCGTGACGGACGGCGGAGCGAGGGGGCTTCCTGCCGGGCTCACGGGCTCGCGGCGCCCGCCGGGCCATGGGCCGCCGCGGGCCGCGGCACTACGCTGCCGGACAGGCGTACGGGGTCGTACGGGTCCGTGCGGGGGATCCGGGCGGACGCCCGGGACTCGGGGGAGGAATGACCATGCAGCCGCTCGACGTCGACGAACCGACCGTGGTGGGGCCCTACCGGCTGCTCGGCCGGCTCGGTTCCGGGGGCATGGGCCGGGTCTACCTGGGGCGCAGCGCGGGCGGCCGGACGGTCGCCGTCAAGATCGTGCACCCGCACTTCGCGCTCGACGAGGAGTTCCGGGCCCGGTTCCGCCGCGAGGTGGAGGCGGCGCGGCGGGTCGGCGGCGCGTGGACCGCGCCCGTCCTGGACGCCGACCCGGACGCGCGCGTGCCATGGGTCGCGACGGCCTACGCGGCGGGTCCTTCCCTCACGGCGGCCGTCGCGGACGTCGGCCCGCTGCCGCTGCACACGGTACGGGCGCTGGGGGCGGGCCTGGCCGAGGCGCTGGCGGCGGTGCACGAGCTGGGTCTCGTGCACCGGGACGTGAAGCCCTCCAACGTCCTCCTCACCCTCGACGGGCCGCTGCTGATCGACTTCGGCATCGCCCGCGCCACGGACGGCACGGCCTCCCTCACCTCGACGGGCGTGTCCATCGGTTCGCCCGGTTACATGGCACCCGAGCAGATCCTCGGCAAGGGCGTCACGGGCGCGTCCGACGTCTTCTCGCTGGGCGCGGTCCTCACCTTCGCGGCGACCGGCGAACCTCCCTTCCGGGGGGACTCGTCGGCCGCGCTGCTCTACAAGGTCGTCCACGAGGAGCCCGTACTCGGCGGTCTGGACGGGGAGGTCCGGGAGCCGGCGGCGGCCTGCCTCGCCAAGGACCCGGCCGCCCGCCCCACCCCCGCCGAACTGGCCCGCCGCCTCGCCCCCGGCGGCGCGTCCCGCCTCGTCGCGGGCGGTTGGCTGCCGGGCGCGCTGGTGGAGCGGGTCAGCCGCAGCGCCGTACAGCTGCTGAACCTGGAGGCGGCGGGCGGGGCCGGCACCGACGGCGCCGGTGCCGAGTCCGGGCCGGTGGACTTCAGCAACCCCGCCGTACGGCCACCGGACACGGCGGGAACGGCGGGCGGGGAGGTCCACGGGGCGCCGACGGTGGGGGAGTTCGGACCGCCGCCGGTCATGACGGGAGCGGGCACGACAGCGGGCACGGGGGGTGGTGCGTGGCCGTCGTCCGGGGACGGCGGGGGCCTTCCGCCCCGGCCGTCCGCCGGCCCCGCCACCCCCGACGGGGGCCCCGCCCACCACCCCGGCAGGCTCTCCGTCTCCGTGGCCGCCGCGTCCGCCCCCGGCGCCGGTGGCCGCGGCCGGCGGCTGAGCTGCACAGTCGCCCTGGCCGTCGCGGGCGCGATGGCGGCGGTGACGGTCGGCTCGGTGTTCCTGTTCGACGTGCTGCCGGGCGGCGGCGGGGGCAACGACGCGGGCAGGGACCACGGCGCCCGGCCGGCGGCCCCGACCCCCGGTGACGGTACGGCGTCCGAGGTGCCGGCCCGCTACCTCGGCACCTGGCAGGGGCAGGGCACGGTGCTCGACGGCACCCTGCCGGCCGGGACCTTCCGCGTCACGGTCCGGCGCGCCCGCGTGGGGGAGGAGCTGGGCCGCATCACCCAGACGGACACGCTCGGCCTCACCTGCACCGACGTCCTGACCCTGAAGCAGGTCACGAAGAAGCAGCTGGTGGCGAGCTCGGTGGGCGAGGAGAAGAACGCGGGCCACTGCAATCAGGCCCGGGCGACCGTGCGCCTCGTCCCGGTCGGCGACGACCTGAAGTACGAGTCGGACAGCGAGAGGTCGGGCAACCCGGAGGCGCGCATGTCGAAGGTCGGGTAGGCGAGGATCGAGCAGCCGAAAGTCGAGTGGCCGAGGGTCGAGTGGCCGAAGACCGAGTCGTCGGGAATGCGGCCGTCGACGTCGAACGGTCAACGTCGAGTGACCGAACGTCAGTGACCGAACGTCGAGTGGAAAGGCGGGCAGCGTGCCGGATCCGTCGGTCGTCGTCGTCGCCGTCGCCGCCCTGTGGGGCGCGGCGGCCGGTGTTCTGCTGCCACGCGCCGTCTACCGGTTCTCCGTACCCTCCGGTGAGGCGTGGCGGACCCTGTGCCCCGGCGGGCACCCGCTGCGCGGATGGCTCGGGCGGGCGCGGTGCGGGCAGTGCGGGGAACGGGCGGCGCCCGGGGCCCACGGGTCGGGAGCAGCCCAGGTACCGGAACCGCCCAGCCGGGCCGGTGCCCACGGGCCCGGCGGTGCCCAGGGGCCGGGCGGTGCCCAGGGCCCTGGGGTGACCTCGGCCCCGGGCGGGACCTCGGGGTCGGGCGGGACCTCGGCCCCGGGCGGGACCTCGGGGTCGGGCCGGGCCCCGGACCCGGGCCGGACCCCGGACCCGGGTGGGGCCTACGGGCCCGGTGGGGGTGTCCTCGCCGTCGTCACCGGCCTGGTGTGCGCCGTGCTCGGCGCGGCCACGGGCACCCGGCCCGAACTCGCCGTCTGGCTGCTGCTCGCGCCGGTCGGCGTGCTGCTGGCCGTCGTCGACCTCCGGGTGAAGCGGCTGCCCGACCCGCTCACCCTGCCGCTCGCGGGCGCAGCACTCGCGCTCCTCGGCCTCGCCGCCCTCGCGCCCGAGCACGCGGGACAGTGGACGACCGCCCTGCTCGGCGCCCTCGCGCTCGGCGCCGGCTACTTCGTGCTGTTCCTCATCAGCCCCGGCAGCATGGGCTTCGGCGACGTGAAGCTGGCCCTGGGCGCGGGCGCCGTCCTCGGCTGGTACGGCTGGCCGACGGTCGTGCTCGGCACCTTCGCCGGGTTCCTGCTGGGCGCGCTCTACGGCGGTGCGCTCGTCGTCGCCCGGAGGGCGGGCCGCAGGACCGCGATCCCGTTCGGGCCGTTCCTGATCGGCGGCGCGTACCTGGGGCTCCTCGCGGGCGCGTACGGCGCCTGAGACGCGACGACGTAGCCCCCGCGCAACGCCCGGCGTGCGGACCGGCCGACGTCGGTTGCGAAGACCGGCTGGCGTACGCTGAGGACGTCCGTCCACAACCCTTACGAAAGGGACGCCGGTGACCGAGAAGGCCGACCTTCAGCCCATCCTCGACCGTGCAGCCGCCGGTGGGCGGATCACCCCCGAAGAGGCCCTCGACCTCTACCGCGACGCCCCGCTCCACGCGCTCGGCGCCGCCGCCGACGCCGTACGCAGGCGGAAGTACGCGGGCACCGAGCACATCGCGACGTACATCATCGAGCGGAACATCAACTACACCAACGTGTGCGTCACGGCGTGCAAGTTCTGCGCCTTCTACGCCGCCCCGAAGGACACCGCCAAGGGCTGGACGCGCGACCTCGACGACATCCTGCGCCGCTGCGCCGAGACGGTCGAGCTGGGCGGCACGCAGATCATGTTCCAGGGCGGCCACCACCCGGACTACGGCGTCGAGTACTACGAGAAGCACTTCTCGGCCATCAAGAAGGCCTTCCCCCAGCTGGTCATCCACTCGCTGGGCGCGTCCGAGGTCGAGCACATGGCCCGTATCTCCGGGGTGCCGGTCGAGGAGGCCGTCCGGCGCATCCACGCCGCCGGGCTCGACTCCTTCGCCGGCGCCGGTGCCGAGCTGCTGCCCGAGCGCCCGCGCAAGGCCATCGCGCCGCTGAAGGAGTCCGGGGAGCGCTGGCTGGAGATCATGGAGATCGCGCACGACCTCGGTGTCGAGTCCACGTCCACCATGCTGATGGGCACCGGCGAGACCAACGCCGAGCGCATCGAGCACCTGCGGATGATCCGCGACGTACAGGACCGCACGGGCGGCTTCCGCGCCTTCATCCCGTACACCTACCAGCCCGAGAACAACCACCTGAAGGGCCGCACGCAGGCCACGATCTTCGAGTACCTGCGGATGATCGCCATCGCCCGGCTGTTCCTGGACAACGTGGCGCACATCCAGGGCTCCTGGCTGACGACGGGCAAGGAGGTCGGCCAGCTGTCCCTGCACTACGGCGCCGACGACCTCGGCTCGATCATGCTGGAGGAGAACGTCGTCTCCTCCGCCGGCGCCAGGCACCGCTCCAACCGGCTGGAGATCATCGACCTGATCCGCCGGGCCGGCCGGGTGCCGGCACAGCGCGCGACGACGTACGAGCACCTCGTCGTGCACGACGACCCGGCGAACGACCCCGTCGACGACCGCGTGGCCTCGCACATCTCGTCCACCGCGATCGAGGGCGGCACGGCCCACCCCGAGCTGAAGCTGCTCGCGTCCAACTGACCCCGCCGTGCCCACACTCCACGCCGCAGACCTCCTGCTCCCGGGGGACGGCGGGCCACCCCTGCCCGGCGGCGCCGTGCTGGTCGACGGCCGCGCCGTCGCCGCGATCGGCCCGTACGAGGAGCTGGCCGCCGCGCATCCGGCCGCCCGTGTCCGCCGGTGGCCGGGGGTTCTCACCCCCGCACTGCTGAACCCGTACGGGCCCGAACTGCTGGAGCGGGCCTACCACCCCGACCCGCGCGAGGCCGACGCGCTCGGCACCGAACCGCTCACCGGGGACGCCCTCGCCGCCCTGCCCATGACCGACGCCCGCTGGGGCGCGAGCGCGCGGCGCGGTGTGCAGCGGATGCTGGCGCACGGCACCGTCGCCGTCGCGGGCGACCTGAGGCGGCCCGCCGTACGGGACGCCGTGCGCCGCGCGGGCCTCACCGCCGGGCCGCGCGCCGCGCAGCCGACGGGCCCGCCCGCCCTCGACCCGCTGGCCGGCGGGCGGAGCCTGAGCGAGGTGGTCCTGCTGCCGCTGCCGCCCGCCGGAGCGGTCGCCGCTCGGGAGGCCACCTTCGCCGTCTTCGACGTCCCCGACGAGGCCGCGCTCAGCGCCCGCGGAGCCGGGACCTGCGTGGCGACGGTCCTCGCGGGACGCCTCGTGCACCGGCGCCGCTGATGCGCCGTCCCCGGCGGCCCCCGGCCCTGTGCCGTACGCGCCGGGTCCCTGCTGCCACAATGGGCGGGTGACCCGCGCATCCCTGGACAAGCAGCCGCACGAAGTCGCCTCGATGTTCGACGACGTGGCGGACCGGTACGACCTGACCAACGACGTGCTGTCCCTCGGGCAGGCGCGGCTGTGGCGCAGGGAGGTCGCGAAGGCGGTGGACGCCCGGCCCGCGCAGAGGGTCCTCGACCTCGCCGCCGGTACGGGCACCTCCTCGCTGCCGTTCGCCCGCACCGGCGCCCGCGTCGTCCCCTGCGACTTCTCCCTCGGCATGCTCCAGGTGGGCAAGGGGCGCCACGGCTGGCTGCCGTTCACGGCCGGCGACGCGACCCGGCTGCCGTTCCGGGACGACGTGTTCGACGCCGTCACCATCTCCTTCGGGCTGCGCAACGTCCAGGACCACGGCGCGGCGCTGCGCGAGATGTACCGCGTGACACGGCCCGGTGGACGGGTCGTGATCTGCGAGTTCTCCCAGCCGACGTGGGCGCCGTTCCGGACCGTGTACACCGAGTACCTGATGCGCGCCCTGCCCCCGGTCGCCCGCGCCGTGTCCTCCAACCCCGACGCGTACGTCTACCTCGCCGAGTCCATCCGCGCCTGGCCCGACCAGGCCGCCCTCGCCGGGCAACTGCGCGGGGCCGGCTGGTCGAAGGTGGCGTGGCGCAACCTCTCGGGCGGCATCGTCGCCCTGCACCGGGGATACAAGGCTGCCTGAGCCGACGGTCGGACCCAACGCGGCCTGAGCCGACGGTCGGACCCACGGGGGCCGGAGACGACGGGCGGATGCGAGAAGGCACGAGCGGGTGGGCCGTCGCCGCCCCGCATGCGCCGTGTGCCCGCGGCGGACGCCCCCCGCCCCCGTCCGGGACCTCCGGGACCTCCGGGACCTCAGGGGTGGCCGAGGGCCGCGTACGGCCCCTCCGGCTCGCCCAGTTCGTGCCGCAGGCCGCCCGGCGGCGGAACGCCCCTCCTGGGCTCCCTGACGCCCCCGCCGCCCTCCCCGTCGCCGAAGTCGAACCAGACGGTGACGACGGCGCCCCGCGGCACGGCGGCCCCGGGCAGCGGGAACTGTCGTACGACGTGGTCGACGACGACGCGGAGGAAGTCGGGCCGGTCGGGCGCGGCGAGCAGCACCCCGCCCGCCTCGGCCGTCTCCCGCGCGTCCACGGCCATCAGGCCGACGAGGCGCGGCACGACCACTTCCGGACTCTTGGGTGTCAGGCGCACGGACGTCACCCCCAGCGGTACAGGCAGGGTAACTCCGGCCCTCCGCCGCCCGGAAGCGTCATGTACCTTTCCGTAGCCGACGATTACCGTGTGTCACAGGATCAGGCGGTAGCAGTGGCCCTCGCGCTCCGAGGCGGGTGTCCTGAACGTCTCGGCGAGTTCCATGCCGAGGCGCCGGGTCACCGCGATGGACCGTTCGTTGCGGGAGTCGACCATCGCCACCACGCTCTTGACGCCCGCCGCGCTCACCCGCTCCAGGGTCTCCCGCGCCGCCGCCGTGACGTACCCCTTGCCCCAGTGCCCGCGGCCGAGCCGCCAGCCGATCTCCAGCTCGCCCGCCGGGCCCCACGAGTGCGGCCACGGCTGGGCGCCGGTGAAGCCGATGACGGCTCCCGCCTCGTCGAGCATCGTCCACAGGCACAGGCCCAGCTCCGCGTCGTGCCGCCGCTGGCGGGCGGTGAGCTCCTCGTAGACCGACAACTCGGCGGACCTGCCGCCGTGGAACTCCATCACGTCCGGGTCGTCGAAAGCCCGGTGCCAGGCGACCGCGTCCTCGTCGGTGGGGACGCGCAACCGTACTGCGGGGAGAGCTCGGTTCACGGGGCAGCCCTTCAGTGGGTTGATCGATTCCGCTGAATAGACTGCCCGTGTCCAGTGCCGGTCGGCACTCAGATTTCTAACCCTGGGGAGATCCCGCCGTGACCGAGCCCCTCTCCGACAACTCCGCCGATGTGATCGTCGTGGGCGCGGGGCCAGCCGGCTCCACCACCGCGTACCACCTGGCCAGGGCAGGGCTCGACGTCCTCCTGCTGGAGAAGACCGAATTCCCGAGGGAGAAGGTGTGCGGTGACGGACTGACCCCGCGCGCCGTCAAGCAGCTCGTGTCGATGGGCGTCGACATCTCCGAGGAGGCGGGCTGGCTGCGCAACAAGGGCCTGCGGATCATCGGCGGCGGGGTGCGGCTCCAGCTCGACTGGCCGGATCTCGCCTCCTTCCCGGACTACGGCCTCGTCCGCAGGCGCGACGACTTCGACGAGCAACTCGCCCGCCAGGCGCAGAAGGCGGGCGCCCGGCTCCACGAGCGCTGCAACGTCACCGGTCCGGTCGTCGACGACCGCACCGGCCGCATCACCGGCGTCACCGCCAAGCTCGGCGTGGAGAAGCGCGAGGTCACCTTCCGCGCGCCGCTCGTCGTCGCCGCCGACGGCAACTCCACCCGGCTGTCCCTGGCGATGGGCCTGCACCGCCGCGAGGACCGGCCCATGGGCGTCGCCGTCCGTACGTACTTCACCTCGCCGCGTCACGAGGACGACTACCTGGAGTCCTGGCTGGAACTGTGGGACCGCCGAGGTGCCCAGGACCGCCTGCTGCCCGGCTACGGCTGGATCTTCGGCATGGGCGACGGCACCTCGAACGTCGGTCTCGGCGTCCTCAACACCTCCTCGTCCTTCAAGGAGCTGGACTGGCGCGAGGTCCTGAAGGCCTGGTGCGGTTCCATGCCGGAGGAGTGGGGCTACACGCCGGACAACATGACCGGCCCGATCCGCGGCGCCGCCCTCCCCATGGCCTTCAACCGCCAGCCGCACTACACGCGCGGGCTGCTCCTCGTCGGCGACGCGGGCGGCATGGTGAACCCCTTCAACGGCGAGGGCATCGCCTACGCCATGGAGTCCGGCCAGATCGCCGCCGAGGTCGTCGTCCAGGCGCACTCCCGCTCGACGCCCGCCCAGCGGGAGACGGCGCTGCGGCGCTACCCGCGCATCCTGAAGGACACCTACGGCGGCTACTACACGCTCGGCCGGGCCTTCGTGAAGCTCATCGGCAACCCGAAGGTCATGCAGATCGCCGCACAGCGCGGCCTGACGCACCCGATGCTGATGCGGTTCACCCTGAAGCTGCTCGCCAACCTCACCGACCCGACGGGCGGCGACGCGATGGACCGCATCATCAACGGCCTGAGCAAGGTGGCCCCCAAGGCCTGACACCCCCACCGACGCCGGCCCCGGCGACACGGAAGGGCCGCTGCCCCCGAGGCAGCGGCCCTTTCATGTCCGTATGTGTCCGGATGTATCAGAGAACGCGCACCGCGCCCGACGCCGGGTAGCCGGAGAGGTTCTGGATGACGACGCCCTTGGACGGGTTGGCCGCGTCCAGGTACTGGCCGGCGCCGATGTAGACGCCCACGTGATACGCGGAGCCCTTGCCGCCCCAGTACAGGATGTCGCCGGGCTGGAGGTTGGACAGCGACACGTCGGTGCCGGCCATCGACTGGTCCTGCGAGACGCGCGGCAGGTCCACACCGACCTGGCGGAACGCGGCCTGCACGAGGCTGGAGCAGTCCCAGGCGTTGGGGCCGGAGGCGCCCATCACGTAGGCGTCGCCCAGCTGGGACTGGAGGAACGAGAGCACGGTGGCGACGCTGCCGACGGCCGGCGTCGACACGGACGCGCTCAGCGTGGCGCGCTCGGTGCTGCGGGAGGCGCGCTCGGCAGCGGCCTTGCGGGCGGCCTCGGCGGCCTTCTTCTTGGCCTCCGCCTTCTTCTTGGCCTCGACCAGGTCGGCCTTGGCCTCCTTGGCCGCCTCGGCGGCGGCTGCGTCACGCTCGGCCCGCAGCTGGTAGTGCGCGGCGGCCAGCTCCGTGACGTCCGCGGACTCGGCGACCTCGGCGGCCAGGTCGGCCGTCAGGGTCGGCAGCTCGGGGGTCTGCGTCGCGGGCTCGGCGGCGTTCGCCGGCCCCGACGCACCGGCCACGGCCAGGGTGCTGAGGACGCCACCGGCAACTCCGGCCCGCATCGCGATCGTCGACGCGCTGCGGCGGGGTTTCCGGTGGCTGCGTATGTGAGCGGAGTGGGACATGAGAACAACGGGTACCAGGGGCTCCTCCATACCTTCAAGAAACGTGTGCTGCGCCACAGTTGTTCAATGAAGGCCCGAATCCGGGGCGTGCGGCTCTTTATTGACGCCGTAAGGGACATTGCGGGCGCATGGCGAGCGGCTCGTGATCACGGCCTTTCATTATTACGCCCGAATTGCCCCCCGCCTACCATCGGTTGGGACGGATGGCCAAGCCCGGTTCTTGCGGGCCTTCCGGAATGTGGCGGAGGTCACGGAACGATTACCGGGGCGGGTGCGTAGCGGGTGCGGCTCCGCGTGCGGCTCCGCGTGCGCGTCCTCGCGTGCGTTTCGCGCGAGCCGGAGCCGGGTCCGCTCGTGAACGCGTGCACACGTCCACACCGTCCGCCGGACGCCTCCGGATGTGAACGCCCCCTCTATCAATCACCCCGTTCCGGTACCAATTTGCATGCGCGGGAAGCCTCTTGATATGGAGATGCACCGCTCTCACCTGCACTGACGAGCGAAAATGTCACGTCTGGTGATCGACTGGACGCTTCGCGCACGAAGATCAACGCTCATACGACTTCATGATCCTTCGTCAGGTGGTGGAGATCACAAAGGTTGTGTAATACCCCGTGTCGCAGATCACAGACCTGCGGGCATAAGATGCGGAGCGTTGGGCTTGTGACCTGCTTCACATGTTCTCGATCTTCGCCGGAGCAGGCGGGATGCGGGGGCCGGGGAGCGGAAGGGAGCCTTAAGTCAACCGCCAGCAGTCAGTGCCGACTGAGAGGAGCGAGGAGCGGTGAACGCGTATGCGCCCATCCTCGTACTGGGAGCCCTCGGGGCAGGCTTTGCGATCTTCTCCGTGGTCATGGCCACGCTGATCGGTCCGAAGCGGTACAACCGCGCCAAGCTCGAGGCGTACGAGTGTGGAATCGAGCCGACCCCCACGCCGGCCGGCGGCGGGCGCTTCCCCATCAAGTACTACCTGACGGCGATGCTCTTCATCGTCTTCGACATTGAGATCGTCTTCCTTTATCCCTGGGCCGTCACGTTCGACTCCCTGGGGATTTTCGGGCTCGTGGAGATGCTGCTCTTCGTGCTCACCGTCTTCGTCGCGTACGCGTACGTATGGCGGCGCGGCGGCCTGGAATGGGACTGAGGGGCCTTTAGACATGGGACTCGAAGAAAAGCTGCCGAGCGGATTCCTGCTGACCACCGTCGAGCAGGCCGCGGGCTGGGTGCGCAAGGCATCGGTCTTCCCCGCCACGTTCGGGCTGGCCTGTTGTGCCATCGAGATGATGACCACCGGTGCCGGCCGCTACGACCTGGCGCGCTTCGGCATGGAGGTCTTCCGCGGCTCGCCGCGGCAGGCGGACCTGATGATCGTCGCGGGGCGGGTGAGCCAGAAGATGGCCCCCGTGCTGCGGCAGGTCTACGACCAGATGCCGAACCCCAAGTGGGTGATCTCCATGGGGGTCTGCGCCTCGTCGGGCGGCATGTTCAACAACTACGCGATCGTCCAGGGCGTCGACCACATCGTCCCGGTCGACATCTACCTGCCCGGCTGCCCGCCGCGGCCCGAAATGCTGATGGACGCCATTCTCAAGCTGCACCAGAAGATCCAGAGCTCCAAGCTCGGCGTGAACGCCGCGGAGGCGGCCCGCGAGGCGGAGGAGGCGGCCCTGAAGGCGCTGCCCACGATCGAGATGAAGGGGCTGCTGCGATGAGCGACGCGAACAACGACGCCCCGAACCCCGAGAAGGACCTCGCGGCCTCCAACCTCCCGGGCCGGCGCGGCCAGGGCGGTGAGGAGATCCGCGTCCAGCGCGGCATGTTCGGCGCCAACAACGGCGGCGACACCTCCGGCTACGGCGGGCTGGTGCGCTCGGTCCGGCTCCCCGGACCGGCCGCCCGGCCCTACGGGGGCTGGTTCGACGAGGTCGCCGACGAGCTCGAGGGCGCCCTTGAGGAGCAGAACCTCCTGCCCGCCGGCGCCATCGAGAAGACGGTCGTCGACCGCGACGAGCTGACCTTCCACATCGAGCGCGAGCACCTCGTCCGCGTCGCCCGCACCCTGCGCGACGACCCGGCCCTGCGCTTCGAACTGTGCACCGGGGTCAGCGGCGTCCACTACCCGAACGACAAGGGCCGCGAGCTGCACGCCGTCTACCACCTGCGCTCGATCACCCACAACCGGGTGATCCGCCTCGAGGTCAGCTGCCCCGACAGTGACCGGCACATCCCGTCCCTGGTCTCCGTGTACCCGACCAACGACTGGCACGAGCGCGAGACCTACGACTTCTACGGGATCGTCTTCGACGGTCACCCGGCCCTGACGCGGATCATGATGCCGGACGACTGGCAGGGCTTCCCGCAGCGCAAGGACTACCCCCTCGGCGGCATCCCCGTCGAGTACAAGGGCGCCCAGATCCCGGCTCCGGACCAGCGGAGGTCGTACTCGTGAGTACCTCGCACGCATCCCCTCGCGAGACCACCGAGGGCACCGTCTACACCGTCACCGGCGGTGACTGGGACGAGGTCGTCCAGTCCGCGGCCCGCGCCGACGACGAACGCATCGTCGTCAACATGGGACCGCAGCACCCCTCCACGCACGGTGTGCTCCGGCTGATCCTGGAGATCGACGGCGAGACCGTCACCGAGGCCCGCTGCGGCATCGGCTACCTCCACACCGGTATCGAGAAGAACCTCGAGTACCGGACCTGGACGCAGGGCACCACGTTCGTGACGCGCATGGACTACCTGACGTCGTTCTTCAACGAGACGGCGTACTGCCTCGGGGTCGAGAAGCTCCTCGGCATCGAGGACGAGATCCCCGACCGCGCCTCGATCATCCGCGTGCTCCTGATGGAGCTGAACCGGCTCTCCTCGCACCTGGTGTGCATCGCCACCGGCGGCATGGAGCTGGGCGCCACCACGATCATGATCTACGGATTCCGTGACCGTGAACTCATTCTCGACATCTACGAGCTGATCACCGGCCTGCGCATGAACCACGCGTTCATCCGCCCCGGCGGACTCGCCCAGGACCTGCCGCCCGGCGCGGTGGACCAGATCCGCGAGTTCGTGAAGAAGATGAAGAAGAACCTCCCGGAGTACGACAAGCTCGCCACCGGGAACCCCATCTTCAAGGCCCGCATGCAGGACATCGGTCACCTCGACCTGACCGGCTGCATGGCCCTCGGCGCGACGGGCCCGATCCTGCGCTCCGCCGGCCTGCCCCACGACCTGCGCAAGGCCCAGCCGTACTGCGGTTACGAGACGTACGACTTCGACGTCCCCACCGCGGACACCTGCGACGCCTACGGGCGCTTCCTGGTCCGGCTGGAGGAGATGCGCCAGTCGCTGCGGATCGTCGAGCAGTGCCTGGACCGGCTGGAGCCCGGCCCGGTCATGGTCGCCGACAAGAAGATCGCCTGGCCCGCCCAGCTCGCCCTGGGCCCGGACGGACTGGGCAACTCCCTCGACCACATCAAGAAGATCATGGGCACCTCCATGGAGGCGCTGATCCACCACTTCAAGCTGGTCACCGAGGGTTTCCGCGTCCCGCCGGGACAGGCGTACGCGGCCGTCGAGTCGCCCAAGGGCGAGCTCGGGGTGCACGTCGTCTCCGACGGCGGCACCCGCCCCTACCGGGTCCACTTCCGGGACCCGTCCTTCACCAACCTTCAGGCCATGGCGGCGATGTGCGAGGGCGGCCAGGTCGCCGACGTCATCGTCGCTGTCGCGTCCATCGACCCCGTGATGGGAGGCGTCGACCGGTGACCACCAGTTCTTCGGAGCAGGGCGTCAGCCTGGGCATGCCCCAACTGCCCGCGCCCGCCTACCCGGACGACGTCCGGGCCCGGCTGGAGACCG
The DNA here is from genome assembly GCF_040638805.1 of Streptomyces sp. NPDC005925. NCBI lineage: Bacteria > Bacillati > Actinomycetota > Actinomycetes > Kitasatosporales > Streptomycetaceae > Streptomyces > Streptomyces sp. NPDC005925. Next base: position 35,350 of record NZ_JBEXVL010000036.1, on the reverse strand, counting down.
ACGCGCGCGAGATCATCGCCCGCTACCCGGACTCCCGGTCCGCACTCCTTCCGCTGCTGCACCTCGTGCAGTCGGAGGAGGGCCACGTGACGCGCACCGGCATGCAGTTCTGCGCGGACGTGCTCGGCCTGACCACGGCCGAGGTGACCGCCGTCGCCACCTTCTACACCATGTACCGGCGCAGGCCCTCCGGCGACTACCAGGTCGGGGTCTGCACCAACACACTGTGCGCGGTGATGGGCGGCGACGCGATCTTCGAGGAGCTCCAGGAGCACCTCGGGGTCGGCAACGGCGAGACCACCGACGACGGCAAGGTCACCCTCGAGCACATCGAGTGCAACGCGGCCTGCGACTTCGCGCCCGTCGTGATGGTCAACTGGGAGTTCTTCGACAACCAGACCCCCGACAGCGCCCGCCGTCTCGTCGACGACCTGCGCGCGGGACGCGACGTCGCGCCCACCCGCGGCGCCCGGCTGTGCACCTTCAAGGAGACCGCCCGGATGCTGGCCGGCTTCCCCGACGAGCGGCCCGACGCCGTCGAGGAGAGCGGCAGTGCCGGACCGGCCTCCCTGGTCGGCCTCCGCCTGGCCAAGGGGGAGACCGCGCCCGCGCGCGTGGTCCACCCGCGCGACGGCGGACCCCAGGGCGGGCGGGCCGCCGCCGGGCAGGACACGTCGTCGCCCGCGCGGCACCTCAGCTCGCACGACGCGCCACAGGACACGTCGGCCTCCGACCCGGACCACCCGGCCGGGCCCGTCGCCGAGGAGGGGGAGTGATGACCTTGGCACCCGAACTCAAGGACACCAGCCCGGAGAACCTGCTCGCACCCGTGCTGTCGGCCTTCTGGGACGAGGACCAGGCCTGGACCCTGGACGTCTACCGGCGTCACGAGGGCTACGAGGGCCTGCGCAAGGCGCTCGCCATGCCGCCGGACGACGTCATCGCGTACGTCAAGGAGTCCGGACTGCGCGGCCGCGGCGGCGCGGGATTCCCGACGGGCATGAAGTGGCAGTTCATCCCGCAGGGCGACGGCAAGCCGCACTACCTGGTGGTCAACGCCGACGAGTCGGAGCCCGGGACCTGCAAGGACATCCCGCTCCTCTTCGCGAACCCGCACAGCCTCATCGAGGGCATGATCATCGCGTGCCACGCGATCAGGTCGTCGCACGCCTTCATCTATCTGCGGGGTGAAGTCGTCCCCGTACTGCGGCGGCTGCACGAGGCCGTGCGCGAGGCCTACGCGGCGGGCTACCTCGGCAAGGACGCCCTGGGCGCAGGCAAGGACCTCGACATCACCGTGCACGCCGGAGCCGGCGCGTACATCTGTGGTGAGGAGACCGCGCTGCTGGACTCCCTCGAAGGCCGCCGTGGTCAACCGCGACTGCGTCCCCCCTTCCCCGCCGTGGCGGGCCTCTACGCCTGCCCCACTGTGGTGAACAACGTCGAGTCGATCGCGTCGGTTCCCGCCATCATGAACCGCGGCAAGGAATGGTTCCGCTCGATGGGCAGCGAGAAGTCTCCCGGCTTCACGCTGTACTCCCTCAGCGGCCACGTCGCCAACCCCGGGCAGTTCGAGGGCCCGATGGGCCTCACCCTGCGCCAGCTCCTCGACATGAGCGGCGGGATGCGGCCCGGGCACCGCCTCAAGTTCTGGACCCCCGGCGGTTCCTCGTCCCCGATGCTCACCGACGAGCACCTCGACGTCCCGCTCGACTACGAAGCGGTGGGCGCCGCGGGTTCCCTGCTCGGCACCAAAGCCCTCCAGTGCTTCGACGAGACGACCTGTGTCGTCCGCGCCGTCACGCGCTGGACGGAGTTCTACGCCCACGAGTCCTGCGGCAAGTGCACACCCTGCCGCGAAGGGACGTACTGGCTCGTGCAGCTGATGCGCGACATCGAAGCCGGCAAGGGCGTGATGAGCGACCTCGACAAGCTGAACGACATCGCCGACAACATCGACGGCAAGTCCTTCTGCGCCCTCGGTGACGGCGCCGCCGCACCGATCATTTCCTCGCTGAAGTACTTCCGCGAGGAGTACGAGCAGCACATCACGGGCCGCGGCTGCCCCTTCGACCCGGCCAAGTCGACGGCCTGGGCCGACCGCACGGAGGTGAACGCATGACCGTGACCACCAACGCTCCCTCAGGCGGGGGAGAGGCGGCGGTCCCGCCGGAGGACCTCGTCACGCTGACGATCGACGGCGCCGAGATCAGCGTGCCCAAGGGCACGCTGGTGATCCGCGCCGCCGAACAGCTCGGCATCGACATCCCCCGGTTCTGCGACCACCCTCTTCTCGACCCGGCCGGCGCCTGCCGCCAGTGCATCGTCGACGTCGAGGGACAGCGCAAGCCGATGGCTTCCTGCACCATCACCTGCACCGACGGGATGGTGGTCAAGACCCACCTCACCTCGCCGGTCGCGGAGAAGGCGCAGAAGGGTGTGATGGAGCTCCTGCTCATCAACCACCCGCTGGACTGCCCCGTCTGCGACAAGGGCGGCGAGTGCCCGCTGCAGAACCAGGCGATGTCCCACGGCAGCGCCGACTCCCGTTTCGAGGGCAAGAAGCGCACCTTCGAGAAGCCGGTACCGATCTCCACGCAGGTGCTGCTCGACCGTGAGCGGTGCGTGCTGTGCGCCCGCTGCACCCGGTTCTCCAACCAGGTCGCGGGCGACCCCATGATCGAGCTGCTGGAGCGTGGCGCGCTCCAGCAGGTGGGCACCGGCGAGGGCGACCCCTTCGAGTCGTACTTCTCCGGCAACACCATCCAGATCTGCCCGGTCGGCGCGCTCACCTCGGCCGCCTACCGGTTCCGCTCCCGCCCCTTCGACCTGGTGTCCTCCCCGTCGGTGTGCGAGCACTGCTCCGGCGGCTGCGCCACCCGCACCGACCACCGGCGCGGCAAGGTCATGCGCCGCCTCGCGGCCGAGGACCCCGAGGTCAACGAGGAGTGGATCTGCGACAAGGGCCGCTTCGGGTTCCGGTACGCGCAGCAGCGCGACCGGCTCGACACGCCCCTGGTGCGCAACGCCGAGGGCGAGCTGGAACCGGCGTCCTGGCCGGAGGCCCTGCAGATCGCCGCGCAGGGACTGCTCGCCTCGCGGGGCCGCACCGGTGTGCTGACCGGCGGCCGGCTCACCGTCGAGGACGCGTACGCGTACAGCAAGTTCGCGCGCGTGGCCCTCGACACCAACGACATCGACTTCCGCGCACGCGTGCACAGCGGCGAGGAGGCCGACTTCCTCGCCGCACGCGTCGCGGGCCGAGGCCGTGACCTGGACGGTACGGGCGTCACGTACACCGCCCTGGAGAAGGCGCCCGCGGTCCTGCTGGTCGGGTTCGAGGCCGAGGAGGAGGCGCCCGGCGTCTTCCTGAGGCTGCGCAAGGCCTGGCGCAAGCACGGACAGCGCACCTTCGCGCTCGCCACGCACGCCACCCGGGGCCTGACGAAGGCGGGCGGCACACTGCTGCCGGCCGCCCCCGGCACCGAGACCGAGTGGCTCGACGCGCTCGCCAGCGGCGTCGGCCTGGAGGGCGACGGCGCCACCGCCTCCGAGGCGCTGCGCGCCGAGGGCGCGGTCATCGTGGTCGGCGAGCGGCTGGCCGCCGTCGCCGGCGGGCTCACCGCCGCCGTGCGGGCCGCCACCGCGACCGGCGCCCGGCTGGCGTGGATTCCGCGCCGGGCCGGCGAGCGGGGCGCGATCGAGGCGGGCGCGCTGCCGTCGCTGCTGCCGGGCGGGCGCCCGGCCACCGACCCGCGTGCGCGTGAGGAGGTCGCGGGCATCTGGGGCGTCGCCGAACTCCCGCACCGCTACGGCCGCGACACCGGCCGGATCGTGGAGGCGGCGGCGTCCGGCGAACTGCAGGCACTGCTCGTCGCGGGCGTGGAGGTCGCCGACCTGCCCGATCCGGCACGCGCGCGTGCCGCGCTCGCCGAGGTCGGCTTCGTGGTCTCCCTGGAGCTGCGGCCCAGCGAGGTCACGCGCCTCGCCGACGTCGTCCTGCCGGTCGCGGCGGTCGCCGAGAAGGCGGGCACCTTCCTCAACTGGGAGGGCCGGGCCCGCCTCTTCGAGGCCGCGCTCAAGCCCGACCAGATGACCCGCCGCGTGGCTCCCACCGACGGGCGGGTGCTGCAGATGCTGGCCGACGCCATGGACGTCCACCTGGGCCTGCCGGACCTGCCGACCACGCGCGCGGAGCTGGACCGGCTCGGCGCCTGGGACGGACCGCAGGCCGCCGAGCCCCTGGAGAGCGGGGGCGCACTGCCCCGGCCCGCCGCCGGGGAGGCCGTGCTCGCCGGGCACCGGCTGCTGCTCGACCAGGGTCTGCTCCAGCAGGGTGACGAGGCGCTCGCCGGGACACGGCACGCCGCGCACGCGCGCGTGTCGGCCGCCACGGCCGCCGAGGCGGGCGTCAAGGACGGCGACCTGCTGGCCGTCACCGGGCCCGACGGGGCGACCGAACTGCCCCTGCTCGTCACCGAGATGCCCGACCGGGTGGTCTGGCTCCCGCTGAACTCGACGGGCTCGGGTGTCGCCGCCGACACCGGCGCCCGGCCCGGCTCCCTCGTCCGTATCGGACCGGCGACGCTCGCCGGCGAGGCCCCCAAGGAGGTGGAGGCATGAGCCCGTACCTCGCCGCAGAAGACCTCTCGATGTTCGGCCGCGACCCGTGGTGGCTGGTCGGCATCAAGGCGGTGTTCTGCTTCGTCTTCCTGATGGGGACCGTGCTGATCTCCATCGTCATGGAGCGCAAGGTCGTCGCCTGGATGCAGCTGCGCGTCGGTCCCAACCGGCACGGCCCCTGGGGCATGCTCCAGTCGCTCGCCGACGGCATCAAGCTGATGCTCAAGGAAGACGTCGTCGTCAAGCGCGCGGACAAGGTCGTCTACGTCCTCGCGCCGATCATCGCGGCCATCCCGGCGTTCATGGCGATCGCCGTGATCCCCTTCGGTCCGGCCGGCAACGAGATCTCGATCTTCGGCCACCGCACCACGATGCAGCTCACCGACCTGCCGATCGCGATGCTGTACGTGCTCGCCGTCGCGTCGGTCGGCATCTACGGCATCGTCCTGGCGGGCTGGAGCTCCGGCTCCACGTACCCGCTGCTCGGCGGCCTGCGGTCCTGCGCGCAGATGATCTCGTACGAGATCGCGATGGGCGCCGCGTTCGCCTCGGTGTTCCTGTACTCCGGGTCGATGTCGACGTCGACGATCGTGAACCAGCAGACGGACCGCTGGTACATCCTGCTGCTGCCGGTCTCGTTCGTGCTGTACATCGTGACGATGGTCGGTGAGACCAACCGCGCGCCGTTCGACATGCCGGAGTCCGAGGGCGACCTGGTCGGCGGCTTCAACACCGAGTACTCGTCGATCAAGTTCGCGATGTTCATGCTCGCCGAGTACGTGAACATGGTGACGGTGTCGGCGGTCGCGACCACGCTGTTCCTGGGCGGCTGGCGGGCCCCGTGGCCCATCAGCACGTACTGGGAGGGCGCCAACCACGGCTGGTGGCCGATGCTGTGGTTCACCCTCAAGGTCGTCCTGCTGCTGTTCATGTTCGTCTGGCTGCGCGGCACGCTCCCGCGCGTGCGCTACGACCAGCTGATGAAGCTCGGCTGGAAGGTCCTCATCCCGGTCTCCGTGGTGTGGCTGATGCTCGTGGCGACCGTGCGGGCCCTGCGGAACGAGAACTACGACTTCGCGGACATCGCCCTCTACATCGGCGGCGGAGTGCTCGTCCTGCTGGTGCTGTCCTTCGTCGTGGACATGTTCCGCGAGCGGTCGAAGCCGGACGAGAAGGCCGACGAGGAGCCGGCCGCGTTCGACCCGATGGCCGGCGGATTCCCCGTGCCGCCACTGCCCGGTCAGGAGTTGCCGCCCGTGCCGCGGCGCCGCTCGCACCGGGAGCGGGAGCTCGTTGTCAGTGGTGGTCCCGATACTCAGAGTGATGGATCTCCGGTCGGATCTACGGAGGGAAAGGAGGCGTCCGATGGCTGAGGAGCCCAAGGAGACCAAGCCCGGTTTCCAGAATCCCGTGGCCGGCTTCGGCGTGACCTTCAAGGCCATGTTCAAGAAGCGGCTCACGGAGCAGTACCCGGAGCAGCCCAAGACCACGGCTCCCCGCTTCCACGGACGGCACCAGCTCAACCGCCATCCGGACGGCCTGGAGAAGTGCGTCGGCTGCGAGCTGTGCGCCTGGGCGTGTCCCGCCGACGCGATCTACGTGGAGGGCGCGGACAACACCGAGGAGGAGCGCTACTCGCCGGGCGAGCGGTACGGGCGGGTGTACCAGATCAACTACGCCCGCTGCATCCTGTGCGGCCTGTGCATCGAGGCGTGCCCCACGCGCGCGCTGACGATGACGAACGAGTTCGAGCTGGCCGACTCCAGCCGCGCCAACCTCATCTACACCAAGGAGCAGCTGCTCGCCGGTCTCGAGGACGGCATGGTCGACTCCCCGCACGCGATGTACCCGGGGACGGACGAACAGGACTACTACCGCGGTCTGGTGACCGAGGCCGCGCCGGGCACGGCGCAGCAGGCCGCCCACTCCAAGGGCGAAGTGGTCCAGGAAGCCGACTCGACCTTCGGCGAGAGCGAACCGGCGTCCGGGGAGGTGATCGGCCGATGAGCGCGCAGCTCGCCGCCTACACCACCTCCACCGGGGAGGCGTTCCAGTTCTGGGTGCTCGCCACGGTCGCCGTGGTCGGGGCCCTGTGCACCGTCTTCATGAAGAAGGCCGTGCACAGCGCGCTCTGCCTCGCGGGCACCATGATCGTCCTGGCGGTGTTCTACCTGGCCAACGGCGCCTACTTCCTGGGCGTCGTGCAGATCGTCGTCTACACCGGCGCGATCATGATGCTGTTCCTGTTCGTCGTGATGCTCGTCGGTGTGACCTCGGCGGACTCCCTGAAGGAGACCATCAAGGGCCAGCGCTGGCTGGCCCTGGTGAGCGGTCTCGGCTTCGGCATCCTGCTGGTCTCCGGCATCGCCCACGCCTCCCTGACGGAGTTCACCGGCACCGGCCAGGCCAACGCGGGCGGCAACGTGGAGGGTCTGGCGACCCTCCTGTTCACGAAGTACGTCTTCGCCTTCGAGATCACCGGCGTCCTGCTGATCACGGCCACCATCGGGGCCATGCTGCTCACCCACCGGGAGCGCACCGAGCGGGCCAAGACGCAGCGCGAGCTCGCCGAGGCGCGCATCCGCGAGGGCAAGCACCTTCCGCCGCTGCCCGCGCCCGGCGTGTACGCCCGGCACAACGCGGTGGACATCGCCGGCCTGCTCCCCGACGGCACCCCGTCCGAGCTCACCGTCAGCAAGACGCTGCGTGAGCGCGGGCAGATCCGGGACGTGTCGATGCAGGCGCTCAACGACCTGCGGGCGCTGGAGCAGCGTTCCGAGGAGCGCCTGGAGCGCCGCGGGATCGATCCGGCGAAGGTCAACCGGGCCGAGGAGGCGTCGAAGTGAATCCCGTCAACTACCTCTATCTCGCGGCCCTTTTGTTCACGATCGGTGCCACGGGCGTATTGATCAGGCGCAACGCGATCGTGGTGTTCATGTGCGTGGAGCTCATGCTCAACGCCTGCAACCTCGCGTTCGTGGTGTTCTCCCGTATGCACGGCAACCTCGACGGCCAGATCATCGCGTTCTTCACGATGGTCGTCGCCGCCGCGGAGGTCGTGGTCGGGCTCGCGATCATCGTGTCCTTGTTCCGTTCCCGCCACTCGGCCTCGGTCGACGACGCCAGCCTGATGAAGCTGTGAGGGGTCGCTGAAAGTGGAGAACCTGATTGCGCTGCTGGTGGCGGCGCCCCTGCTCGGAGCGGCGGTCCTGCTGTGCGGCGGACGCCGGCTGGACGCCGTCGGTCACTGGATCGGGACGCTGCTCGCGGCCCTGTCCTTCGGCCTCGGCCTGGTGCTGTTCGCCGACCTGCTCGGTGAGGACGCCGCACACCGCACACTGACGCAGCACGTGTTCAGCTGGGTCCCGGTGGAGGGATTCCAGGCCGACGTGGCCTTCCGCCTCGACCAGCTGTCGATGACGTTCGTCCTGCTGATCACGGGCGTCGGCTCGCTGATCCACCTTTATTCCATCGGTTACATGGAGCACGACGAGCGGCGCCGCCGCTTCTTCGGCTACCTGAACCTGTTCCTCGCGGCGATGCTGCTGCTCGTCCTCGCCGACAACTACCTGCTGTTGTACGTCGGCTGGGAGGGCGTCGGTCTCGCCTCCTACCTGCTGATCGGCTTCTGGCAGCACAAGCCCAGTGCCGCCACGGCCGCCAAGAAGGCCTTCCTCGTCAACCGTGTCGGTGACGTCGGCCTGTCCATCGCGATCATGCTGATGTTCACGACGTTCGGGACGTTCGCCTTCGGTCCGGTGCTCGGCTCGCACGAGGAGCCGGGTCTGGCCGGGGACGCCACCGAGGGGCAGCTGACGGCCATCGCGCTGATGCTGCTCCTCGCGGCCTGCGGAAAGTCCGCCCAGGTGCCGCTGCAGTCCTGGCTCGGCGACGCGATGGAGGGCCCGACCCCGGTCTCGGCCCTCATCCACGCCGCCACCATGGTGACCGCGGGCGTCTACCTGATCGTCCGTTCCGCGGCCGTCTTCGACGGCGCCCCGGACGCGCAGCTCGTCGTCACCATCGTCGGCGCGGTCACGCTGCTGTTCGGTGCGATCGTCGGTTGCGCGAAGGACGACATCAAGAAGGCGCTGGCCGGTTCGACCATGTCGCAGATCGGCTACATGGTGCTCGCCGCGGGCCTCGGCCCCATCGGCTACGTCTTCGCGATCATGCACCTGGTGACGCACGGCTTCTTCAAGGCCGGCCTGTTCCTCGGCGCGGGTTCCGTCATGCACGGGATGAACGACGAGGTCGACATGCGCCGCTACGGCGGTCTGCGCAAGTACATGCCGGTCACCTTCATCACCTTCGGCCTCGGCTACCTCGCCATCATCGGCTTCCCGGGTCTGTCCGGCTTCTTCTCCAAGGACAAGATCATCGAGGCGGCGTTCGCGAAGGGCGGCACCGAGGGCTGGATCCTCGGCGGCGTGGCCCTGCTCGGCGCGGCCATCACCGCGTACTACATGACGCGCGTGATGCTGATGACGTTCTTCGGCGAGGAGCGCTGGCGCGACGCGCCGACGCCGTCCCCGGCGGAGCCGGGCGTGGAGCCGGCGGCCGAGACGGCCGGCGCGTACGAGCCGCCGCACCCGCACGAGTCGCCGAAGGTCATGACGATCCCGATGATCGTCCTCGCCTTCGGGTCCGTGTTCGCGGGCGCGTTCTTCGGTGTCGGCGACCGCTTCCTGAACTGGCTGGAGCCCGTCACCGGGCACGCCCACGGGCACCCGCCGGTCGAGGCGCTCACCGTCACCGCGGCGACGGTCGCCGTAATGGTCCTCGGCGTGCTCGTCGCCTGGCTGCAGTACGGGCGCCGTCCCGTCCCGGCCGTCGCCCCGCGCGGGTCGGCGCTCACCCGGGCGGCCCGGCGCGACCTGCTCCAGGACGACTTCAACCACGTCGTCCTGGTCCGCGGCGGGGAGCACCTCACGCGCTCCCTGGTGTACGTCGACCACACACTGGTCGACGGGGTCGTCAACGGCACGGCGGCATCGGTCGGCGGCCTGTCCGGGCGGATGCGCAGGATGCAGAACGGATTCGTGCGCTCCTACGCGGTCTCGATGTTCGGCGGTGCGGCGGTCCTCGTCGCCGCGACCCTGCTGATGAGGGCGGTCTGATACCGATGTCCTTTCCCCTGCTGACAGCGACGGCGGTGCTCCCGGCCGTCGGGGCCATCGCCACGGCCGCCGTACCGGCCGCGAAACGCACCGCGGCGAAGTGGCTGGCGCTGCTCGTCTCGCTCGCCACGCTCGTCCTGGCGATCGTCGTCCTGGTCCGTTTCGACCCGGACGGCGACCGCTACCAGCTCACGGAGTCCCACTACTGGATCAAGGAATTCGGCGTCCGGTACGAACTGGGCGTGGACGGCATCGCGGTGGCGCTCATCGCGCTGACCGCCCTGCTGATCCCGTTCATCGTCCTGGCGGGCTGGCACGACGCCGACCCGCTGGAGACCGGAAACAAGCGGTGGCGGCCGACGCAGGGCTTCTTCGCCCTGATCCTGGCCGTCGAGGCGATGGTGATCATCTCCTTCGAGGCCACCGACGTCTTCCTCTTCTACATCTTCTTCGAAGCCATGCTCATCCCGATGTACTTCCTCATCGGCGGCTTCGGGGACCGTGCCCACGAGCACGGCGAGCAGGCGGCCTCGACGCAGCGGTCGTACGCGGCCGTGAAGTTCCTGCTCTACAACCTGGCCGGCGGCCTGATCATGCTGGCCGCGGTCATCGGCCTGTACGTGGTCGCGGGGAACTTCTCGCTCACGGAGATCGCCGAGGCGCGGGCCAGCGGCTCGCTCGACATGGCGACGAGCACCGAGCGCTGGCTGTTCCTCGGCTTCTTCTTCGCCTTCGCGGTGAAGGCGCCGCTGTGGCCGCTGCACACCTGGCTGCCCAACGCCATGCAGGAGTCCACCGCCCCGGTCGCCGTGCTCATCACGGCGGTCGTCGACAAGGTCGGCACCTTCGCGATGCTGCGCTTCTGCCTCCAGCTGTTCCCGGAGGCCAGCAAGTGGGCGACGCCCGTGATCCTCGTGCTCGCCCTGATCAGCATCATCTACGGGGCGCTGCTCGCGGTCGGCCAGCGCGACATCAAGCGCCTGGTGGCGTACGCGTCGATCTCGCACTTCGGCTTCATCGTCATGGGCATCTTCGCGATGACCAGCCAGGGCCAGTCGGGCGCGACGCTGTACATGGTCAACCACGGCATCTCGACGGCCGCGCTGATGCTGGTGGCGGGCTTCCTGATCTCGCGGCGCGGCTCGCGGCTCATCGCCGACTACGGCGGTGTGCAGAAGGTCGCCCCGGTGCTCGCGGGCACGTTCCTGATCGGCGGCCTGGCGACGCTGTCGCTGCCGGGACTGGCGCCGTTCATCAGCGAGTTCCTGGTCCTGGTCGGCACCTTCTCGCGCTACCCGGTGATCGGCATCATCGCGACCCTGGGCATCGTGCTCGCCGCGCTCTACACGCTCGTCCTGTACCAGCGGACGATGACGGGGCCGGTGAAGCCCGAGGTGGCCGCGATGCCGGACCTCAGGGTGCGGGAGCTCGTGGTGGTCGCGCCGCTGGTCGTGCTGCTGATCTTCCTGGGCGTCTATCCGAAGCCCCTGACGGACATCGTGAACCCGGCGGTCGAGCAGACCATGTCGGACGTACATAAGAAGGACCCCCAGCCCGAGGTGGAGGCGGCCAAGTGAGCGCATCAGCCGTCCACAGCCTGTGGACAACAGCGGCCGATCCGATCTCGAAGATCGACGCGCCGGACATCGAGTACGGACAACTCGCACCGACCCTGATCGTCGTGGGAGCGTCGGTCGTGGGCGTGCTCGTCGAGGCGTTCGTACCGCGCAAGGCCCGCTACCACGTGCAGGTGTTCGTGTCGGTCGTGGCGCTCGTCGCCGCGTTCGCCGCGGTCGTCGCGCTGGCGGCCGACGGGTACGGCACGACGAAGGCGCGGATCGCGGCGATGGGCGCGATCGCCGTCGACGGTCCGGCGCTGTTCCTGCAGGGCACCATCCTGCTGACCGCGCTGGTCGGCCTGTTCACCTTCGCCGAGCGGCGGCTCGACCCGGTGGCGCACGGCAACCGCGTCGACTCGTTCGCCGCGCAGGCCTCCTCCGTGCCGGGCAGCGACAGTGAGAAGGAGGCGGTCAAGGCCGGGTTCACCACGACCGAGGTCTTCCCGCTGCTGCTGTTCGCCGTCGCCGGCATGCTGGTCTTCCCCGCGGCGAACGACCTGCTGACGCTGTTCATCGCGCTGGAAGTGTTCTCCCTGCCGCTGTACCTGATGTGCGCGCTGGCCCGCCGCAAGCGGCTCATGTCGCAGGAGGCCGCGGTCAAGTACTTCCTGCTCGGCGCGTTCGCCTCGGCGTTCACGCTGTTCGGCATCGCGTTGCTGTACGGCTACGCGGGCTCGATGTCGTACGCGACGATCTCGCAGGTCGTGGACGGTTCCGTGCAGGCGATCACGCCGGCGCTCGCCGACACCATGGGCAACGACGCGCTGCTGCTGATCGGCGGGGCGCTGCTGGTGATGGGTCTGCTGTTCAAGGTGGGCGCCGTGCCGTTCCACATGTGGACGCCGGACGTGTACCAGGGCGCGCCGACCCCGGTGACGGGCTTCATGGCGGCGGCGACCAAGGTCGCGGCGTTCGGTGCCCTGCTGCGGGTGCTGTACGTGGTGCTGCCGGGCCTGCGCTGGGACTGGCGGCCGGTGATGTGGGGCGTGGCGATCGTCACGATGCTGGGCGGCGCGATCGTCGCGATCACCCAGACCGACATCAAGCGCCTGCTGGCGTACTCGTCGATCGCGCACGCGGGCTTCATCCTCGCGGGTGTCATCGCGACGACGCCCGACGGGGTGTCCTCGGTCCTCTTCTACCTGGCGGCCTACTCCTTCGTGACGATCGGCGCGTTCGCCGTGGTCACGCTGGTGCGGGACGCGGGCGGCGAGGCCACACACCTGTCGAAGTGGGCCGGGCTCGGGCGGCGGTCTCCGCTGGTGGCGGCCGTGTTCGCGGTGTTCCTGCTGGCCTTCGCCGGTATCCCGCTGACGTCCGGATTCGCCGGCAAGTTCGCCGTGTTCAAGGCGGCGGCGGAGGGCGGAGCGGCCCCGCTGGTCGTGGTCGGTGTGATCTCGTCGGCCGTCGCGGCGTTCTTCTACATCCGTGTGATCGTCCTGATGTTCTTCAGCGAGCCGTCGCCGGAGGGCCCGACGGTCGCGGTGCCGTCCCCGCTGACGATGACCGCGATCGGCGTCGGCGTGGCCGTCACGCTGGTCCTGGGCGTGGCTCCGCAGTACTTCCTGGATCTCGCGGGACAGGCGGGAGTGTTCGTGCGCTGACACGACGCTCGCCGCACGGACGGCCCGGCACCCCCTCGGGGGGTGCCGGGCCGTCCGCGTCGTGCGGGGCGGGGGACGGTCACCTTCCGGGTGTGGCCTGTGGACAACTTCGGGGGCTGTCGGCGCCGGCCCCTATCGTGGAGGCAGTGGTCGAGGGACCACGTACGGGGGACGGGCGATGCAAGGAATGGGCGGGACGGTTGTGACGACCGACGTGGACACGTCGAGGATGTACGACGCGAGCGAGGCGCTGGCCACGCTGCACCGGGTCTTCGGGTACGAGGCCTTCCGCGGCGAGCAGGAGGCCGTGATCGAGCACGTCGTGGCGGGCGGCGACGCCGTCGTGCTCATGCCGACCGGCGGCGGCAAGTCCCTGTGCTACCAGATTCCGGCCCTGGTCAGACCGGGTACCGGAGTCGTCGTCTCCCCGCTCATCGCGCTGATGCAGGACCAGGTGGACGCGCTGCGGGCGCTGGGCGTGCGCGCCGGGTTCATGAACTCCACGCAGGACTTCGACGAACGCCGCACGGTGGAGGCCGAGTTCCTCGCCGGCGAGCTCGACGTGATCTACCTGGCGCCGGAGCGGCTACGGCTCGACGCGACACTGGAGCTGCTGTCGCGGGGCAAGATCTCGGTCTTCGCGATCGACGAGGCGCACTGCGTCTCCCAGTGGGGCCACGACTTCCGCCCCGACTACCTGTCGCTGTCGCTGCTCGGCGAGCGCTGGCCGGACGTGCCGCGCATCGCCCTGACGGCGACGGCCACGCACGCCACGCACGAGGAGATCACCCAGCGGCTGGGAATGCCGCGGGCCCGCCACTTCGTGGCGAGCTTCGACCGGCCCAACATCCAGTACCGGATCGTCCCCAAGGCCGACCCCAAGAAGCAGCTGCTGGCCTTCCTGCGCGAGGAGCACCCCGGCGACGCGGGCATCGTCTACTGCCTCTCGCGCAACTCGGTGGAGAAGACCGCCGAGTTCCTCACCCACAACGGCGTCGAGGCGGTGCCGTACCACGCGGGGCTCGACGCGCGCACCCGCGCCGCGCACCAGTCGCGCTTCCTGCGGGAGGACGGGCTCGTGGTGGTGGCGACCATCGCCTTCGGCATGGGCATCGACAAGCCGGACGTGCGCTTCGTCGCCCACCTCGACCTGCCCAAGTCGGTCGAGGGCTACTACCAGGAGACGGGCCGCGCCGGCCGCGACGGACTGCCGTCCACGGCGTGGATGGCGTACGGGCTCAACGACGTCATCCAGCAGCGCAAGATGATCCAGTCCTCCGAGGGCGACGAGGCGTTCCGCCGACGGGCCGCGCAGCATCTGGACGCGATGCTCGGGCTGTGCGAGACGGTCCAGTGCCGCCGCAGCCAGCTCCTCGCCTACTTCGGCCAGGACCCCGGCGCGCCGCGCTGCGGCAACTGCGACACCTGCCTCACGCCGCCCGAGACATGGGACGGCACGGTGGCCGCGCAGAAGGTGCTGTCGGCGGTGGTGCGGCTCAAGCGGGAGCGCGGGCAGAAGTTCGGCGCCACGCAGATCGTCGACATCCTGCTGGGGCGGCGCACCGCCAAGGTGATCCAGTTCGACCACGACCAGCTGTCCGTGTTCGGCATCGGCGAGGAGCTGGCAGAGGCCGACTGGCGGGGCGTCGTACGGCAGTTGCTCGCCCAGGGGCTGCTGGCGGTCGAGGGGGAGTACGGCACGCTGGTGCTGACCGAGGCCAGCGGTGCCGTCCTGCGGCGCGAGCGGGAGGTGCCGCTGCGCAAGGAGCCGAAGAAGCCGGCCGGTTCGCGCGGTGCGACGTCCCGCGGCGACCGCAAGCCCAAGGCGGCGGCCGCCGAACTGCCCGAGGGGCTGCTCCCGGCGTTCGAGGCGCTGCGTGCCTGGCGCGCCGAACAGGCCAGGGAGCAGGGCGTCCCGGCGTACGTCGTCTTCCACGACGCCACGCTCCGGGAGATCGCCACGCTGTGGCCGACGTCGGTCGCGGAGCTCGGCGGCATCAGCGGCATCGGTGAGAAGAAGCTGACGACGTACGGGGAGGGCGTGATCGGGGTGCTGGCGGAGCTGGAGGCGCCGACGCCCACGTCCGTGCCCGGGGCGGCATCGGGAGCGGGCTCCGGCGTCTCCCCGGAGGGTGCGTCCGCGGCGGCGGGCGGACCGTCGGACGACGCGGACTTCGACCACTGGCCCGACGAGGAGCCCGAGCCCGACTGGACGTAGGCGCCGTGGAGGCACCCGGGGCCGGGCCGGCTACGACAGTGCCGTCAGGCCGGGGGCGAACGTGATCAGGAGGGGGACGAGCGGGACGAGCGCCGCCAGGGCGGTGGTCAGGGCGCGGTGACGGCGGTGCAGGCGGGGCGGGGGTGCCAGCAGCCGGTCGACGCGCTCGCCGAGCAGGCGGTTGCTGGAGGCGCAGGACAGGACGCCCCGGTGCTGGTTCAGCTCGATCAGGGCCAGGGCCGTGGTCAGGTGGCCGCAGCGGCGGGAGGCGGTGTCGTCGGCGGCCAGTTCGACGAGGCGGTGGGTCTGGTCGCAGAAGTGGGCGAACAGCGGCACGCGCGGGAAGCCGGTGGCGAGCGCGCTCGACAGGTGCAGGAGCCAGTCGTGCCGGGCGCGGGCGTGGCCGCGTTCGTGTGTCAGGACGGCGTCGAGCTGGTGGTCGGTGAGCCGGTGCAGGGCACCGGTCGTGACGACCAGCTGGGGGCGGCTGCCCGGCATCCACCAGGCGTCGGGGTACTCGTCCTCCAGGACCAGCACGGGGCCGCGGGCCGGGGGCAGCCCGGCGGGCAGCTCGGGGGCGCGCTCGCGCAGCCGCGCCCGGGCCTGCGCGCGGCAGCGGCGGGCCTCTGCCAGTTCGCGGGCGAGCATCGCGGTCGTCCACGCGGCACCGCTCGCCAGCAGCAGGACGAGGGCGACGGTCCAGGGCGGCGCGGCGGACAGGCTGTACGCGGCGGTCACCGCGGGCGGGGCAGGGGCGAAGAGCTGGGTCCGGACGGTTTCGAAGACGGCGGCGGCGCCGAGTGCCAGGGCCGTCAGACAGCACAGCAGGAGGGTGGCGACCAGGCATTGCCACACCCACAGCCCGACCACGGGCTCCCGCTCGGGCCAGGCGGCCCGGGTCAGCAGGCGCGGGACCGGCACGGCGGCGGTCAGGGCGACGACGCTCAGCAGGAGCAGGCAGACGGTCATGCCACGGGCTCCGGTTCCTGTGCGGAAGAAGTGCGGCTCGGGACGTGCGGCTCGGGACCGTGCGGGCCGGAACGTACGAACGGAACGGGCGACTTCGGCTCTGCGCCTGTCGCCCGTGCGCCCTTCGTACGCGGACCCTGAACGTGCGCCTTCGAGGGTGCGGCCTCGGGTCGCGTCCCGTCCGTCCCGTGCGCACCGCCCGACGCCAGTATGACGGCGCCGGGCGGTGCGAGACAGGTATCGGGGGCGATCCGCGCGGGAAGGGCCCCGGATTGTTCACTACGGCACGTCGCGCCCCGTGACGCCCCCGGCGATACGCCCGGTGACCTCGCCCAGTCCGACCCGGACGCCGTCCGGTCCCGGCGCCCACGCCGTCATGGTCACGACGTCCCCGTCCTCCAGGAACGTCCGCTTCCCGTCGGGGAGTTCCAGCGCCTCGCGGCCGTTCCACGTCAGCTCCAGCAGCGAGCCGCGCTGACCGGCCTCCGGGCCGCTGACGGTGCCCGAGCCGTACAGGTCGCCGGTGCGCAGGGACGCGCCGTTGACGGTCATGTGGGCCAACTGCTGCGCGGCCGTCCAGTACATGGTGGAGAAGGGCGGCTCGGAGACGGTGTGACCGTTGACCGCGACGGAGATGCGCAGGTCGTAGCCGCCGGGTTCGTCGTCGGCGTCGTCCAGGTAGGGCAGCAGCTCGTGGGTGCGCGGCGGGGGCGCCACACGGGCCGCGTCCAGGGCGTCCAGCGGGGTGATCCACGCGGAGACGGAGGTGGCGAAGGACTTGCCGAGGAACGGGCCGAGCGGGACGTACTCCCAGGCCTGGAGGTCGCGCGCGGACCAGTCGTTCAGCAGGCACAGCCCGAAGACGTGGTCGCGGAAGCCGCCGAGCGCGACGGGGCTGCCCAGCTCGGTCGGCACGCCGACCACGAAGCCGACCTCCGCCTCGATGTCCAGGCGCACGGACGGCCCGAAGACCGGCGCCGGATCGGTGGGCGCCTTGCGCTGCCCCGAGGGCCGTACGACGTCCGTGCCCGACACGACGACCGTGCCGGAGCGGCCGTGGTAGCCGATGGGCAGGTGCTTCCAGTTCGGGGTGAGGGAGTCCTCGGCGTCGGGGCGGAAGATCCGGCCGACGTTGCGGGCGTGGTTCTCGGAGGCGTAGAAGTCGACGTAGTCCGCGACCTCGAAAGGCAGGTGCAGGGTGACGTCGGACAGCGGGTGGAACAGCGGCTCCAGGGCCTGACGGTACGAGGGGACCGTCACCCACGCCGTCACCGCGCGCCGTACGTCCGACCAGGCGGTGCGGCCGGCGGCCATCAGCGGGTTCAGGGTCGGCCGCGCGAGCAGGGAGGCGTACGGCGAACCGAGCGCCCGCGCCGCCGCGCCCACGTCGAGGACGTGGTCGCCGAGCCGGACTCCCACGGTCCGCTCCTCGGAGCCGGAGCCGGAGCCGGAGAGTGAGAAGACGCCGTACGGAAGATTGTGCGGGCCGAAGGGGTCGCCCTCGGGTACATCGAACGGGGGCATGGGGTGCTGCCTCGCTTTCGTGTGCGCCAGGTGCTCCACGTGTCGTGGGACCGCGCCACACGTTACGGCCGGTCTGTCGCACTGGGGCAGAGGCCCCGGTCCACGGGGCGGCGTGGACAGCGCCACCGGCTACCCCGCCACGGCCTTCCCCGCCACGGCCTTCCCCGCCACGGCCTTGACCGCCACGGCCTGGTCCGTCCCCGCCCAGAACCGGTCAGCCCGAGCCGGTCGGCCAGAACCGGTCGGCCAGAACCGGTCGGCCCGAGCCGGTCGGCCCGAGCCGGTCGCGCCGAACCGGTCAGCCCGGTATCGGGCGGTCAGTCCGGATGGTGAGAGGTGAGAACCGGGCAGCCCCAACCGGGTAGTCGGGGCCGGGCGGTCGGGGCCGGGCACCCGCAACCGGGCAGTCGGCACAGGGAGGTCGACACCGGGCAGTCGGCACCGGGCGGTCGGGGCCAGGCAGTCGGAACTGGGCGGTCCGGTCCGGGCGGTCTGGTCTCGATTCGGGCCGGTCACGTCGCGAAACGGGCGGCGCGGTGACCGGCGGCGCTCAGAAACGGCTGGCCGGGGTCACAACGGGGTCAGAAACAGGACCGGAAACGGCGGGTGGGAATCCGTGGTGGGGCCACGGCGTCCGGGTCCGTATTCTCGGGTCATGCCCGCACCCCTCGCGTACTCACTCATCGCCACAGACCTGGACGGAACGCTTCTGCGTGGTGACGACACCCTCTCCGACCGCTCCCACGCCGCGCTCGCGCGGGCGGCGGAGGCCGGCGCCCGGCACCTCGTCGTGACCGGACGTCCGGCACCCCGGGTGCGGCCGCTGCTGGTCGACCTCGGCGGTACGGGGCTCGCGGTGTGCGGGCAGGGCGCGCAGGTCTACGACGCCGCCGAGGACCGCCTGCTGTGGTCGGTCACCCTGGACCGGGAACTGGCCGTGACGGCGCTCGGCAAGGTCGAGGCCGAGGTGGGCGAGGTGTTCGTGGCCGTCGACCAGGACGGCGTGGACGGGCTCACGCTGATCGAGCCGGGTTACCTGATGCCGCACCCGACCCTGCCGGCGGTGCGGGTGCGGCGGCGCGCCGACCTGTGGGGGGCGCCGATCAGCAAGGTGCTGCTGCGCCATCCGGGCCTGTCCGACGACGAGTTGGCGGCGGCGGCGCGCGGAGTGATCGGCTCCCTGGCGACAGTGACCGTGTCGGGTCCGGGAACCGTGGAGCTCCAGCCGTGCGGCATCACCAAGGCGACCGGTCTGGCGCTGGCCGCCGAGTACCTGGGCCTGCGTCCCGAGCGGACGATCGCCTTCGGGGACATGCCCAACGACATCCCGATGTTCGACTGGGCCGCGCACGGCGTCGCCATGGCCAACGCGCACCCCGAACTGAGGGCGGTCGCGGACGAGGTCACCCTGTCGAACGAGGACGACGGCGTGGCCGCCGTCCTCGAGCGGCTGTTCCCCGCGGTCCCGGGGCCGGCCGGAGCGGTACCGGGGCCCCGGCCGGCGTGGGAACCGCGGTGGGTACCGAGACCCCGGCCGGCCCGCTGAGCCACCCGGAGAACGGGCCTCAGTGCGCGCCGGACGGGCCTCGGGCCGCGCCGGACGGGCCTCAGTACGCGCCGAAGACGTTGTCGATCGACCCGTACCGCTGGGCGGCGTAGTTGCAGGCGGCGGTGATGTTCGCGACCGGGTCGTACGGATCGGACGACGTGCCGGGCACGTGGTACTCCTGGAAGGTCGGGTCGATGACCTGGAGCAGGCCCTTGGAGGGCGTGCCGGCGGCGGCGTTGGAGTCCCAGTTGTTGATGGCGTCCGGGTTGCCGGAGGACTCCCGCATGATGTTGCGCTGGATGCCGTCGTAGGAGCCGGGGATGCCGTTCTCCGCCATGACGGCGAGGGACTCGCGGATCCAGCCGTCGAGGTTGTCCGGGTACGACGCCGAGCTGGCCGCCGAGGGCGGGGCGGCGGGCGTGGCTGCGGACGCGGTGCCCGCGCCGATCAGCGGGAACGCGAGCACGGCGGCACCGGTGCCGGCGACGGCGAGCTTGCGGGCGAGGGTGAATGCAGGCATGACGAATTCCTCTCCTACGCCTGCGGGGTGAGCTGTCGGGTTCGGGCGGGAGGTGCCCGGCCGGGCCCTGGCGGGCACGGCTTCACCCCGAGCCGTTCCGGTCTGGTGACCGGCCCGGCGACTTACCTGGGTCCCCCGCTCCTGCCGTGCGAGTGGCTCGTCGTTGGTGGGTGCGGGCGGTGGCAGGATTCGGCGTCCGCCCGACTGGCCCGGAACGTATGCGAGGGCACATGTCGGGAACAAGTGACGGGATCACATAACGTCCTGTTTGACCTTGGTGTGGTGCGTATGAGGCACTTGATCCTTTGTATCCGCCCAGGCTCAACTCGGGTGCGCGGGGCGGGACGTGGGGGTTCGGGGAGTGAGGTGCCGCATGCGGGGGATGCGTGACTCAACTCACGGTCGTTCAGCGCGAGGGGCATTTGGAGCTAAGGGGAATTGCGATGTCAAGTAAGGCAAATCGGGCATGGGTTCGGGAGGTCGTGCCGAGGGGTCGGGTGGGGGGCGATCCGCGCCGGGGCGGCTGGTCGTATGCCCCATTGGCGACCCTGATGTTCGATGTGAACTGATACGCATTACTTGATGGCGTTTTTTCCGATTCACTCTGAGTCGCACATGTCGGTCATGTCGTCGCCGGTCGAATGATCGAAAATCAGCGAGCTGCGGTCCGATGCCGGGTGGCCTGGACGGGTGGGCGCTGGCCGTGATCGAAACGTGACCGGATACGCTGACGCGGGTGAGGGCGCCGACCTATCGACAAACAGGCAATCGCCAGTAGGCACCAGCAGACAGGAGACCTTCGTGACCGTCGTGGGGCCGTTCGGGCTGAGCGTGCGGGACCAGGCTCTGGAAGCCGATGTCCAGGCCGGTTTGACGGCTGTCGAAGAAGGGTTGCTCGAGGCAACCAAGAGTGAGGTGCCCTTCATCACCGAGGCCGCCCAGCACCTGGTGCGGGCGGGCGGCAAGCGTTTCCGTCCGCTGCTCGTGATGCTGTCTTCGCAGTTCGGGGACCCGTACGCGCCGGGCATCGTGCCGTCGGCCGTCGTCGTCGAGCTGACCCATCTCGCCACGCTGTACCACGACGACGTCATGGACGAGGCCGACGTGCGGCGCGGCGTGCCCAGCGCGAACACCCGCTGGGGCAACTCGGTGGCCGTCCTGACCGGCGACTTCCTGTTCGCCCGCGCCTCACAGATCCTCGCCGACCTCGGGCCCGAGGCGGTCCGCGTGCAGGCCCTCGCGTTCGAGCGGCTGGTCACCGGGCAGATCCTGGAGACCGCCGGCCCGCAGGACGGTCGAGACCCGGTCGAGCACTACTTGGACGTGCTCGGAGGCAAGACGGGCTCCCTGGTGGCCGTCTCGTGCCGGTTCGGCGCGATGATGTCCGGCGCCGACGAGCGGGTCGTGGACGTCCTCACGCAGTACGGAGAGCGGCTCGGCGTCGCCTTCCAGCTCGCCGACGACGTGCTCGACATCGCGTCCGAGTCGACCGACTCCGGCAAGACCCCGGGCACCGATCTGCGCGAGGGCATCGCGACGCTTCCGGTGCTCCGGCTGCGGGAGCGCGCGGAGCGGCTGGGCCTGGCCGAGGACCTGGAGCTGTGCGAGCTGCTGGCCTCCGACCTGAGCGACGACACGCGCCACCAGCGGGCCCTGCGGGCGTTGCGTACGCACCCGGCGCTGGAGCAGGCCCGGCGCGACACCGTCCGGTACACGGAGGAGGCGCGCGCGGCGCTGGCCCCGCTGCGGGAGTGCGACGCGAAGACGGCGCTGATGCAGCTGTGCGACGCGGTGGTGCACCGGGCGGGCTGACCGCCGCCGCCCCGGCCCCGCACAGGGCGGGCCGACCCACCGAGCCCGTCGGCCCCAGCCCTGTGGACCCGTCGCCCGTGGACCAATCACCGTCCGCGCCGCCGAGGACCCCGACCCCGACCCGTACCCCTACTGGTCGGGGGAGCCCCGGGCCCGTCGTGTCATACCCCAGGCGTACGCGGAGTTGGGTCCCTGGGCTGACGCAACTCGGCGGTGGATTTGGTCAGATGGAGTCACGGACAACACCACGACTCACCGACCGGGTGAGAATGGCGGCCCGGGATGGGACCGACGCGAGTACCGTCGATCGCACGACACGTGCTCGACGCGTACGTGAAACGCGCGGACACGAGACGGACAGCCGCCGCCGACGACGGAGGTAAGGCACACATGGCACCGTACGCATCCGACGACATCAACGCCGCGGGGGCCGACGAGGCCGACGACCGGGGCACGGACCGCCGCAAGGCCACGCGGTACGTCGTCCCGGTCGCGGTGATGGGGCTGGCTGCCGCGACCATCGGGCTCGTGCCCGCGCTCGCCGACTCCGGTGACCCCGACCTTCCGAAGATCACCGCGCAGCAGCTCGTGGAGAAGATCGCCGAGTCGGACGTGCAGCAGGTGTCCGGCACCGTGAAGATCAGCACGGACCTGGGCCTGCCCGACCTCGGCGGGCTGGAGACCAGCCTGCTGCGGGACGCCGGCCGGCAGGGCGGCGAGAGCGGCTCGTCCGCCGACCCCACCGCGCGGCTCACCGAGCTGGCGAGCGGCACGCACACACTGCGCGTCGCCGCCGACGGCCCGGACCGCCACAAGGTGTCCCTCAGGGAGAACGGCGCCGAGTACAGCGTCATCCACAACGGCAAGGACGTCTGGGCCTACGACAGCGCGTCCCGCGAGGCCTATCACTCCACCGCCGAGGAGACCGACCGCGGCGAGCGGAAGGACGAGGGGCGGGGGGAGTTCCCGGCCACGCCGAAGGAGTTCGCCGAGCAGGCCCTGAAGGCCGCCGGGGACACCACGTCCGTGACCGTCGACGGCACCGCCCAGGTCGCCGGGCGGGACACGTACAAGCTGCTGATCGAGCCGAAGCAGTCCGGTTCCACGGTCGGTGCCATCAGCATCGCGGTGGACGCGAAGACCGGCATGCCGCTGAAGTTCACCCTCACCCCGTCGTCCGGCGGCGCTGCGGTCGTGGACGCGGGCTTCACCAAGGTCGACTTCGCCCGGCCGGCCGCGTCCGCCTTCGACTTCACGCCTCCCAAGGGTGCCAAGGTCACCGAGGACGACGCCAAGGACGCGCCGAAGCGCCACGGGGCGCCGGGCAGGCAGTCAGACAAGGAACGCGGCGGGCGTGACGGGCATGAAGGCGGCCCGGAGGTCATCGGCAAGGGCTGGAACTCGGTCGTCGTCCTCGACACCGGCGGCAAGGGCATGCCCACCGGTTCCGAGGCGGGTGGCGCCGGTGAGCGGGGCGCGTTCGGCGGCTTCCTCGACTCGCTCGGCGACAAGGTGAAGGGCGAGTTCGGCTCGGGCACGGTCTTCAGGACCCGCCTGGTCAACGCCCTGATCACCGACGACGGCAAGGCCTACGTGGGTACGGTCACGAAGGACGCGCTCGTGAAGGCGGCGAACTCGGAGCACTGAGCCCCGCGGGAATTCCGCGGACTGGAATCCCGCGGGCGCCGCCCGCCGTGGACGGTCTCGTACCGACCGTCCCGGCGGGCGGCGCCTTCCGTTTTCTCCGTTCTACTGCCGCGGGCTCTCGTAGGGGAAGCGGGCGAAGGGCGGGTCCTGCGCGAAGAACGTCTTCGCGCGCGCCAGTGCCTCCGTGTCGTGCAGGACGTCGCCCGGCTTGCTGCCGTTGCCGAGCAGGACACCGCCGAAGCGCATGCCCAGGTACGCCGCCGAGTTGTTCAGGGTGCCGATCAGCGGCCCGGCGACCTCGTGCTGCGTGTGCGCCTGCGCGGTGACGCCCCACAGGGTGCGGCCCGTCATGGTCGCCTTGAATGCGACGCCCGGCGTGCGCAGCCAGCCCGACCAGTGATCGAGGTAGCGCTTGGTGGGCGCGGACACGGCGTACCAGTACAGCGGCGAGACGATGACGAGGTCCGTCGCCGCGAGCGTGGCGTCGAGCAGCAGGGCGGTACTGCCCTCGGTGGGCCGGACGTGGTCGCTGTCGTGCCGCAGGTCCTCGAAGTCGGGCAGCGGATGCTCGCCGAGGTCGATCCATTCCTGCTCGACGTCGTCCGGCAGCTGTTCGGCGGCGGCGCGCGCGAGCAGCTCGGTGTTGCCGTCACTGCGACTGCTGCCCAGCACGAAGAGGAAGCGGCGGGTCATGGGAGCCCCCAGGGGAACGGAAATCAAGATGCGTATGCATTATATGCACACGCATCGAATGGCCCGGGCGGGCCGGGCCGGCCCCCGGTGTGCCGGCGGCCCGGCGTGGCGGGGTGCGGCGGGGCGGGGCTTGGGACGAGCCTGTGACACCTCGGTGACGCGGGAAGCGCGCGCGAGCGGAGAGACTCGGGGACAGGTGTACGGACGACCGGCGACTCCCCGGCGCACCAGAATGAGGGGACGATGTCTCGACTCAGCCGTGAGAAGCAGCGGGACCACCAGCGTGACGCGGACTCCGCGGCTCCCCGGACCCCGATCGACGTACGCGTACCGGTTCCCGTGCGGGCGGGGGGCGGGCTCGCGGGTGAGACCACGCCCGGTGCGTCGGTGGGCGGCATGCCGGTCGTTCCGGCCGAGGGCCAGGAGATTCAGCAGGCCGTCCTGAATTACCTCCACGTCATGGCCGTGACCTCCGGCCACCCGGTCCTCGCCACGATCCACGACGACCGCATGGGGTACGTGATCCCGCTGCGCGTCGATCTGGACGGTTCGAGCCACCTGACGGGGGACCCGGCGCCGACGCGGCCCGGGGAGTCGTCCGCGCCGCAGCCCGCGCCGCAGCCCGCGCCGCCGTCGGCGCCGCCGTCGGCGCCGCCGTCGGCTGTGCCGGGTGACGCGCCGGGGGTGCCGCCCGTCCCGGCTCCTGACCGGCGCACCCACGCGCTGCGGTCCGTCGGGGAGGCGGTGAGGGAGCCGGCGCCGACCTTTCCGATGCGGGCGGTGCCGGAGCCGGGGACGGAGTCGGCTGAGGGGCACCGGCAGCCGGCCGCGCCGCCGCCCCCGGCCCGCTCACCCGCCGAACCGGAGTCCGAGACGCCCCGCCCCCACCAGGATCCGGCCCCCACCTTCCGCCTCCGGCCCCTGCCGCGGTGGGCCGCCGATCAGCGGGCGGACGCCGCCGGGCAGGACCAGGACGTGTACGCCTCCACAGGCACGCCGCCGGGGACGGTCGCCGCCCCGACGGGAGTGTTCGGCCCGCCGCCCCGGATGGACCCCGTACCGGACCCCACCCGCACGCCGGGTCCCATCGGTACGCCGGACCCCACTCGTACGCCGGGTCCCATCGGTACGCCGGACCCCACTCGTACGCCGGGTCCCATCGGTACGCCGGACCCCGCCCGCACGCCCGACCCCACCCGTACGCGGGACTCCATCCGTACGCCCGACCCCACCCGTACGCCGGAACATGCCCAGGCGGCCCAGGGGCCGCCGGCGCCGACGCGGCCCGCGCCCACGGCGCCCGTCTTCCGCCCCGTCCCCACCCCCGACCTGGCGCTGGCGGCGCGCATCGGCCCCGGTCCCCAGCCCACCCCACCCCGGGGTTTCGACGCGGTGGCGGAGGCGGTGCTCGGGGACGAGCCGCTTACCGCGCCGGGCGACGACACCGTGCCCGCGCTGCTCGCCGGGCCGATGGGACGGATCAACGACGCCGTACGGGGCGGTCGTACGGAGGAGGCGGCGCGGCTGGCCGAGGAGACGGTCGCCGAGGCGTCCAGGACGCTGGGCGGGGAACACCCCGAGGTGCTGCGGCTGCAGGAACTCACGGCGTACATCGCGTACTTGGCCGGGGAGCCGTACCGGGCCCTGCGCCTGTCCCTCGACCTGGCGGGCGTGCACCGCCGCCGGGGCGACGCGGAGGCCGCGTACGGCAATGTGCAGAGCGCGGCGACCGCCTGGCGTGCCGTACGCGACCCGGCGCAGGGCCTGGAGCTGGGCCGCGAGCTGATCGACCTGTGGACCGGTCTCGCGGCGGGGGGCGGTCCGGCGGCCGAGGAGATCGACCAGCTGGAGCCCGTCCGCTCACGCATGATCCGTCTGGCGGACCGGGCAGAACGGGCGGCCCGGTCCGAGCGGGGTTAGGCGCGGGTTCCGCCGGGGCCGGCGGGATCGGGCAGGCCGGTGAGCGGGGCCACCGGACGACCTGTCATTCTGTGCGCCCTGACTGACCATCAACTCGGGAGAACAAGCACCCATGCGTTCAAGACTCCTCACCGCCACGGCCCTTGCCACCGCACTGTCCGCCGCCGGTGTGCTCGTGACCGCGCAGAGCGCCGTCGCGACGACGCAGTCCAGCTGCGACTACAAGGTCTTGTGGCCCACGGCCGGCGTGTACGAGAGCCCGCGTCCGGACAGCGCGATCGTGAAGATCAAGCAGGCCGGGGACATAGTCGGCTCGCCCGGCCCCGGCTGCGAGTACGCCTCGTGGGTCGACGCGACGCACAACATCACGTACGCGCGTGTCAGTACCGCCGCGGCGGCCGACGGCGAGGGCTGGATGCGGTACGACGCGCTCGTCCGCGTCTGACGGACGGGCGGGGGACGAGGGACGGCTGAAGGGCCGGCTGCCGCCGCCGACGGAGGTTCGGCGGCGGCAGCGGCATCGCGCCATCAGGATGGACCGGAACGGCTCAGGACGCCTCGGGACGGCTCAGGACGACAGGGTCCACACGGCGTGGGCGAGGGCGTCGCTGTTCCGGTCGAGGGCGGTGTCGTTGATGTTGGACGTGGTGTCGCAGGAGGAGTGGTAGCAGCGGTCGAAGGCCACGCCCGCCGTACCGCCCCACTTCTGGGCCTGCGCGGACGTCTTCCGGGTCTCCGCGCCCGTGAACAGCCCGCCCACCGGAATGCCCGCGTTCTTGAACGCCGCGTGGTCGGAACGGCCGTCGCCCTCGGTCTCGATCTCCGTGGGCACGCCCAGGCCGGCGAAGTAGTCCTTGAACGTCTGCTCGATGGTGGGGTCGTCGTCGTAGACGAAGTAGCCGGGGTTGGGCGAACCGATCATGTCGAAGTTGAGGTAGCCCTTGATCGTCTGACGGCTGCCGGTGGAAAGGCTGTTGACGTAGTTGCGGGAGCCGACCATGCCCAGCTCCTCGGCGCCCCACCAGGCGAACCGCAGGTGCTTGGTGGGCCTGTACTGGGCCCGTGACACCGCCAGCGCGGTCTCAAGGACGGCCGCCGAGCCGGAGCCGTTGTCGTTGATGCCGGGGCCCGCGGTGACACTGTCGAGGTGTGATCCGGCCATGATCACCTGGTTGGCGTCGCCGCCGGGCCAGTCGGCGATGAGGTTGTAGCCGGTGACACCGGAGTACGTGAACTGCTGGACGGTCGTGGTGAATCCGGCCGCGTCCAGCTTGGCCTTCATGTAGTCGACGGACGCCTTGTAGCCGGGGCGGCCGTGCGCGCGGTTGCCGCCGTTGGCGGAGGCTATGGACTGCAGCTGCGTCAGGTGCGCCTTGACGTTGGCGAGGGATATGTCCGGCGCCGCGGCCACCCGGGGCGCGGAGGCGCCCTGGGGCACGGTCGCCGCGTCGGCGATGGTGCCGCCGGCCAGCAGGGTGGTGGCCGCGACGACGGCTGCCGCCATGGCGCGTCCGGAAACGGGGAGCTTCATGTGGGGGGCTCCGAATTCATGGGGAATCCTGGGGATTCCGAGTGAACAGGTGCCCTGGATGGTCGAGGTACGACCGTGTACACGTCAAGGGGTGGTATCCGGACAGGGGGACCCGCTGTCCGCATAGCGGAGGTTCGCCCGCGGATGCGCCGGTGTGCTTGGCGGGGTCAGCCTTCCGGGTCGGGGCCGACGAACGTCCCGCTCCCGAGGACCGTGTGGACGCGGCCCTCTCGTCGCAGCGCGGCCACCGCCTTGGCCGCTGTCGCCTGACTGACGCCGTACTCCGCGGCGATGGCCACGGTGCCCGTGACCTGTTGCCCCGGCTTCCACTCCCCGGCGTCGAGCCGGGCGCGCAGCCGGTCGGCGAGTTGTGGCCACAACGGCTTGGATCTGTCGAACTTCATGTGATCAGCGTGTGTGAGATCGCGTGAATCTGCTACCGCAGAACCGCGTTACCGCAGTAGGTTAGAGTGGTGAATGAAATCGGCCCGACCCGGAGAGCGGCGAACTCTCCGAACCGGGCCTAGCCGACTGGTTGGGAGTCGACCTGATGCGAACTTTAGTCGCGCTGTTCCTGCGATGGCTGTGCGGTCTGCTGTGGCCCGGTGCAGGCACGCACCGCGCCGCACCCAAGCCGAGCCGGGCAGCGCCCGTATCTCGGTCCGTACGGCGTCGTACGGAGCCGCGGTGCCCGGACCCGTTGGACGGTCACGCCGTGGTGCTGGTGCGTCCGTACCTGATCGA
Source organism: Streptomyces sp. NPDC005925 (assembly GCF_040638805.1). NCBI lineage: Bacteria > Bacillati > Actinomycetota > Actinomycetes > Kitasatosporales > Streptomycetaceae > Streptomyces > Streptomyces sp. NPDC005925. The sequence continues at coordinate 7,257 of NZ_JBEXVL010000036.1, read as the reverse complement.
GTGGGAGCGGGAGCTGGAGCGGCGGTTGCAGCGGGAACGGCAATGGGCGGCCGTGCCGGCGACGCTGGGCCATGACTACGAGGCGGAGATGTCGGCGTGAACGGGGACTTCCGGTACGTGGGCCCTGACGACTGCGGCAAGAGCGTGTACGTCAGCACGGCCCCGGGCGGGATGCTGGAAGCCGTGGCGGACAAGAGCGACGTGCTGAGCGCCCACGCGCTGAGCGCCGTCGTCCGCGCCGTACTCGACTCCGAAGAGCCCGCCACGGACGAGGAGCTGGCGGCTTTCGTGCCGCAGTTGGCGGATGCGCTGGAAGCGGTCGTGGACGTGGCCGGACGGCTGTTGTAGGAGGTCGCGCAGACAGCGTCTGTCGCGCGGATCGCGGCCGCTGCCTCCCGCGGTGGGCCGGCCCACCGCGGGAGGCGGGAGGGTCCGGTGTCCTGGGGACGACCCGCGGCCCCGGTGGGGGCTACCGCCTCCGCATGTGCGCGGGCACACTCGGCCGGGCCAGGCCGCCCGGCGGGCCCGTGCGCCCGCCCTACGCCTCCACCGCCTCCGTACCCGCCTCCGCCTTCGCCGTCACCGGCGGGGCACTCGTCGCCGACGACACGGCCTGCTGCAGCCGCAGCGCCGCCCGCGCCCGCGCCCCCCTCCGCGCCGTGCGCAGCGCGTCGTACGTCAGGAGGGACAGGGCCAGCCACACCAGGGCGAAGCCCGCCCAGCGCTCCGGCGGCATCTCCTCGTGGAAGTACAGGATGCCGAGCAGGAACTGGAACACCGGGGCCAGGTACTGGAGGAGACCCAGCGTGGACAGCGGTACGCGGATCGCCGCCGCGCCGAAGCAGATCAGGGGGAGGGCGGTGACGAGGCCCGTCGCGGCGAGCAGTGCCGCGTTGCCCGGGCCCTCCGAGCCGAAGGTCAGGTCGTCGCGCCCGCCCAGCCAGAGCAGGTAGGCCAGCGCGGGCAGGAACTGGACGGCCGTCTCGGCGGTCAGGGACTCGATGCCGCCGAGGTTGACCTTCTTCTTCACCAGGCCGTACGTCGCGAACGAGGAGGCCAGCGCGAGGGAGATCCACGGCGGTCTGCCGTAGCCGACGGTGAGGACGGCGACGGCGGCGAGGGCGATGCCGACCGCCGCCCACTGGGCGGGGCGCAGGCGTTCCTTCAGCAGCAGCACGCCCATCGCGATCGTGACCAGCGGGTTGATGAAGTAGCCCAGCGAGGCCTCCACGACGTGGCCCGTGTTCACCGACCAGATGTACAGGCCCCAGTTGACCGTGATGACCGCCGCCGCGAGCGTGATCAGGGCCAGGCGGCGCGGTTGGCGCACCAGCTCCCCGGCCCACGACCAGCGGCGGCGCAGTACCAGCAGCGCGACGGCCACGACGAGCAGGGACCACACCATGCGGTGCGCGAGGATCTCCGCCGCGCCGGCCGGCTTCAGCAGGGGCCAGAACAGGGGCACGAGGCCCCACATCCCGTAGGCCGCGATGCCGTTCAGCAGTCCTGTGTGCCGCTCGCTCCTCGGCTTCCCGGTCACGGGCACCTCCCTCTTCCCGCCTGGCCCGTCGTCCGGCTCCCCGCCCGCCTCGCCGCCCGGCCCGCACACGCGTGCAATTCCCCCGAAGGTAACGCCGCCCCGCCTCGTGTGTCATGTCCGTATCGGCATACGGTCATGACGGTCTCGTGCGGTCGCGGCACCCGCCCCCGCCGGGGGGCGCGGCTCCGCCCGCTCCCCCCGGCGCACCGGCTTGTATCCGCTTTGTATGCCGGCCTCCTTCAATCGCCACCAGTCCCCTCGGCGATCTACGGAGGAACCATGCAGAGACGTATGAGGCACGGCCGTCGCATACTCGCGGCCCTGTTCGGCCTGACCGCGCTGGTGGCCGCGGCCCCCGCCGCCACCGCCGCGTCGGAGCCGGCGTCCGCCGGGACCGAGCTCGTGGCTGCCCGCCCGGCGTTCCGCATGCCCTTCGTCTGCAACCAGACCTGGCGCGGCGCCAACTGGTCGGGCCACGACCCCGCCCACTCCATCGACTGGAACCACTACGACGCCAACGGCACCCCGGACGACCTGGGCCGTCGCGTCCTCGCCAGCGCCGGCGGCACCGTCCTGGAGTCGTACTACGCGACGAACACCGGCTACGGCAACACCATCGTCATCGGGCACGGCGACGGCTGGCGCACCCGGTACGCGCACCTGAAGACCCGCGACGTGGGTGTCGGCGCCAGCGTCTCGCGCGGCCAGACCATCGGCACCGTCGGCGCGACCTCCGCGCTCTACACCCTCTCGCCGCACCTGCACTACGAGCAGATCCTCAACGGCAGCGTCGTCACCGCCGTCGTCCAGGGCGTCTCGTACCCCGACTACACCACGCGGTACCAGACCAGCAACAACTGCTGATCCCCGCGGCGGGGGAGGCGGCGGCCCCGCCGCGACCCCCCTCCTCCGCCCGTTCGGCGCACACCTGTCAGCGCAGCGACCGCAGCTTCGCGTCCACCAGTTCCGCCTGGTCGCGTACATCGAGGCGGCGCCAGGCCGACAGGGACCGGTGGAAGTAGCGGCGGGCGGTCTGTTTGCGGCCCGTCGCGTGGTGCAGTTCCCCCAGCAGGCACGCCACCCGCGCCTCCGCGCGCCGGTCGCCGAGCTGCTGCTGCACCGCCAGCGCGCCCACCAGCAGGGCCGACGCCTGGCCCGCGTCGCCCTGCCGGAGGCACAGCTCCCCGATGCTCTGCTGCACGTACGCCGCGCAGTGCGTGTCGGTCAGCTCGTCGAAGATGCCCAGCGCCCGCTCCAGCTCGGCCCGCGCCACCTGCGGTTCCCCGCGCAGCTCGTGCAGTACGGCGATACGGCGGCGGACCTGCGCCTCGCGGTGCCGGTCGCCGACGTCGCGGGACAGGGCGAGCGCGTGCGTGAGCCAGGGCGCGGCGGAGTCGGGGGCGCCCCGCTCCAGCCACACCGAGGCGATCGCGTTGTCCGCGACGGCCTCCCAGTGCCGGTCGCCCGCGGCGCGGGAGGCGTGCAGGGCCTCGGTGAAGGACTGCAGGGCGGCGTCGAGGTCGCCCGTCACCCGGTGCACCGAGCCCGTGCCGAGACCTGCGACGGCCTCGCCCGAGCGGTGGCCGAGGGCGGCGAACACCTCCCGCGACCGGGTGAACGCGGCGAGCGCGTCGGCGTACCGGTCCTGGTAGAGGTGCAGTTGGCCGAGGTTGCGCAGCAGGGCGGCGGAACGCGCGTCGGCGGGGGCGGGTACGGCGTCGAGGACGAGGCGGTGGGTGCGCAGCCAGTCGCCGTAGTAGCCGCGCATGTCGAAGAAACCGGCCAGTTCGACGGCCAGGTCGGCGGCGCGTGCGTGCTCGCCGAGGCGCAGCGCGGACTCCACCGTGGTGACGAGGACGCGGCGTTCGCTCTCGAACCACTCGATGGGCTTCGCCCGTACGGCGCGGGCCAGGGCGGCTGCCGGGCCCGGCAGCGGCACCGCCTCGCCGAGCACCCCGAGGAAACGCGTGGGCATCGCCGCGTTCGCGCAGCGGGCCAGCGCGATCAGCGCGTCCACGGTCGCCAGGCCCCGCTCGCGCCACACGTCCGGCGCGTCCCCCTCGGCCAGTTCCCGCGCGTAGATGCGGAGCAGGTCGTGCATGCGGTAGCGCTGGAGGCCGAGCGGATCGGTGCCCACCACCTCCACCAGGTGCTCGTCGACGAGGGTCTCCAGCACCCGGTCCGGATGGTCCGGCCGGCTCAGGTGGTTCGGCCGGTTGCGCTGGTCGGGCTGGTCGGAGCGGTCCGACTGGCCCGGCCGGGTCGCGCGGGTCATCCGGGCCGGATGGTGCGACCGGCCCGGATGACCCGGCACCGCAGCCGGCTCCTTCGGACGGCCCATCGCGACCGTCACGAGCCAGCCCGGTACCGCCTCGTCCGGCAGACGGCCGAACGCGCGGAAGGCCGTGGCCGCCTGCGCGGGCAGATGCCGGTAGCTCAGCTCGGCGCTCGCCCGCACCTCCAGCTCGCCCGTCTGCAACTGGTCCAGCCGGCCCCGCTCGTCGTGCAGGAAGTCGGCCAGCGCGCCGACGGTCCAGCCGGGCCGGTTGGCCAGCCGGGCACCGGCGATCCGGACGGCCAGCGGCAGCGAGCCGCAGCCGGTGAGCACCCGGTCGGCGTCCGCACCGGCCACGCTCAGCCGGTCCTCGCCCACGATCCGGCCGAGCAGCGCGCGGGCCTCGTCACGCCGCATCACACCGAGCGGGCACTGCTGCGCGGGCAGGGACGGCATCCTGCGGCGCGAGCTCACCAGCACGGCGGAGCCCCCGGTGCCCGGCAGCAGGGGGCGTACCTGGGCGCCGGTCGCCGCGTCGTCCAGGACGATCAGGACGCGCCGCTGGGCCAGCCGGGAGCGCAGCAGCGCGGCCCGCTCGCCGGGCTCGGCCGGCATGGCGTTGTCGATGACGCCGAGGCCGCGCAGCATCTCGGCGAGCACGTCGGCCGCCTCCCGGGGCCGGTCGGACATGCCGCCCAGATCCACGAAGAGCTGCCCGTCCGGGAACATGTGGCGCACCCGGTGCGCCACATGGACGACCAGCGTGGACTTCCCCGACCCCGGCTGCCCCGACACGACGGCGACGACCGGCCGCCGCCCGGCACCGGACAGCAGCTCCTCCAGAGCGGCGACCTCCGCGTCGCGGCCCGTGAAGTCCGGCACGTCCATGGGCAGTTGGCACACCGGCGCCGGGGGGACCGTGCGGCGCCGCGCCACGTGCCCGTGCCCGTTGATCTCCTCCCCGGTGGCGCGCAGCGGGGCGCCGGGTGCCACGCCGAGTTCGGCGGCGAGGACCCGCTCTGCCTCCGCGTAGGCGGCCCGCGCCTCCGTGACGCGCCCCGCGCCGTGCAGCGCGCGCACCAGCATCTGCCACAGGTCCTCGCGCAGCGGGTCCTCGGTGAGCCGTTTCCGCAGGTCGGCGATGAGTGGCGGGTAGTCGCCCAGCCGCAGCCGCACCTGGAGGCACTCGTCCACGGCGAGGGACCGCAGCTCCTCGATCCGGGTGAGTACGGGATCCCACACCACGCTGGAGGGCAGGTCCTGGAGGACGCCGCCCCGCCACAGCGCGAGGGCCGTGTCGTAGCCGCGCAGGGCGGTGTCGTCGTCGCCCCGGTCGCGGGCCGCGCGGGCACCGTCCAGCAGCTCCTCGAAGAGCGGCATGTCGTGGTCGCCGGGGTCCACGTCCAGAGCGTAGCCCGCCGGGAGGGTGCGCAGCCCGTCGGTGGCGACGCCCGCGGCCGTCAGGGCCCGGCGTAACGCGCGTACGTAGGTGCGGACGTTGGCCACCGCCGAGCGTGGCGCGCCGCCCGGCCACAGGACCTCCGTCAGCACGTCCAGCGACACGAACGCCCCGGGCTGCAGCAGCAGTGTGGCGAGTACCGCGCGCGGCTTGGGGCCGCCCAGCGGCACGGGCGCATCCCTGGCCCGCCCCCGTACCTGGAGCGGGCCCAGCACGCCGAATATCGGCTCCCCCATCCGCCTGCCTCCGACAGCCCCGTGACAGCCCGTGACTGCGGCACAGCGTAGTCGCGCACACAGTCGCCGAACAGGAGTTCAGCAATCCAGTACGGGACCGGCACCCCGGGGCCACGCTCCGTAACGGCGTCGTGGACGTTGCGTGGGCGTGCGGGAAGTCCCGCGCAGGCCTGTCACCGCGAGGGGCGGGGCTCCGGGTGTCAGCGGGCGAGCGCGTCCGCGATCGACTCCGCGAGCGGCGTGGCGGGGCGTCCCGTCAGCCGGGACAGGTCGCCGGAGCCGACCACCAGCTCGCCCTTCGCGATGGACGCGTCCACGCCCGCGAGGACCGCCGCGAACGGCTCCGGCAGCCCGGCGCCGGTGAGGATCCCGGTCAGCTCGTCGGGGGAGACGGGCCGGTAGACGATCTCCTTGCCGGTCTGCCGGCTCAGCTCGGCCGCGTACTCGGCGAAGCTCCACGCCTCGTCGCCGCCCAGCTCGTACGTCCGCCTCTCGTGCCCCTCGCCGGTCAGTACGGCGACGGCGGCGGCCGCGTAGTCGGCGCGCGCGGCGGAGGACACGCGGCCCTCGCCGGCCGCCGCCGCCACGACGCCGTGCTCCAGGACGGGGGCGAGCTGCTCGGTGTAGTTCTCGTGGTACCAGCCGTTGCGCAGCAGCACGTACGGCACGCCCGAGGCGAGGATCGCCTCCTCCGTGCCCCGGTGGTCGTCGGCCAGCGCGGCGGTCAGGCTGCCGGGGGCGCTGGTGTACGCGAACAGGGCGACGCCGGCGGCCTTCGCGGCGTCGAGGACGGCCTTGTGCTGGCCGACGCGGTCCTTGTCGAACTCGTTGCCGGAGATCAGCAGCACCTTGTCGCCCGGCGCGAACAGGCCGTCGAAGGTCTCGGGCGCGTTGTAGTCGGCGACGGCGAGCCGCACCCCGCGGTCGGCGAGGCCGGCGGCCCTCGCCCGGTCCCGTACGACGGCCGTGATCTGCCCGGCCGGGACCTTCTCCAGCAGCTGTGACACGACCAGGCGGCCGAGCTTTCCGGTGGCGCCGGTGACGACGATGCTCATCTGTGCACTCCTCGGGGGTGGGTGTGCACTAACCCTAGAAGCCGCGCTAACTGAAAGAAAGTACCCACTTTGAAGTAAGGTACTGACATGACGGTAAGCGTGAGTAGGGCCGAACCGGCGAAAAGAGCCGGAGCCGGGAAACCAGTCGAGGCCGGGAAACGAGTCGAGACTGGGAAACGGGCCGAGGAGCGGGAGAAGCTGTGCCCGCACCGGCTGGTGCTGGAGCACGTCACCAGTCGCTGGGGCGTCCTCGTCCTGATCCGGCTGCTGGAGCGCCCCCACCGCTTCAGTGAGCTGCGCCGCGCGATCGGCCGCGTCAGCGAGAAGATGCTGACGCAGACCCTGCAGACCCTGGAGCGCGACGGTCTGGTCCACCGCGACGCCCACCCCGTCATCCCGCCCCGCGTCGACTACTCCCTCACCGGCCTCGGCCGGGAGGCCGCCGAGCAGGTGCGGGCGCTGGCGGGGTGGACCGAGCGGCGCATGGCGGACGTGGAACGGGCCCGCCGGGCATACGACGAGGCCCGGACACCCTGAGGCGTCCGGGCCTGCGGCTGCGCCGGGGCGCGTGCCGCGTGCGTGCGGTGGTGATTCAGCCGACGACGGTCCAGGTGTCGCCGCCGGTGAGGAGGGCTTGGAGGTCGCCCTTGCCGTGCTGCTCGACGGCCTTGTCGAGCTGGTCGGCCATCAGC
>NZ_JBEXVL010000035.1:0-54634 GCF_040638805.1 Streptomyces sp. NPDC005925 | reverse complement strand
AACGCTCGGCTGGGAAACCCCAGCCGAGCGTCTGTCTAAACTGCTCGCGGCCTGATCAACACGACCACGTGTTGCAACGACCCCTAGAAAGCGCCCGCACAGGGGGTGCCCCTTCTCTGGTGGGTAACTGCGCCTCGCGGAGTTACGTGGCCCGTCGCGTGCCCCGGCGGGCCGGGCCCCGGTGTGACACGGCCCGGCGCCGCCCGGCCCGGTGCTACTTGGCCCGGTCGAAGTCGATCGCGCTGTACGCCCGCAGCTTGCTCAGCCGGTGCTCGGAGTCGATCCGCCGTACCGTGCCGGACCGCGACCGCATCACGATCGACGACGTCGTCGCCGTCTCGGAGCGGTAGCGCACCCCGCGCAGCAGCTCACCGTCGGTGATGCCGGTCGCCGCGAAGAACACGTTGTCGCCGCGGACCAGGTCGTCGGTGCTGAGCACCTGGTCCAGGTCGTGCCCGGCGTCGACCGCCCGCTGCCGCTCCTCGTCGTCCTTGGGCCACAGCCTGCCCTGGATGGTGCCGCCCAGGCACTTCACGGCGCAGGCCGAGATGATGCCCTCGGGGGTGCCGCCGACGCCGAGCAGCAGGTCGATGCCGGTGCCTTCGCGCAGCGCCAGGATCGAGCCGGCGACGTCGCCGTCCGAGATCAGCTTGATCCGGGCGCCGGTCTCCCGCACCTCGGCGATGAGCCCCTCGTGACGCGGCCGGTCCAGGATGACGACGGTGACGTCCTCGGGTGTGGACCGCTTGGCCTTGGCGACCCGCCGGATGTTCACGGCCACGGGCGCGTTGATGTCGACGAAGTCGGCGGCCTCGGGGCCCGTGACCAGCTTGTCCATGTAGAACACGGCCGACGGGTCGAACATCGCGCCGCGCTCGGTGGCCGCGAGGACGGCGATCGCGTTCGTCATGCCGTTGGCGGTCAGTGTGGTGCCGTCGATCGGGTCGACGGCGATGTCGACCTCGGGGCCCGTGCCGTCGCCGACGCGCTCCCCGTTGAAGAGCATCGGGGCCTCGTCCTTCTCGCCCTCGCCGATGACGACGACACCGTTCATGGACACGGTGGAGACGAGGGTCCGCATGGCGCGTACCGCGGCACCGTCGGCGCCGTTCTTGTCCCCGCGGCCCACCCAGCGGCCGGCGGCCATCGCCGCGGCCTCGGTGACGCGGACCAGCTCGAGGGCGAGGTTGCGGTCGGGAGCCTCGGAGGGCACGTCCAGTTCGGACGGCAGATGATGATGCTCGGTCATCGGTGCGCACCTTTCTGTACGACGACGGCCGGATGAGGGTGTTGTGCCCGACTCTAACGGCAGGCCGACAGAATGAGCAGGGGACCCCACGGATGAGCGGGCCGGGCACCTGCGACGATAGGCGCTGTGGCAGGTAGCAAAGGCAAGCAGAAGTCAACCCTGGACATGGTTCTGTCCCTGGGAGTCATCTTGCTCGCGGCGGGCTTGGTGTACCTCTTCATCCCGCACGACGACGACCAGACGCCGGCCGTCGAGCGGGTGGACTACCGCGTCGAGCTGCTCACGGCACGCAGGGCGGCGCCGTACCCGGTGGCCGCGCCCGAGGGGCTGCCGGTGAGCTGGAAGCCGACGTCGGTGCGCTTCGAGGGCGACCACTCCGCCCAGTGGCACCTGGGCTTCCACGACCCGGACGGGCAGTACGTGGTGATCGAGCAGTCGACGGGCAAGCGCGCGGCGTTCGTCGACGACGCGACGCACGGCTCGGAGGCGACCGGCGCGACCGACGAGATCGACGGCCGTACGTGGACCCGGTACAGCGGCGGCCGGTACGACGCGCTGGTGCTGAAGGGCGACGACGGCGAGACGACGGTCGTTGCGGGCACGGCCTCGTTCGGTCGGCTGACGACGATGGCGAAGGCGCTGGAGATGAAGTAGGCGCGGTGCGTGACGCAGGCCCGGAGACGACGTGCGCGGTGCGGCGTCACGGACGCGCAGAGGCCCCCGTGCTCGGTGAGCCGGGGGCCTCTCGGGTGCGCGGGGCGCGGGTGCGCGGGCGAGGTCAGACGGTGGTGACGACCTCGTCGTAGGCCAGGCGCGGGGAGCGCGGGAACCAGGCGTCGGGGCCCGGCCGGCCGATGTTGACGACCATCAGGGGGGTGTGGTCGTCGTCCAGGAACTCCTTGCGGACGCCCTCGGAGTCGAAGCCCGTCATCGGGCCGGCGGCGAGACCGGCGGCGCGGACGCCGACGATGAAGTACGCGGCCTGGAGGGCGGCGTTCAGCGTCGCGGAGCTCTCGCGGACCGGGCGCTCGGCGAAGAACGCGTCCTTGGCCTGCGGGAAGTGCGGGAAGAGCTGCGGCAGCTCCTCGTGGAACTCGTTGTCCGCGGCGAGGATCGCGACCAGCGGGGCGGTGGCCGTCTTGGCCCGGTTGCCCTCGGCCATGTGTGTGACCAGGCGCTCGCGTGCCTGCGGCGAGCGGACCAGAGTGATGCGCAGCGGCGACTGGTTGAAGGCCGTCGGACCGTACTTGACCAGGTCGTAGATCGCCTGGACCTGCTCGTCGGTCACCGGCTCGTCGGTGAAGGTGTTCGCGGTGCGGGCCTCGCGGAACAGCAGGTCCTGGGTGGCGGGGTCAAGAACGAGGGACATGTCTGCACTTTCTCGCTGTCGGGTCCGAAGATCGGTTGACGGCATCGACAGTACGACATGGAAGTTCAATGTTCAACAAAAGGTCTTGTCGGGGTGGCTGACGTCACAGGCGTGCGCCGCCGCCCCGGCTACCCGCCCTCCCCGCCGGCCTTCGTCTCCTCGGCCAGCGCCGCGTCCAGCCGCGCCCGCGCCCCGTCCAGCCAGCGCCGGCACACCTGGGCCAGCTCCTCGCCCCGCTCCCACAGCGCCAGGGACTCCTCCAGCGTCGTACCGCCCGCCTCCAGGCGCCGTACGACCTCGATCAGCTCGTCCCTGGCCTGCTCGTACCCGAGCGCCTCGGTCACGGCCGCCGGTTCCGCCACGTTCTCCACCTCGCTGGTCATTCACTCACCCTATGCACCGCCCCGCACCCGGCCACCAGGGCCGCGTGCTCACCTCCGCGCGTCGACCCGTCCCACGCGGGGCGCCCCCGCGTACGACTCGCGGGTCGGCCCCCAAGGCTCACGTGTCGACCCGTACGGAGAACTCGCCCTCCGAGACCCGGGCGCGCAGTGCCTCCCCGGACGCCACCTCGGCCGGGTCGCGCACCGCGTGCCCGTCCGACCGCTGCAGCACCGCGTACCCCCGCTTCAGGGTCGCGGCGGGGGAGAGGGCCACCACGCGCGCGTGCGTGTGCGACAGCTCCGAGTCGGCCCGGTCCAGCTGGTGCCGCAGACAGCGCCGGCCGCGGTCGAGCAGCGCCGTGACCTCCTCGGACCGCGTGTCGACCATGCGGTGCGGGTCCTCCATCGACGGGCGGGCCAGCGCGTGCGCGAGCCCGCGCTCCTCCCGCTCCAGATACGCCACCACGCAGCGCCTCGCCCGGTCCCGCAGCATCCGCACCCGTTCGTACTCCTCGCCCACGTCCGGTACGACCCGCTTCGCCGCGTCGGTGGGGGTGGAGGCGCGCACGTCCGCCACGTGGTCCAGCAGCGGGTTGTCCGGCTCGTGCCCGATCGCGGACACCACCGGCGTACGACACGACGCGACCGCGCGCACCACCTGCTCGTCGGAGAACGGCAGCAGGTCCTCCACGCTGCCGCCGCCGCGTGCCACGACGATCACGTCGACCTCGTCCAGCGCGTCGAGCTCCTTCACGGCCCGCACGACCTGCGGCACCGCGTGCACCCCCTGCACCGCGACGTTGCGCACCTCGAAACGGACGGCGGGCCAGCGGTGCCGGGCGTTCTCCAGGACGTCCCGCTCGGCCGCCGAGGCCCGGCCGCACACCAGCCCCACCAACTGCGGCAGGAACGGCAGCGGCTTCTTGCGCCCTGCGTCGAACAGCCCCTCCCGCGCGAGCGACTTCTTCAGCTGCTCCAGGCGCGCAAGCAGCTCCCCGACCCCGACGGGCCGTATCTCGACGGCCCGCAGCGACAACTGCCCGCGCGGCGCGTACCACTCGGGTTTCGCGTGCACCACCACGCGCGCGCCCTCGCCCACGACGTCCGCGACCGCGTCGAACACCTGCCGGAAGCAGGTCACGCCCACGGAGATGTCGTACGACGAGTCGCGCAGCGTCAGGAACACCACGCCCGCGCCCGGTCTGCGCGACAGCTGCGTGATCTGCCCCTCGACCCAGACCGCCCCGAGCCGGTCGATCCAGCCGCCGATGAGGCGCGACACCTCACCGACGGGCAGCGGCGCTTCCGCGGACGTGTTGAGAGCCATGCCGCGAGCGTAGCCGCAGCCACTGACAGGCCCCGGGCCCGACGGCAGGCGCCCCGGGGACCTCCCGGCGAAACGGGCCGCGATCTTCGGGGCGGGGCCCGCGGCCTTACGATGTCCGCATGACTGCTTCGCCCGGCCGCCGTGTCCTGCTCGCCGCCCCCCGGGGCTACTGCGCGGGTGTGGACCGCGCCGTGATCGCCGTCGAGAAGGCCCTCGAGCAGTACGGGGCCCCCGTCTACGTCCGGCACGAGATCGTCCACAACAAGTACGTCGTGCAGACCCTGGAGAAGAAGGGCGCCGTCTTCGTCGAGCGGACGGAGGAGGTGCCGCCGGGCAACATCGTGATGTTCTCGGCGCACGGCGTGGCACCGACCGTCCACGACGAGGCCAGGCAGGGCCGGCTCGCCACCATCGACGCGACCTGCCCGCTCGTCACCAAGGTCCACAAGGAAGCCGTCCGCTTCGCCAACGAGGACTACGACATCCTCCTCATCGGCCACGAGGGCCACGAGGAGGTCATCGGCACCTCCGGCGAGGCCCCCGACCACATCCAGCTCGTGGACGGCCCCGAAGACGTGGCGAAGGTCGAGGTCCGCGACCCGTCCAAGGTCGTCTGGCTCTCCCAGACCACGCTCTCCGTGGACGAGACCATGGAGACGGTGGACGCGCTGAAGGGGAAGTTCCCGCAGCTCGTCTCGCCGCCCAGCGACGACATCTGCTACGCCACGCAGAACCGGCAGCTCGCCGTGAAGCAGATGGGCGCCGAGGCCGAGCTGGTCATCGTGGTCGGCTCCCGCAACTCCTCCAACTCCAAGCGGCTGGTCGAGGTCGCCAAGCTCGCGGGCTCCCGCGAGGCGTACCTGGTCGACTTCGCCGACGAGATCGACGAGGCCTGGCTGGAGGGCGTCACCACGGTCGGGGTCACCTCGGGCGCGTCCGTGCCGGAGGTGCTGGTCGAGCAGGTCCTGGACCGGCTGGCCCGGCACGGTTTCGAGGACGTCGAGATCGTCAGGGCCGCCGAGGAGTCCATCACCTTCTCGCTGCCCAAGGAACTGCGCCGCGACCTGCGCGAGGAGGCGGCGACGCTGGTGGCGGAGCGGGGCGGGGCGGGCCCCGCGGGTGCTTCGGCCGTCGCGGCGGAGTGACGTACCGGGATCGGTGACTGTCCGTCGTACGCCGTGGTCATGGTCGTAACGTAGGACCATGCAGATCTTCGGTGTGGACATCGGCGGGTCCGGGATCAAGGGTGCCCCGGTCGATCTGGAGCGGGGCGACCTCGCCCAGGAGCGCTTCAAGGTGCTCACCCCGCACCCGGCGACGCCGGACGGGGTGGCCGACGGCGTGCGGCAGGTCGTCGAGAACTACGGCTGGACGGGCCCCGTCGGCATCACCTTCCCGGGCGTGGTGACCGACGGTGCCACGATCCGCACCGCGGCGAACGTGGACGCGTCCTGGGTCGACGTGGACGCCGGAGCCCTGCTGAGCGACCGTCTCGGGGGCCTGCCGGTCACCGTGGTCAACGACGCGGACGCGGCGGGCGTCGCCGAGATGCACTTCGGTGCCGGGCGCGGCCGCCGGGGCACGGTCTTCCTGCTGACCTTCGGTACGGGCATCGGCAGCGCCCTCTTCATCGACGGCACCCTCGTGCCGAACACCGAGCTGGGCCACCTCGAACTGCACGGCCACGACGCGGAGAAGCGCGCCTCCAGCAAGGCCAGGGACGACCACGACCTGTCCTGGGAGGACTGGGCGCACCGGGTCCAGAAGTACCTCGCCCACGTCGAGATGCTGTTCTCCCCGGAACTGTTCATCATCGGCGGCGGCGTCAGCCGCAAGTCCCACAAGTTCCTGCACCACATCGAGGGCATCAAGGCGGAGATCGTCCCGGCGCAGTTGCAGAACAACGCGGGGATCGTGGGGGCGGCGATGCGGGCGGCGGAGGAACGGTAGTGGGCGAGCCCGTAGGACGGGCGAGCGGCAGGGGGCGTGGCCGGTGTGCCGCGCCCTCGTGCGTCCTCGGGCGGCGGGGCGCGCGGTCACGGGGGTGAGGCGGTGGCGCGGTTGCGCGCGGCGGTGCGGCGGCGGACCAGGCGGATCCGGCGGGCGATCACGATCACGCCGGCGACGAGCGTCCCGCCGTACAGCCAGCCCGCCTCCGTGGCCAGCGCCGTCACGATCCCCATCAGCCGGTCGCCGGCCCCGTCCCCGCGCGGTGCCACGGGCAGCAGCCCCAGCGCGAAGGCGATCGGTACGGCGACGGGCGCGGTCGGCAGATCGCTGGGCCGCACCCACACCGAGGTCAGCGCGCACACCGGCACGAACAGCACGCCGTAGACGGTGAGCGAACCGAACAGCAGCTGATCGAGCAGGCCGAGCAGGAGCATCACGGCGACGCAGAACAGTCCGCTCCCGAGGCCGGTCAGGCGGGGGTCGGGGAAGCGGTGACGGAGACGGCGGAGGTGGCGGGCGAGCCCGGGGGGCACCGCGGGCAGCCGGTCGAGGAGGGCGGCGAGGCGGGGACCGGGGCCGCCGGCGTTACGACTGCGGATGCCGCCGCCACTGCCGCCGGTTTCTCTGGGGGCGGCCGGGCCCGGGGTGCCAGGGGCGGGGCGGGGCGGGCCGCCCGCAGCCCGGTCAGTCTGCGGGGGCAGCGGGGGCAGCGGCGGTCGGCCGCCCTGCGGTCCGTACTGTGCGGGTCGCGTCCTGGGTTGCTCCACTGGACCAACTTAGGTCGGTTAATGTGCCGAATCACCCGTCAGACACGCCGACGGTCCCCTTGGCCAGGCGTTCGACGGGTCGCCGGTAGGGATGCGGCACGCCGTAGACTGGTGGATCGGCCCAGGCCGTGTCCGGCCACCCTGCCAGTCCGTCCCCCTCCTCACGTACGGGAAGTCGCAACGTGTCGCTCACGATCGGAATCGTCGGTCTGCCGAATGTCGGCAAGTCGACCCTGTTCAACGCCCTGACCAAGAACGACGTGCTGGCGGCCAACTACCCGTTCGCCACGATCGAGCCGAACGTCGGCGTGGTCGGCGTCCCCGACGCCCGTCTCGGCAAACTGGCCGAGATCTTCGACTCGCAGCGGGTCGCCCCGGCGACCGTCGACTTCGTGGACATCGCCGGCATCGTGCGCGGCGCGTCGGAGGGCGAGGGCCTGGGCAACAAGTTCCTCGCGACCATCCGCCAGTCCGATGCGATCTGCCAGGTCATCCGGGCCTTCAAGGACGAGAACGTCGTCCACGTGGACGGCAAGGTCTCGCCGAAGGACGACATCGAGACGATCAACACCGAGCTGATCCTGGCCGACCTCCAGACGGTCGAGAAGGTCCTTCCCCGGATCCAGAAGGAATCGCGGATCAAGAAGGAACTCGAGCCGAAGGTGAAGGCGGTCGAGGAGGCCAAGGAGATCCTGGAGAAGGGCGACACGCTCTTCGCACACGGCATCGTCCAGGGCACCGAACGCAACGAACTGCTGCACGACCTGCACCTGCTCACCACGAAGCCGTTCCTCTACGTGTTCAACGTGGACGAGGACGAGCTGGTCGACGAGGACTTCAAGAACGAGCAGCGCGCCCTGGTCGCCCCCGCCGAGGCGATCTTCCTCAACGCCAAGCTGGAGGCGGACCTCGCCGAGCTGGACGAGGCGGACGCCATGGAGCTGCTGGAGTCGGTGGGCGCGCAGGAGCCGGGCCTGGCCACGCTCGCCCGCGTCGGCTTCGACACCCTGGGCCTGCAGACGTACCTGACGGCCGGCCCCAAGGAATCCCGCGCCTGGACGATCAAGAGGGGCGCCACCGCTCCCGAGGCCGCCGGCGTCATCCACACCGACTTCCAGAAGGGCTTCATCAAGGCCGAGGTCATCTCCTTCGAGGACCTGGTCGAGATGGGCTCGGTCGCCGAGGCCCGCGCCAAGGGCAAGGCGCGCATGGAGGGCAAGGAGTATGTGATGCGGGACGGGGACGTGGTGGAGTTCAGGTTCAACGTGTAGCGGGTGACGTACCACCAGTCGCCGATCTGGCGGACACACAGGTCGGACGGGGTCGGCTCCTCCGGGGAGTCGGCCCCTTCGTCCGCCCCGTGCTGAATCTGTGCCGCATGCTCTTGTGAGGGCTCGGTGTTCCGCTCATGCCGTCGCCGGGTTGCTGGGGTGTCCGAAGTGAAGCACCGCCCACACCGTCTTGCCCGGAGCGCCGGTGCGGGGTGTCACGCCCCATGTTTCGGCCAGTGCCTCGACGATCAGCAGGCCTCGGCCCGTTTCGGTGTCCGCCGTGCCCGGGCCGACGGCCGGGTGGCGCTCGCCCCGGGTGTCGGCGACTTCGACTCGCAGCCGGTCGTCCGTCCTGGTCAGCCGTAGCAGGGCGTCGCGGCCGGGGACGCGGCCGTGGGTGACGGCGTTGGAGGCGAGTTCGGCCACGACGAGGGTCGTCGCCTCGTTGGCCTCGGAGCCGTACCCGTGCCCCCAGGAGTCCAGGCGGTACGAGGCGAGTCGACGGGCGAGGCGGGCGCCGCGTGGCGTGGAGGCGAACCGCAGCTCGAAGGTCGTGGAGGTGGCGCTGTGCGTCAGGGGGGCCATGACTCGACGGTGGCGTGGTCCGGGTCACTGTCGCCAGGGTGTGGAGCGCTACGGCGGGGGGCTGTCGGGGCGGGTGGGGCGGTTGTCGGGGGTGCCGGGGTCGGGTCACCCGTATGGGGAAACGTCCGGCCGAATCGCCCCCTGAGGACGGGAATCGGCCCGACTGTGAAGGAAGCTGAACAGTCGGGCGAGGGTCGGTGGTGGACGTGGATCTGACGGGCGGGGTCTCCCGTACGGACGGGGTGGACACGGTGGACGGCGTGGACGCGGGGAACGGGTTCCTGCGGTGTTTCGGGCGCCAGATGAAGCTGCTGCGCGAGGCCGCCGGTCTCACCCAGGCGGAACTGGGCGCGCACGTCGGGTACGGGGAGGCGCAGGTCGCCGCGGTCGAGCAGGGGCGGCGTATCCCGAAGCCCGAGATGGTGGATGCGGTGGATCGGGTGGTGGGCGGGAACGGAGTCCTGACCGCGATGAAGGGGGAGGTGGGGAAGGCCAGGTATCCGGGGTTCGCCCGGCAGTACGTGCAACTCGAAGCCGAGGCCGTCGAACTGCACGTCTATGACACCCACCTCGTGAATGGCCTGTTGCAGACGGAGGAGTACGCGCGGGCGGTGTTCGCGATGCGGCGGCCTTCGCTCGACGAGGAGACGGTCGAGCAGCGAGTTGCCGCACGACTTGCCCGCCAGGACATTTTTGCCCGTAAGTCTCCGCCCTTGATGAGTTTCGTCATCGAAGAGGTGGTGTTGGACCGCCCCGTCGGCGGCAGCGACGTGCTGCGCGGGCAGTTGGAGCACATCCTGCTCATCGGCAACAAACGCACCGTAGAAGTGCAGGTCATGCCCACGTGCCGTGATGACCATGCGGGACTCGGCGGGCCGTTCACACTGATCGAAACGCTGGGACAGCGGCGTATCGCTTACGCGGAAGTGGCCAGTATCAGCGGCCTGCTCACCGAGCGGAAAGCAGTCCGTGAACTGGAGGCGCAATATGGAATCATCCGAGCGCAAGCACTTACACCGCGCGAATCGCTGGCGTACATCGAGAAGTTGCTGGGAGAGGCATGAACCTCGGTACGGATGTTCTGACGCAGCCCTTGGTGTGGAAGAAGAGCAGCTACAGCAGCGGCGAGGGCGGCCAGTGCGTCGAAGTGGCCCGCACGGCCGCAGTCGTCAACATACGGGACTCCAAGCAGACAACCGGGCCGGTCCTCGCCGTCGGACGCGCGGAGTGGGGCGCCTTCCTGCGGATGGCCTGCGGGCACAGCTGAGCGGCGGGCGGGGATGGTCTCCCCGCCCGCCCACGCGTCGTCCGTCGGTCACGCCGCCGTTGCCGCTGCCGCCGCCCTGCGCAGGGGCGGTACGCACAGCATCGCCAGGAGGGACAGGGCGAGGTTGAGGACCAGGGTCACTGTGAAGGCCTCGGCGTAGTCGTGCCGGCCGGGCGTCTCGCCCAGGGTGGTGAAGTAGAGGAGGCCCACCAGGGTGATGCCGATGGTCATGCCGAGTTGGCCCATGGTCTCCAGGACGCCTGCCGCGCTGCCCGCCTCCGTGGGCGGGACCTCGGCCAGTGCGGTGCCCAGCAGGGGGCTGACGCCCAGGCCCTGGCCGATTCCGATCACTACCAGGGCCGGGACCAGCATCGGTCCCGACATGTCGTCGCCCGCCGCCCAGGCCGTCAGCAGGAGCGCCAGGTAGCCGAGGGCGTTGATGCCGTAGCCGGCGGTCAGGATGTGCAGGCCCAGCCTGGGCATCAGCTTCGGCACGTACAGGGAGACCGCGGTGAACGCTATGCCGAGCGGGGCGAACAGCAGGCCCGACTCGATCGCCGAGTAGCCGAGGCCGCTCTGCAGCTGGACGGCCAGGACGAAGAACAGGCCCGCGTTGCCGGCGAAGAACGCCAGGAAGACGGCGTTGCCCGAGCGGTAGCCGCGCAGGCGCAGCAGGGACGGGCTGATGAGGGGTTGTCCGCCGCGTGCCGACAGGCGCAGTTCCCAGCGGCCGAACGCGATGAAGAACGGTACCGACAGCGCCATCATCACGAAGCACCACGCCGGCCAGTCCGCCGTACGGCCCTCCGCGAGCGGGAAGGTCAGGAGGAGCAGGGCCGCCGTCAGGAGGCCCACGCCGGGCAGGTCCAGGCGGGGGCGGTGGGTGCCCTTGATGCCCGGCATGGTGAGGGCGGCGCCCGCGATGGTTGCCAGGCCCAGGGGCAGGTTGACCAGGAAGATCGGGCGCCAGCCCCAGCCGAACAGGTCCAGGTGGACCAGGATTCCGCCGATCAGCTGGCCGCTGATGGCCGCCAGGCCGATGGTGACGCCGAAGAGGGCCAGTGCCTTGTCGCGGCGGGTGCCGTCGAACGTCGTCTGGATGATGGAGAGGATCTGCGGGAAGAACAGGGCCGCCGCCAGTCCCTGGGCGCAGCGGAAGACGATCAGTGTTTCGGGGTTCGGTGCGATGCCGCAGGCCAGGGACGCGGCGGTGAACAGGCTCAGGCCGGTGAGGAACATCCGCCGGTAGCCCACGATGTCGCCCAGCCGGCCGCCGGTCACCAGGAACAGGCCGTAGATCAGGATGTATCCGGCCACGGTCATCTCGGCCGCGGAGACGGAGGCTCCCAGGTCGGTGCGGATGGACGGGATCGCCACGTTGACGATGTAGGAGTCCATCATCGCCATGAAGGTGGCGGCCATGGCCACCAGGAGCATGCCCTTCGCCCGGGCCGGGGTGCCCGCATGCGGTTCCGGTTCCGGCCCCGGTTTCGTGCCGGTTCCGGTGCCGGGTCCGTCGCGGTCCGCGACCGGTGCCGCCTGGTCATCCAGCATGTGCTGCCCTGCTCTCCTGTGTGGGGGGACGGGTGGGGGTACGCAGGCGGGTTCCCACGAGTTCGACGCGTGAGGAGACTCCGAGCTTCCGGAAGATCTTCCTCAGGTGGAAGTTGACGGTGTGCGGCGAGAGGTTGACCCGGGTGGCTATCTGGCTGTTCGTCAGGCCCTGTGCCACCAGCCGCACTATGGCGTCCTCCCTGGGACTCAGCGGGCCCGTCTCCTCGTCGGTCGCGGCGTCAGCGGTGGCGTCGGTGGTGGCGGGGGCCGGTACGGACGATGCCGGGCGGGGCGGCCAGGGGGTGGCCGTGGACGCGTTGTCCCGCGGTGGCAGCAGCGCGGCGGCCCTGCGTACCAGGGCGTGGCGGAAGGTGAGGCGGTCGCCGTCCATGACGAGCACCCCGGCCTCCGCCGCCTCGCGCACCGAACCCAGCAGCGGTACGGCCCGTCCGGCGGGCAGGTGCACCAGCTCCCGTGTGTGGACCGGGCGGGGGCGCGTGGCGATCGTGCGGAGCAGCGACAGGGTGCGCTGCGACAGGCGGGGGTCGTCGCGGAGGAGGGACGTCAGCACCCTCGGCGGGAGTGCCTCGGCGCGCCGTCGGGCGGCGGTGACCGGACCGCGGTACGTGGTGTCGGTGACGAGTCTGCCCAGTACGGCCGAGAGCAGGCCGGGGTGGCCGCCGCAGGCCTCGACCAGCCGGCCGACGGTGTCGTCGGGCGCCGTGCCGAGCCGGTCGGCCGCCAGCCGCAGCGCGTCACGGCGGCGGAGCGGGCCGAGGGTGAGGTGGGTGAGGTGGTCGTCCGTGCCCGGGTCGTGCGGCAGTTCGTGCGGGGGCGGGCCGCCGGTGCCGGACAGCAGCCACAGCACACGGTGCGCGGTGCCCGGCAGTGGCAGTCCGGTCAGGGCCGCGCGGACGTCGGGGTCGTCCCAGGGGACGTCGTCGAGCGCCACGAGCACCGGCGGACGTGTTTCCGGCCACCCCGGCGGTCGGGTGTCCGGCTCGACCGGTCCTGGCGCCGGGTGCGGCAGTTCGGCCGCCAGGACGTCGTCCGCGAGGCTCGGACCCGTGCGCGCGCCGCTTCCCGCCGCTCCCGGAAACGGCCGGCCGTCCGTGCGGCTCGCGAGTGCGACGGCCAGGACGAGTTTCTTGTGCCTGGTGAATTGTCCTTCCAGGACGGCGAAGCCGTACCCCGGGGCGGTCGCGGAAACCTGACGGACCAATTCCGTCTTTCCGGATCCTCGCGTTCCGTCGAGAATTATCAGGCCGTTTTGGCCGTGCGACACTTTGCGCAATCGTTGTCGAATCAGCCATAGTTCCTGTGCGCGCCCATACACCTTCACCCGTGCCCCCGTTGATCAGCTGTTGGCTCAAATCGCTCGCCCGCCCGCCCATCTGACGCACCGTGGTGCGCAGCGGTCAAGGGGTGACACGCGAGCATGGAGGAGTTCTCGAGTCCGCCTCCGTCGGCGCTCCGCCGACCATAAAGAATTTCCCCCGAAACGGCTGTCGTAGCCCACTCGGCGAGCTTCGGTCAACTGCTCGAACAAGTAGTGGCTGATTTTCGGAGCCTTTGGCATTTTTGGACTCCTACGGAATGCGCCGACGCGGCGGCGGGTGATCGCAACGGGGAGAACGCATCGACATGCCAGACGTCAGCCCTGGAGTCCGTCTGCCGCTGACCGCCGCCCAGTCGGGCGTATGGGCCGCGCAGCAGCTGGACCCGGGAAACCCCCGCTACAACTGCGCCAGTTACCTGGAGCTGCACGGCCCGGTCGACACGGCACTGCTGCGGCGGGCGATCCGTACCGCGCTGTCCGAGGCCGAGGCGCTGAGAGTGCGCCTGGACGATCCGTGCGACACGGGCGAGCCGGGGCAGACCGTGGTGCCCGTCGCCGAGGACCCGCTGGAGCTGCTCGATCTGTCGGGCGACGGCGCGGGGAACCGGGGCGCCGCCGAGGCCTGGATGCGCGCCGACCTGGCCCGTCCCGTGGACCTCCCGGCCGGCGACCCGTTGATCCGGCACGTCCTCGTCACGGACACCCCCGGCACCCGGCTGCTGTACCTGCGGTACCACCACCTGATCATGGACGGCCTCGGCCAGACCGTTCATCTCCGGAGGGTCGCCGATGTCTACACCGCACTCGCGGCCGGCACCGAACCCCCCGCCTCCCGTGTCATGCCGCTCGCGGAACTCCTCGCCCAGGACGCCGCGTACGCCGACTCCGCCGCCCGCACCCGGGACCGTACCTACTGGCTGGAGCGCTACGCCGACCACCCCGAACCCGTCGGCCTCGGCGACCGCGCAGACGCGGGCGGCGACGAGGCCGGTGGCGGGCTGCTGCGGCGCAGTACCGATCTCGCCGGCGCCGACGTCGCGCTGCTCGCCGACGCCGCCCGCAGGCTCGGGGTGCGGGCGTCCGTGCTGCTCGTCGCCGCCGTGGCCGCCTACCAGTGCAGACTCACCGGCGGCGAGGAGACGCTCCTGCGGATGCCGCTGCCCGCCCGGCCGTCCGCGGCGGCCATCGCCACCCCGGCCATGTTCGCCAACGAACTGCCCCTGCGGATCGCCGCCCCCCGCACCTCCACCTTCGCCGAACTGGCCGCCGACGTCTCGGCCGAACTGGGCCGCGCCCTGCGCCACCAGCGCTTCCGCGGCGAGGAACTGCACCGCGAGCTGTTCCCGGACGGACGGCGCGCACCACTCGCCGGCACGACGGTCAACGTGGTGACCTTCGACGCCGACGTGTGGTTCGGGGACGTACCCGGCACCGCGCACCACCTCTCCTCCGGGCCCGTCGACGACCTTCAGTTCGACTTCTTCTCGGACGCCCGCGGCACCCGCGTACGGCTGAACGTCGACGCCGACCCGCGCCGGCACGCCCCCGGCGCTCCCGCCGCGCACAGCCGCCGCCTGCTCGCCCTGCTGCGCGCCGCGCTCGCCCGGCCCGACCTGCCCGTCGGCAGGCTGCCGCTGATGGACGACGCGGAGCGTCGCGCGGTCCTCGCGGCCGGCGCGCCCCGGACACGCGACTACGACCTGGACTCGCGCCTGCACGAACTCGTCGCGGTACGCGCCGCGCACACCCCCGGCGCCGTCGCCGTCCAGACCGCCGCCGGGGAGCGCCTGACGTATCGGCAGCTCATCGACCGGGCCCGTCGGCTGGCGGCCGAACTGGGGCGGCGCGGCGCGCGGCCCGGGAGCGTCGTCGGAGTGCACCAGGAGCGTTCGCCGGACCTGGTCGTCTCCCTGCTCGCCGTGCTGATGGCCGGCTGCGCCTACCTGCCGCTCGACCCCGAGCTGCCCCTGCCGCGCCTGGCCTTCCAGATCGAGGACGCCGCCGCCGGCATCGTTCTCAGCACCTCGGAGCGGGCCGGGGCACTCGGCGCGACCGGTGCGGACGTCCTCGCCGTGGACCGGCTGCTGCCCGGCCTGCCCCCGCCCGGCCGGCCCATACCGGACGGCCGCGCCGACGACATCGCCTACGTCATCCACACGTCCGGCTCCACCGGCACCCCCAAGGGCGTCGCCGTACCCCACCGCGGCGTCGTCAACCGGCTGCTGTGGATGCAGGAGGAGTACGGCCTCGGGGCCGACGAATGCGTGCTGCAGAAGACGCCGTTCACCTTCGACGTGTCCGTGTGGGAGTTCTTCTGGCCGCTGCTCGCGGGGGCGCGGCTGCACCTGGCCGCGCCAGGCGCGCACCGCGACCCGCGTGCGCTGGCCGCCGAGATCCGCGCCCACGACGTCACCACGACCCACTTCGTGCCGCCGATGCTGGACCTGTTCCTCGCCGAACCCGAAGCCGCCGACCTGCCGAGTCTGCGCCGGGTGATGTGCAGCGGGGAGACGCTGCGGCCGGAGACCGTCGGCCGGTTCTTCGCGGTGTACGGCAACCCCGGCGGTCCTGGTGCGGCCGGCGGTCCCGGTGGCCTCGGCGGTCCCGGTGGCTCCACCGGCCCCGGCAGCCCCGAGCTGCACAATCTGTACGGGCCCACCGAGGCGTCCATCGACGTCACCCACTGGCGGTGCACCGAACGGGACGCGGACGGGCCGGTGCCGATCGGCCGTGCCGTCGCCAACACCGGCCTGTACGTCCTCGACCCGGGCGGCGAACCGCTGCCCTTCGGCGTGCCCGGAGAACTGCACATCGGAGGCGTCCAGGTCGCCGCCGGCTACCTCAACCGGCCCGGGCAGACCGGGGAACGCTTCGTCGCCGACCCGTTCGGCAAGAGCGGGGGTGTGCTCTACCGCACCGGTGACCTCGCCGTCCTCCGCGAGGACGGGGTCGTGGAATACCGGGGCCGTACCGACCACCAGGTGAAGGTGCGCGGCCTGCGCATCGAACCCGGCGAGATCGAGTCCGCGCTGCTCGCCCTGCCCGGCGTCCGGCAGGCGATCGTCACCGCTCCGCGCGGGCCCGGCGGGCAGCGGCACCTGGTCGCCCACGTGGTCGCCGACGAAGCGACCTCGCACTCCCTCACGGCGGCGCTGCGCGAGCGGCTGCCCGCCCACATGGTCCCGGCGGCCGTCGTGCTCCTCGACGCGCTGCCGCTGCTGCCCAACGGGAAGGTGGACCGCCGGGCCCTGCCCGAGCCCGAGTCCGGCCACGGAGGTCCGGCGGCCACGACCGGCCGTGACCCCGGGGAGCCGGACACCGGTCCCGTCCTCCTCGTGCACGACGCCTACGCCGAGGTCCTCGGCATCCCGGCCGTCGACCTCGACACCTCCTTCTTCGCGCTCGGCGGCGACTCCCTGCTCAGCATCCGGATGCGTACCCGGCTGGAGCGGGACGGGCTCACCTTCGACCTGCCCGACCTGTACGAGGCGCCGAGCGCCCGCGCCCTGGCCCGGCGCACCCGGCCGCACGCCCCCGGCGGAACCGGCGCGACCCGCGGCACCCGTGTCCCGCCCTTCTCGATGGTGTCCGCGGCCGACCGTGAACTGCTGCCCGCCGGGCTGGAGGACGCCCACCCGCTGAGCAGCATGCAGACCGGCATGGTCTTCCACGCCGCGTACGAGGAGGGCACGTCCGTCTACCGGGTCGTCACCAGCATCCGGATCGGCCTGCCCCTCGACCCGGACCTGCTGCGGGGCGCGCTCGACGGCACGCTGCGGCGCCACCCGGCGCTGCGCAGTTCCTTCCGCCTGACCGGGTCCGGTGAGCCGCTGCAGCTCGTGCACCGCGACGTACCGGCGCCCCTCACCGTGGACGAGCGGCTGCGCGGCGCGGACCCCGCAGCGCGGGACGCCGCTCTCGCCCAGTGGGCCCAGGCGGCCAAGCATCACGACTTCGACCTCACCGCGCCGCCGCTGCTGCACTTCACCGCGCACCCGCTGACCGAGGACTCCTTCCAGCTCGGCGTGGTCGAGCACCACGTCGTCCTCGACGGCTGGAGCGACGCGGTGATGCTGGACGAGGTCGTACGGCGCTACCGTGCCGCGCTGGCGGGCGAGGACCTGTTCCTGCCCGGGATCCCCTCCACCTTCCGGGACTTCGTGGCCGCCGAGCGCGCCGCCGCCGGACGGGCGGAACACCGGGAGTTCTGGGCGCGGGAACTGGCGGGCGCCGAGCCCACGCCACTGCCCGTCCAACCCGTGCGGGACGTCGCGGGCGCCCGTCACCGGCGCTTCGACGTGCCCCTCGACGAGGCGACCGGGGCCCGGGTCGCCGCGGCGGCCCGCGCCGCCGGGCTGCCGGTCAAGTCGCTGCTGGCCGCCGTACACGCCGTGGTCCTGCACTCCGTGACACCGGGCACCCCGGGCGGCGAGGTGCTGACCGGCGTCGTCACGCACGGCCGCCTGGCCGAGGACGGCGGCGACCGGGCCATCGGCGTGTTCCTCAACACCCTGCCGCTGCGGCTCACCGTCACCGGCGGCACCTGGCCGGAGCTGGCCCGCCGGGTCCACGCCCACGAGCAGCGCACCCTGCCGCACCGCCGCTACCCGTACGCCCGCGTCCTGCGCGACCACGAGGACCTGGCCCTCGACTCGTACGTCAACTTCATGGACTTCCACCAGCGGTGGGGCGCGGACACCGCGATCCAGGGCGGCTTCGGCATCGCCGAGACCAACTTCCCGCTCGCCGTGAACTTCCTCGTCGACCCGGCGGGCGGCAGGCTCGCGCTGTGGCTCGACTGCGACGTGTCCCTGCTGGACCCGGAGTTCTGCGCCCGCCTGACCGGCCACTACGCACGCGCCCTCGCCGCGCTCGCCGCCGACCCCGACGGCGTACCCCCCGCCGACCTGCGGGGACCGGACGAGCGCGCCCTGGCCCGGGCCTGGAACGACACCGCCGTACCCTTCGACCGCACGGCGACCGTGCCCGCGCTGATCGGCCGGCAGATCGCGGCGACCCCGCACGCCCCCGCCGTCGACGACGGCCACGACCGGCTCACCTACGCCGAACTCGACGCGCGGGCCGCCCGGCTGGCCCACCATCTGCGCGCACACGGCGCGGGACGCGGCCGGCGGGTGGGCGTGGGCGTGCGCCGATGCGCCGACCTCGTCGTCACCCTGCTCGCCGTCGCACGGACCGGCGCCGCGTACGTGCCCATGGACCCCGGCTTTCCCGCCGACCGGCTGCGCCACATCGCGACCGACGCCGGCCTCGACTGCCTGGTCCTCGGCGGCCCCGGAGGACCGGACGGTTCCAGCGCGCTCGACGGACTGCTGCCCGCGCACGCCGTCGTACGGCTCGACCGCGACGCCGCCGACATCGCGGCCCGGCCCACCGGACCGCTCCCCGCACCCCCGGCCGCCACCGACCCGGTGTACGTCATCTACACCTCCGGCTCCACCGGGCGGCCCAAGGGCACGGTCCTGCGGCACCGCAACGTCGTGAACTTCCTCACCGCCATGGACCGCCGCATCGGCCTCACCCCCGACGACGTCGTCCTCGCGCTCACCAGCATGTCCTTCGACATCTCCGTACTCGAACTGCTGTGGCCGCTCACGCGCGGCGCCACCGTCGCCGTGGCCGGGGAGCGCGTGATCGAGCGGCTCACGCCCGCCGACGGCCCGGACTCCCTGTGCGACCTGCTGACGCGCCACGGGGCCACCCTGCTGCAGGCCACCCCCTCCTTCCTGGCGGCGGTCGCCGCGCAGCCGGAGGCCCTGGACGCGCTGCGCCCGCTGCGGACCCTGCTGGTGGGCGGCGAGGCCTTCCCGTCCGGGCTGGCCGGGAGGCTGCTGGCCGCGCTGCCGTCGGTGCGGGTGTTCAACATGTACGGGCCCACCGAGACCACCATCTGGTCGACCGTGCACGAACTCGACCGCGCACACGACGCCCACGCCTCCGCCCTGCCCATCGGCCGCCCCGTCGCCAACACGTGGGTGCGGGTCGCGACGTCCGACGGGCGTGAGGTACCCGTCGGTGTCGCCGGTGAGCTGTGGATCGGCGGGGAGGGCGTCGCCGCCGGGTACCTCGACCGGCCCGAGCTGACCGCCGAACGCTTCGTCGACACCCCGGACGGGCGCTGCTACCGCACCGGGGACCGGGTGCGCCGCCGGGCCGACGGCACGCTGGAGTTCCTCGGCCGGATCGACCGGCAGGTGAAGATCCTCGGTCACCGCGTCGAACCCGACGAGGTGGAGAGCGTGCTCTCCCGGCACCCCGAGGTCGCCTCCGTCGCGGTCGTCGCCGCGCGGCGCGCGGGCGGTGGCGCCGAACTCGTCGCCTACGTCGCCCCGGCGGGACACGGTGAGTCCGGCGGCGGCGAGCGGACCCACGTCGAGCGGTGGCGGGAGGTGTGGGAGGGGGCGTACGCACCGGGGACCGGCGAACCGGGCAGCGGCGAACCGGGGACCGGGCCCGAGGCGGCACGGCCCGGCAGGGCGCGGCCCGAGGTGACCGGGCCCGCGGAGACGAACCCCGCGGGCCCCGACGGCTCCTCGGCGGGAGACGACGACGAACGGGACTTCGCGGGCTGGCTCAGCACCTACACCAAACGGCCCATCCCCGCCCACGAGATGCGCGAGTGGCTCGGGCACACCGTGCGCCGCATCCGGGCGACAGAGGCCCGCCGGATCGTGGACGTCGGGGTCGGGGTCGGCCTCTACCTGCGGGAACTCGCCCCGCACGCCGACTCCTACCTCGGCATCGACCTCTCGCCGGCAGCCCTCGCCACCGCGGCGGCGTCGGTCGCGGCCGAGACCGACGGCCGGCTGCCCGCCCACATCACCCTGCGGCAGGGCGAGGCGACGGCCCTGACCGGGCTGCCGGACGCGTCGGCCGACCTGGTACTGCTCAACTCCGTCGTCCAGTACTTCCCCGGACCCGACTACCTGCGCCGCGTCCTCGCCGAGGCGCTGCGGGTCGCCGGGCCGCGGGGCGCGGTCTTCGTCGGCGACGTACGGGACCTGTCGCTGCTGCCGGCCTTCCACGCCGACACCCAGGTGCGCAGGTCACCGGCCCTGGCCGCGGCCCGGGACGTGGCAGCCGCCGCGTCGCGCGCCCTGGCCGAGGAACGCGAACTGTGCCTGACCCCGGCGTTCTTCGAGGAGATCGCCGCCGCCCACGGCGCCGGGCTGCGCATCGAGCTCAAGCGGGGCCGCGGCGCCAACGAACTGACCCGGTTCCGCTGGGACGTCACCCTGTACGGGCGTGACCGCGCCCCGGACGACGGCCACCTTGACGGGAAGCGGCTCGACTGGGCGGAGGTGGGTGGCACCGAGGTCCTGGACGACCTCCTCGCCGGCACCGACCCGGAACGGACACTGACCGTCACCGCGCTGCCCGACCGCCGGCTGGTCCGGCCGCTGGCCGCGCTGGCCCTGCTGCGCGGCGAGCAGGGAGACCGGCAGACCGCGTGGGACCTCGAGAAGGCCCTGTGGGAGGTGCCCGACGAGACCGCCCCGCACCCCGAGGACCTCGCCGAACTGGGTGAACGGCACGGGCGCGCGGTCCGTCTCACCCCGCCGGAGAGCGGGCGGACGGGCGCGTTCGACGCGATCTTCGAGCCGAGGAAGCGGTGACCCCCATGCAGCAGCCGTCCGCCACCCAGCCACCGGTCCCACAGCCGTCCCCCACACAGTCACCGGTCCCGCAGTCACCGGTCCCGCAGCCGTCCGCACTGACCGCCAACGACCCCCTCGCCCGCACCGCCCGGGCCGCCTTCCGCTCCCGGCTGCGGGAGTTCGCCGGCCGGCAGTTGCCGGACGCGATGGTCCCGGCGCGCTTCGTGGTCCTGCCCGAGCTGCCCAAACTGCCGAACGGCAAGGTGGACCGCGGCAGCCTCCCCGCCGTGACGGACGACGACACGGCCGCCGCCTACGTCGCCCCGCAGACCCCGCTGGAGATCCAGGTCGCCGACGCCTTCGGCGAGGTCCTGGGAGTCTCCCGGGTGGGACTCGAGGACAACTTCTTCGAGCTGGGCGGCGACTCCCTCGCAGCCGTCCGGGCGGCGGCCCTGCTGCGGGACGCGACCGGCGAGCAGATCACCCTGCGCCGGCTGTTCGACCATCCGACCGTCGAACGCCTCGCCCGCCACCTCGGCACAAGCACCGGACCGGACGATTCGGCCGCCACCCCCGCGCACGGCGGGCAGGCCGCGCACCCGCGCTCCCTGGCCGGCGACGACCTCGCCGCGGAAGCCGTACTCCCCGCCGACATCGCCCCCGAGCCGGACGCGGAACCCCCGTCCCCCGCCCCGTACCGCACGGTCCTGCTCACCGGCGGCACCGGATACACCGGCGCCTTCCTGATGCGCGAACTGATCGACCGCTCCACCGCCCACCTGTACGTCCTGGTCCGCGCCGACACGCCCCGCCGGGCGGCGGACCGGGTGCGGGACACGATGGAGCGGTACGGGGTGTGGCGCGAGGGCGACGCGGCACGGTTCACCGGGGTGCCCGGCGACCTGGCCCGGCCCTACCTCGGAGTGGACCGGGCGACGTACCGGCGCCTGGCGCGGGACGTCGAGATGATCGTCCACAACGGCGCCTGGTCCAGCTACGCGCTGCCGTACCGCAGACTCAAGCCGGTCAACGTCCTCGGCACCCAGGAGGTGCTGCGGCTGGCCGGACGGCACCGGATCAAGCCCGTGCACTACGTGTCCTCCCTCGCCGTCTATCCGGGGCGGCCCGGCGAGCACCGGTGGGCGGAGGACGCGGCCACCGACCCCGAGGGCGTGGTCGGCGGGTACCGGCAGACCAAGTGGGTCGGCGACCGCATGATGGCGCAGGCCCACGCGCGCTCCCTGCCCACCTGCGTCTACCGGCCCGGGCAGATCACGGGCGCGCAGACCACCGGCGCCTGCGCCACCGACACCTTCCTCAACGCCGTGGTGAAGGGGTGCGTGCAACTCGGCGCGGCCCTGGAGTTCGACGTGCACCTGGAGACGACGCCCGTCGACTTCTGCGCGGCGACGGTGGCCCATGTGGCGCTCGGCGGGCAGGGGCACGGCACCGCCTTCAACCTCCCGGGCGCGTACCCGCTGCCCTGGGACCGGCTCGTCGACCTGCTCGCCGAGTGCGGCCGCCCGCTGCGCCGCCTGCCGTACGCCGACTGGTACGCCGAACTGACGGCGGCGACCGAACGCGGCGAGGACAACGAACTGGCCCGCTTCCTGCCGCTGTTCGGGCCGGACGTGCCCGCCGAGGACCTCGGCTACCGGGGCAGCAGGCCCGTGTTCGAGACGGACAACCTGCGGGCCGCCCTCGCCGGATCGGGCATCGCGTGCCTCCCCCCGGACCGGGACCTGATCGGCCGCTACCTCGACTACTTCGACGCCATCGGCTACCTGCCCCCCGCCCTCGCGCCCGCTGCCCGTCCGCCCCTCGACCACCCGCCCGCGCATGCCGAGAGGACCGCCCCATGAACCGTTCCCCGCTCCTGCGCGAGCCCAGCGCCCTGCACCTGCTGCGCCGCCACGCCGCGGAGCGGCCGGACCGGGCCGCGCTGACCTTCGTGCAGGACCCCGGCGCGGCGGACGGTGCCCACACCCTCGACTACGCCGCGCTGGACGCCGAGGCGCGACGGGTCGCCTCCTGGCTGCAGGAGCGCTGCGCACCGGGCGACCGGGTCATGCTGCTGCACCCGCCGGGCCTGCCCTTCGCCGCCGCCTTCCTCGGCTGCCTGTACGCGGGTGTCGTCGCGGTGCCCTCGCCGATGCCGGGACAGTTCCAGCACCAGCAGCGCCGCGTCACCGGGATCGCCGCCGACGCCGGGGTGCGCGTCGCGCTCACCGACACCGGCCAGCTCGCCGAGGCCCGCGCCTGGGCCGCGTCGGAAGGCCTGGACATCGACGTCGCCGCCAGCGACACCGCGGACTTCGGCGACGCCGGCCAGTGGAGCGAACCGCCCGCCGCGGCCCGCGACCTGGTCCTGCTGCAGTACACCTCCGGCTCGACCGGCGACCCCAAGGGCGTCATGGTCGACCACGGAAACCTGCTGCACAACGCCGACAGCCTGTGCGGCGCGCTCGGCCTGACCGAGGACACCAACTTCGGCGGCTGGATCCCGCTCTACCACGACATGGGCCTGATGGGTCAGCTGCTGCCCGGCCTGTTCCTCGGCAGCCACTGCGCCCTGATGTCCCCCATGGCGTTCCTGAAACGACCGCACCAGTGGCTGGCCCTGATCGACGCATACGACCTCGGCTACTCGGCCGCGCCCAACTTCGCCTACGAGCTGTGCCTGCGCCGCGTCACCGACGCGCAGATCGCCGGCCTCGACCTGTCACGCTGGACGTTCGCCGCCAACGGATCCGAACCCATCCAGGCCTCCACCCTGCGGGACTTCGCGGCCCGCTTCGCGCCCGCCGGATTCCGTGCCGAGGCCCTCGCGCCCTGCTACGGCATGGCCGAGGCCACCGTCTACGTGTCCGGTCTGGCCGGCCGCCCGCCGCGCGTCGAACACGTCGACCCGCAGGCCCTGGAGAAGCACCTGCTGGAGCCCGCCCGGGCCGGCGGGCCCACGCGGGAACTGGTGGGCTGCGGCGACGCACCCGACTTCGGCGTACGGATCGTCGACCCGGCCGACCACCGGGTGCTGCCCGACGGCATGACCGGGGAGATCTGGCTGAGCGGGCCCAGCGTCGCGGCCGGCTACTGGGGGCGGCCCGACGCCACCGAGGAGACCTTCCGGGCCCGTACCGCCGACGGCGCCGGCCCGTTCCTGCGCACCGGCGACCTCGGCGCCCTGCTCGACGGCGAGCTGTACGTCACCGGCCGCAGCAAGGACCTCCTCATCGTCCACGGCCGCAACCTCTACCCGCACGACATCGAGCACGAGCTGCGCCTCCACCACGCGCCGCTGGCCACCCTCGCCGGCACCGCGTTCACCGTGCCCGCGCCGCACGAGGAGGTCGTCGTCCTGCACGAGGTGCGCGGCCGGTTCAGCGAGGACGAGTACCGGGAGCTGGCCGTCGCGATGCGCGTCACCGTGTACCGCGAGTTCGGGGTGCGCGTGGCCGGGCTGGTCCTGCTGCGCCCCGGCGCCGTCCGCAAGACCACCAGCGGCAAGGTGCAGCGCTCCGAGATGCGCGGCCTGTTCCTCCAGAGCGCGCTCTCCCCGCTGTTCGAGGACCTGGACCCGGAGATCCGGGCCATGCTGTCGCGGGCGGACCGGTGAACGAGGCCGTCGCCCCGGCGGACGAGGCCGCCGCGCCGCTGACTGACACCGTCGCCCCGGCGACCGGGGTGGTTCCGGTGCCGGACGCCGTCGTGCTGACCGGGGCGGTCCCGGCCTCGGCCTCCCTCCCGGCGACCGAGGCCCTTCCGGTGCCGGACGCCGCTCCGGTGGCCGCGACGGCCCCGGTGGTCGCGACCGGCCCGCCGGCCGCGGCAGCCCCGGTGGCCGCCCCCGACCCGGTAACCGTGGTCGCTTCCGTGGCCGCCGTCGGCCCGGACTGGCCGCACGGCCTCCCCGATGCCCTGGAGACCGCGATGCGCGCCGCAGCGTGGCCCGGTCAGCCTGGCGAGGAGACCGGTCAGCCCGGTCGGCCCGGCGAGGAGACCGGACAGCCCGGACAGCCCGGCGAGGAGACCGGTCAGGCCGATGATGAGGGCACTGGTGAGGCCGGGCCGTTCTCCCCGGAGTGCATCACGCGGCTGGACGCACGCGAGGAGTTTCCCGCCCAAGCCTGCGCGGTGCTGGACGCCTGTGGCATCGCCCGCGCCTACGTCCCCGCCCCGCTCGGCGGCGCCGCGGGCGGCCTGCCCGAACTCGTCGCGTCGCTGCGCGCCGTGGCCCGCCGGGACGTGACCGTCGCCGTCGCCCACGGCAAGACGTTCCTCGGCTCGGTGCCGACGTGGGTCGCGGGCGACGACCGGCAGCGCCACGCCCTGGCCCGGCGGGTCGTCGACGAGCACGCGGTGGTGTCCTGGGGGCTGACCGAGCCGGGCCGGGGCAGCGACCTGCTCGCCGGCCGGCTGACCGCCGTGCCGGTCGCCGTGCCGACCGAGGCCGCACCCGCACCGGCCGCCGCCTCGGACGCCGCAGCGGTCACCGCCCCGAACGCCGCCCCGAACGCCGCCCCGAACGCCGTGCCGGTCACCGCACCGACCGAGGCCGCACCCGCACCGGCCGCCGCCTCGGACGCCGCTGCGGTCGCCGCCCCGAACGCCGTGCCGAACGCCGTGCCGGTCACCGCACCGACCGAGGCCGCACCCGCCTCGGCCGCCGCCTCGGACGCCGCACCGGTCGCCGTCTCGGACGCCGCACCGAACGCCGCGGGCGGGCTGCGGCTCGACGGCACGAAGTGGCCGGTCAACAACGCCACCCGGGGCGACCTCATCTCCGTCCTCGCCCGCACCTCACCGGACGGCGGCCCGCGCGGCTTCAGCCTCTTCCTGGTCGACAAGTCCCGTCTGCCACACGGCAGTTGGCACGCACTGCCCAAGGAACCCACGCACGGCATCAGGGGCGCCGACATCAGCGGCATCCGCTTCTCCGGGGCCGAGATCCCCGCCGGCGCGCTGACCGGCCGCCCCGGGCAGGGCCTGGAGATCGTCCTGCGGTCCCTGCAACTGACCCGGACCGTGTGCACCGCCCTCTCGCTCGGCGCGGGAGAACACGCCCTGCGGCTGGCCCACGCGTTCGCGGCCGGACGCGAGCTGTACGGCACGACGCTGCTGCGGCTCCCGCTCGCCCGCCGGGTGCTCGGACGGGCCGCCGCCTCCCTGGAACTCGCCGACGCGGCGGCCCTCCTGGCGACACGCTCCGCGCACTGCCTGACCGGTGAGATGAGCGTGGTGTCGGCCGTGGTCAAGGCGGGCGTGCCCGAGATCGTCCAGCAGACCATCGACGAGCTGGCCGAACTCATGGGCGCACGCGGCTACCTGACCGGCCACCACGCCCACGGCATGTTCCAGAAGGTGGAGCGGGACCACCGCATCGTCGGCGTCTTCGACGGCACCACGGCCGTCAACCGCTCCGCCCTGATCTCCCAGTTCCCCGTCCTCGCCCGCCTGGCCCGTCGCGGTACCTACGACGAGCCGGGCCTCGCCGCCGCCCTCGGCTGCGGCCTCGCGCCCCTCGACTTCGACGCCCTGCGCCTGACGAGCCGTACCGGATGCAGCGTCGTACAGGCCCTGCCCGCGGCCGTCGAGCGGCTCCGCGGGCATCCACCGCGCGCCCACGAGATCGCCGTCGCGCTGGCTGAGGAGACCGCCCGCCTCGCGGACCTGATGGCGGCGCTGCGCCCGGCGGCGGCCCGCGACACCCCCGCCGAGGCCTTCGCCCTGGCCCGCCGCTACGAGCTCTGCTTCGCCGGCGCGGCAGCCGTCCACCTGCTGGCCGCCACCGCACCCGACGTCACCGCACCCGACGTCACCGCGCCCGGGGCCACCGCACCCGACGCACCCGTTCCCGACCCTGCCGCCACCGCTCCCGCCGCACTCGCTCCCCACGACGCCGCACCCGCCGCCCCCGGCAGGGCGCTGCGCCTGACGGCCGCCGCCGAACGCGCCCTGGAACTGCTCAGACCCGGCCACCAGGCCCCGGACGACGCGTACGAACCCCTGCTCGCTGCCCTGCCGCACCACGCCGAGCCGGACGGCACCCCGCGGACGGACCCGGCGAAGGAGCCGACCGCATGACATCGACCGCCCCCGCCACCCCCGCCCAGCCCCCCGCCCAGCCGTCCGGGCACCTCACCCCCGACGCGGCGATCGAGCGCCTCGAAGTCCTCTTCGGCGCCGCCGAGGACCCCGCGAACCCCGTGGGACGGACCGCGGTCGTCGCCGCCGACGAGCGCGCCACCATGCTCGCGGCGGGCGAGGACCTCCTGACCGCCCACGGCCTGAACGCCCACTTCGTACCGGAGGAACTGGGCGGCCGGTTCACCGGCCTGGAAGGCCTGATCGGCGTCATGAGGGCGGTCTACCGGCGCGACCCCTGCCTCGGGCTGGGCTACGGCGCGGGCTCCTTCATGGCCGGCGTCAACGTCTGGACGGCGGGCAGCGCGCCCCAGCGGGCATGGCTCGCCGAGCGGCTCCTGTCGGGCACCCGCGCCGCCTGCGTCTACCACGAACTCGCGCACGGCAACGACTTCGCGCGCGCCGCGCTGACCGCCCTGCCCGGACCCGACGGCCGTCTCCGGCTCAGCGGACGCAAGGAGGTCGTGGCCAACCTGCGGCGGGCCGGCGCCCTGGTCGTGTTCGCCCGAACCGACCCGGCCCCGGGCAGCCGCAGCCACTCCCAGCTGCTCCTCGACGCCGACGCGCTGCCCGCCGGAGCGGTACGGCACCTGGAGCGGTTCGGCACCGCGGGCATGCGCGGCGTGCCGCTCGGCGGCGTCGAGTTCACCGGCTGCCCCGTGCCGCCCGACAGTGTGGTGGGCCGCCCCGGCCAGGGCGTCGAGACCGCTCTGCGCTCCTTCCAGGCCACCCGCATCGCCCTGCCCGGTATGACGATCGGGCTGCTCGACACGGCGCTGCGCACCGCCCTGCGCGCGGCTCACGGACGTTCGCTGTACGGCGGCACGGCGGCGGACCTCCCGCTGTCCCGCTCGCTCCTCGCGGAGGCGTTCGCCGACCTGCTGCTCGCGGACGTCTTCACCACCGTCGCCGCCCGCGCCACCCACACCGCGCCCGCCCAGGCCGGCGTGTACGCGTCCGCCGTCAAGGCTTTCGTACCGGCCGTGTTGATGCGGGCCGTCTACCGCCTGTCCGAGCTGCTGGGCTCCCAGTTCTATCTGCGCGGCGGCGAGCACGCCCTGTTCCAGAAGCTGTTGCGGGACGTGCAGCCGTCGGCCTTCGGGCACGCCTCCCGGGTGTCCTGCCTGTCGGCGCTGCTGCCCCAGCTCCCCCTCACCGTCCGCCGCACCTGGCGCGCCGAGCGCGCCGACGGACTCTCCGAGGAGACCTTCCGCCCCCGGCACGCCCTGCCCGGCCGGACGCCCCTGCGGTTCGAGCGGCTCGCGCTGACGGCCGGCGGACGCGACCCGCTGTCCCAGTCCCTCGTGGACGGCCTCGCCGCCGCGCCCCCGGACGATCCGCTCAGCGACCCGGCCAGGGCCTGGCACGCGGAACTCGACGCGCTGGCCACCGCCGCGAGCGGCCTGCGGCCCGCCGACACCGGGCCCGCCGCCACGCCGTACGCCTTCGGCCTGGCCGGGCGCTGGACTGGCGTCCTCGCGGCCTCCGCCTGCCTCAACACCTGGTGGCACGGCGGTTTCGGCGCCGAACCGGTGGCCGCGCTCGCCGCCCTGCACCGGCTCGGCGCCCACCTGGACCGCCACCGGGACCCGCTGCCTCCCGCCCTGGCCGAGCCGCTCCACGCGGAGCTGCTGCGGCGCTTCGACGCGGGCCTGACCTTCGACCTCGACCGCCGGCCCACCGGGGCCTGAACCCACCTGGAGGAACGCCATGTCCGACTCCGTCACCCGGCCCGGGCCGGTCACCGCCGTCGAGGTCCGCGCCTGGCTGCGCGACCGCGTGGCGGAACAGATCCGGCGCCCCGCCGAGGAGATCCGCTACGACCTCCCGCTCACCGAGTACGGCCTGGACTCGGTGTACGTGCTCGGCCTGTGCGCCGACATCGAGGACCACTACGGCATAGCGGTCGAGCCGACCGTGATGTGGGACCACCCCGCCCTCGACCCGCTGGCCGAGGCACTGGTCCCGCTGATCACGGCCGCCCGCTGAACCCTCCCCTCACCTGCGCCCTGCCGAACCGCCCCGCGCACCCACGTACGGAGTCACCGCGATGACCGATACGCTGCCCGAGTTCCCGATGCCCCGCTCCCATCCGCTCGACCCGCCGCCCCAGTACCGGGCGCTCGGCGCCGAGCGGCCCGTCTTCCGGGTGCGCACCCCGCGCGGCGACACGGCCTGGGTCGTCACCCGCCACGAGGACGCGCGGGCCGTGCTCACCCACCGGGGGTTCAGCTCCGATCCGCGCACGCCGGGCTTCCCCACGTACGTCACCGGAGACGTACCGCCGCCGGCCGGCTTCTTCATGCAGGCGGACCCGCCGGACCACGGGCGGCTGCGCCGGACGGTGACCCGCGAGTTCCTGATCAACCAGATGGAGGCCCTGCGGCCCACCATGCGCCGCATCCTCGACGGACTGATCGACGACATGACGGCCGACGGCCACCGCTCGGCCGACCTGGTACGTCAGCTGGCGCTGCCCATGGCCGCCATGACGATCTGCGAGATCCTCGGCGTGCCCTTCGAGGACCACAAGCTGTTCGTGTCCCTCACCGACACCGTCCTGGACCGCACCAGCCCGCCCGAGGAGGCGGTGCGCGCGGCCGGCGAGCTGATGGCCTACTTCGACCGGCTGGTGACCGCGAAGGAGGAGAAGCCGTCCGAGGACCTCTTCGGCCGCATGGTCGCCCGCGCGGCCGACGGCGGCCTCGACCACGGCGAACTCGTCGGCATGGCGGCCCTGCTGCTGCTCGCGGGCTACGACACGATGGCCCAGATGATCGGCATCGGCACGGTCACCCTCTTCGAACACCCCGGCCAGCTCGCCGAGCTGAGGGCAGATCCGGCGCTGCTGCCCGGCGCGGTCGAGGAACTGCTGCGCTACCTGTCCATCAACCACGCCGGCCTGCCCCGGGCCGCCACCGAGGACGTCGAGGTCGGCGGCCGGCTCATCCGCGCCGGTGACGGGGTGCTGGTGATGCTCAACGCCGCCAACCGCGACGAGAGCGTCTTCGAGAACGCCGACACCTTCGACATCCACCGCGAGAACACCACCCGGCACCTCGCCTTCGGGCACGGCTTCCACAAGTGCGTCGGCGCCACCCTCGCCCGCGTCGAACTCACCGAGGTGTTCGGCGGCCTCTTCGCCCGCCTGCCGGGCCTGCGGCCGGTCAAGCCCGTCGGCGAACTCCCCTTCCGCCACGACATGGTGCTCTACGGCGTACGCGAACTGCCCGTCACCTGGTGACCCACGGGCCGGCCCCCGCCTTCGGCCCACGCCCCCGGCCCTCCACCCCCCGACCCCCGAATGGACCCACCGTGAACGCCTGCCCGCACGCCAACACGGCCACCACCACGAGCCTCTTCACCCCCGAGTTCGTCGCCGACCCCTACCCGGCGTACGCGGCGCTCTCCGAAGACGCCCCGGCGCACCGGATCACCCTGCCCGGTGGCGTGGAGGCCTGGCTGCTCACCCGCTACGAGGACTGCCGCGCCGCCTTCCTCGACAACGACTCCTACTCCAAGGACATGGCCGGCACCTGGACCGCCTTCCAGGAACAACGGGTGCCCATCACCGGCGACGTGGTCATCGGCATGGGCGACTCCATGCTGGTCTCGGACCCGCCCCGGCACACCCGGCTGCGCTCCCTGGTCTCCAAGGCGTTCACCCCGCGCCGCATCGAGGCCCTCGCCCCGAGCATCGAGCGGACGGCGACCCGCCTGCTGGACGACCTGCTGGAGCGCGCCGGGGAGCAGACCGGGGAGCCGTCCGCGCAACGGGTGGGACGGGCCGACCTGACCACCGGCTTCGCCGCGCTGCTGCCCATGGAGGTCGTCCGGCACATGCTGGACGTGCCCGCCGAGGACGGTGAACGGCTGCGGCGCGACGTCGAGGCCGTCATGAGCAACGACGAGGACAGCAGGGACGCGGCCATGGCCGCCTTCCAGGACGTCCACGGCTACCTGGCGGACCTGGTCGCCCGCAAGCGCGTCGAGGGCGGCGACGACCTGACGTCCGCGCTCATCTCGGCCCGCGACGAGACCGACCGGCTCGGCGAGGACGAACTCGTCTCCATGCTCGCGCTGCTGCTGTCCGCCGGCCACGAGACGACCGTCAACCTGCTGGGCAGCAGCGTGCTCGCGCTGCTCCGCCACCCCGGCCAACTCGCGCTGCTGAAGCGGGAACCGCACCGCTGGCCGGACGCCGTCGAGGAGGTGCTGCGCTGGGACGGCCCCATCCAGAACGCCATCTGGCGCTTCACCCGCAAGCCCGTCACCGTCGGCGGCGTCACCATCCCGGCGGGCGAGGCCGTGGCGCTGAGCGTGGCGGCCGCCGACCGCGACCCGGCACGCTTCCCGGACGCCGCGGCGTTCGACATCACCCGCGGCGAACGCGGCCACCTGGCCTTCGGCCACGGCATCCACCACTGCCTGGGAGCGCCACTGGCCCGCCTGGAGGCGCGCATCGCGGTCCCGCTGATCTTCGAGAAACTGCCGGACCTGGCCCTCGCCGGCGAGCCGGCGTACCGCCCCTCCACCGTCTCCCGAGCGCTGTCCTCACTGCCCGTCACGTTCCGAGCGTAGGGTGATCGGAATGAAGGTACTCGCCCTGTGCGGAAGTCTCCGGGAGAAGTCGCTCAACGCGTCGGTGCTGCGGTCGGCCACCGATCTGTTCGCCCCACCGTGGGAGATCACCGTCGAACCCGGCCTCGACCGTCTGCCCTTCTTCAACGCCGACGTGGAGGAGACCGCCCTCCCCGACATCGTGGCCGACCTGCGCGCCGCCGTCCAAGCGGCCGACGGCCTCCTCATCGCCACTCCCGAGTACGCCCACGGCACCTCCGGCGTGCTGAAGAACGCCCTGGAGTGGCTGGTCGGCGGCGGTGAGATCGCCGCGAAGCCGGTCGCCCTGGTGAGCGCGTCCCCGGCCGTCACGGGCGGCGACAACGCCCGGGCCTGGCTGACCCAGACGCTCACGGTCATGGGCGCGGCCGTACTCCCCGACGGGCTGCGCATCCCGCAGGCCACCCGCAAGATCGCGGACGGCCGCATCACCGACGAGCCGACCCTGGCCGAGCTGAAGGGCCTCCTCGACGACCTGGCCCGAGCCGTCGCCGAAGCCCGGGAGGACAGTGCCGCTCTCGCACCGTGACCCGTCCCTCACACGTCCTCTACCGTGGCTGACACGTGCTCGACGGACCATGGACACGAGGGGGTTCAGTGGAAGCCGAACTGGCGGCACTGGCGGCGTCGGGGGCCACCACACTGGTGGGACTCATGGTGTCGGAGACCTGGACGCAGGCGCGGGACCGGGTGGCACGGTTCTTCGCGGGCGCCGGTGACGAGGAGACGGTCGAACGTGAACTGGGCGCCTCCCGGGCGGAGTTGATCGCCGCGCGGGAGGCGGGGGACGAGGGCGCCGCCGTCGACATCGAGGACGCGTGGCGCACCCGCCTGCGCCTCGCGCTGCTGTCCGAACCGGGGGCGGCGGAGGAGCTGAGGGCCCTGCTCGCTCAGCTCGCCCCGGAGGGGAACGGGGCGCGGGCGGGCACGGTCAGCAACAGCGTCAGTGGCGGCACCCAGTACGCCCCGGTCTTCCAGGCGCAGCAGATCTCCGGCCTGACGTTCCACGTCCAGTCGCCGCGGGGCGTTGAGAGGGACGGGGGAGAACGGTGAGGGCTCAAGTGGCGTGCGGGGCATATGCGTTGCGAATGTGCGAGTGACGGTCAGATTTTACGAAATCTACTCGTTGGCGTTAGCCTCGCTGCCCGATGCGGTGAACTGATCATCGCGCCAACGTGTTGAGGAAGTAACTTGAACATTCGTTTTAAGCGGCTGTCCGCCGTCGCCGTCTGCGTCCTGACCTTCGTAACCGTGCCTGTCGCGCCCGCCGTGGCCGTGGCTGACAGGTGGATGTGGGTCGTCCCCGGCACGACCGCCTGACGGCACCGGCACAGCAGGTCGCTCAGGGGCCGGCCGCCTCGTGAGGCGTGACAAGCGGCGACAGCTTGTCCGCCTCGGCGTCGGCCCCGAGTCGCCGGTACAGGTCCTCCGCCTCCACGGCGTACCGACGGGCCTGTTCCGGCCGGCCGCGGACGTGGGCCGTCCACGCCAGCCCCGCCAGCGCGGCCGCGCAGCCCAGGGGGAAGTCGATGCTCCGGGCCACGCCGAGCGCCTCCCCGTACCCCTGGTGCGCGGCGTCCAGCCGCCCCGACTCCCGCTGTACCTCCGCCATCGCGAGCAGTGCCCGATGGCGTTCGAAGGGGTTGTCGATGTCGGCGGCGACACGTTCCGCCATCGTCAGGTGCAGCAGCGCCTCGCCCCGCCGCCCGGACCGGGCGTACACCGTGCCCATGCTGATCAGTACGTCGGCCACGCCCAGCGCGTCACCACTGGCCTCGTGGGCGGCCCGGGCCCGCCGGAAATGGGCAAGGGCCTCTTCGGTCCGACCGGTCGCCCCGTGCACGACACCCAAATTACTGTCCAAAATGGCCAAATCGTACCGACCGCCGTGCTGCCGCATCAGCACCTGGGACCGTTCGTAGCAGTCGCGGGCCTCGTCGAAGCGGCCCTGCGCGCAGAGCAGTTCCCCCCGGTTGTTCAGCGCCCGCGCCACGCCGTAGGGATTGGACAGCGCCTCGTGGATCTCCTGCATGAGCCGGACCCGCTCCTGGGCCTCGTGGTGTTGGCCCGCGTAGGCCAGCGTGGCCCCCTGCACGTTGAGGCAGTCGGCCTCGCCCGCGCGGTCGCCCGCCTCGCGGTACAGCGCCAGGGACTGTTCGAGGTCCTGCATCGCCCTGCCGCCGTGGCCTCCCGCGAGGTGGGCGCGCCCCGACTGCAGGAGGGCGTCGGCCCGGCCGCCCGTGTCCCCGAGGTCCCGGTAGAGCGCCAGCGCCTCCGTCGCGCAGCGCAGTGCCTCGCCGTGGTTGAGCTGCGCGAGCAGGTCCGCGCGGTCGGTCAGGGTGCCGGCGAGCGCGGACCGGTCGCCGCGGGCGCGCAGCACCGGCAGGGCGGCGTCGAAGAGTTCCGCCGCGACGTCCAGCGCCCCC
Organism: Streptomyces sp. NPDC005925; assembly: GCF_040638805.1. NCBI lineage: Bacteria > Bacillati > Actinomycetota > Actinomycetes > Kitasatosporales > Streptomycetaceae > Streptomyces > Streptomyces sp. NPDC005925. Next base: position 20,764 of record NZ_JBEXVL010000035.1, on the reverse strand, counting down.
CACAGCTTGAGCGTCCTCGCCAGTACGCGCGGGAACACCGCCGCGTACGCGGGATGCCCGGCGGCGGCCGTGCGCGCGGTGGCCAGCAGATTGGGGCGTTCGACGGTGAGCCACACCGTGGCCTCGTCCTTGCCGGAGAAGGTCAGGGCGTAACGGGACTCGGTCTCCGGCGTCGGCGGCAGCGGGCGGCGGTGCGGGTGGGTGAGCCGGTGGGCCCGCAGGGCGGTGGAGAGGTGGTGGGCGACGAGGCGGCCGGCCGCCTCGTGCCGGGAGTCCTCGGTGTCGGTGTCCAGGCCGACCTGCACGCCGAAGGCGCGGGTCAGGTCGTGCAGCCGGTAGCGTCCGAGCACCGGCTCCTCCAGCAGGCTGGAGTCCAGCAGTTCCTCGACGCACCTCTCCAGCAGACCCGCCTGCCGCGCCAGGTGCCACCCGGCGAGTGCCCCGGCCGCGGGCAGGGTGAGGTCCGGGCCGGTGTGCAGCGCCAGGCGGCGGAACAACTGCTGGGCGGGGCGGGTGAGTTCGGCGTACGAGAAGCGGAACACCGCCGACATCAGGTCGTCGAACTCGTGGAGCGGGTTGGCCGCGCGTGCCAGACGTTCGAGCAGGTGCTGAAGGTCCCACGAGCCCCGGAACCGGAAGCGGCTGGCAAGGAGGGTCACGGCCAGGGGGTGGCAGCCGCAGGCGTCCACGACGCGCTCCAGGCCGTCGTGCTCGCCGGACACCCGGGACGGGCCGACGATCCTGGTGAACAGGGCGGTCGCCTCGGCCCGGGACAGCGCCTCCACCGGCAGGAATGCGGCTCCGTCCAGCCCGGCCAGCCGGCCACGCGTCGTGAGGACGGCCCGGCAGGCGGGCGAACCGGGCAGCAGGGGTGCGACCTGTGCCGTGTCCCTGGCGTTGTCGAGGACCACGAGCGCGCGGTGCCGGGCGGTCCACTCCCGCCACCTGGCCGCCCGCTCGCCGAGCGTGCCCGGCAGTTCGCCGTCGAAGCCGGTGGACTGGAGCAGGGTGGCGAGTGCCTCCGCGGGGTCGAGGGGCCGCTCACCGCCGTACCCGCGCAGGTCCACGTAGAACTGCCCGTCCGGGTAGGCCTCGCACAGCCGGTGCGCGGCGTGCAGGACCAACGCCGTCTTGCCGATGCCGGGCATGCCGTGGACGACGGTGACCGGCAGGGCGGTCGGGGCGGTGCGGCCGGCCGCGGCGAGCAGGATGCGCAGCTCGGCGGCGCGCCCGGTGAAGTCGGGGGTGTCGCGGGGCAGACAGTTGCGGGACTCCGGCGGCGCGGGCGGCGATGCGACCGTCCCCGCCCCGGTGTGCGGCGCGGGGGGCGTGCCCGTCCCGGACCGGGTGTGCGGCGCGGGCGGGGGAGCCGTCCCCGGCCCGGCCCCGGCCCCGGGCGCGTGCGGCGTGACGGCCCCCGCCCCGGTGTGCGGCGCGGGGGGCGATGCGACCGTTCCCGCCCCGGTGTCCGGCTCGGGCGGCATGACCGTCCCCGGCCCGGTCTCCGGCGCGGGCGACGCGACCGTCACCCGCCCGGTGTCGGGCGGCCGGAGGAGGGAGCGGTCCTGTTCGAGCATGCGGAGGTGGAGATCCTGGAGCTCGGTGTCCGGCTCGATGCCCTGGTCCTCACTCAGCGCGGCACGCGTGACGCGGTAGGCGTGCAACGCCTCGTCGTGTCGTCCCGAGCGGTACAGGGCCAGCATCAGCGCGCCGATCACCCGCTGGGCGAACGGATTCTGCTCGGCCAGTTCCCGCAGTTCGCCGATCAGGTCGGCGTGCCGGCCCGCGTCCAGCTCCAGCTGGATGCGTTCCTCCCGCACCCGGCGGTGGTCCTCGGCCAGCCGGGCGCGCACCGAATCCGCCCACGTGCTGCCGGTGAACTCGGGCAACGGCTCGCCGCGCCAGAACGATTCGGCGGTGCGCAGCATGGTGACGGCATCGTCCCGCTCACCCCGGAGAGCCGCGGCCGACGCGTCCTCCCGCAACCGCTCGACGCGCACCAGGTCGATGACGGCCGGGTCCACCCGCAGCCGGTACTGCCGGGACGAGGTCCGGTCGATCCCGGCCCGGTCGTCGCGGACCGCCTGCCCCAGCCGCCCCCGCAGCCGCGACACGTAGCTCTGCAGGGTGTCCGGGGCCGACCGCGGCGGCTCCCCGTTCCACAGACGGTCCATGAGTGTGTCCACGCCGACGGGTTCTCCCCGGGCGTGGACGAGCACGGCCAGCAGGCCGCGCTGTAATCGTGTTCCGAGCTTGTGCTGCCGTTGGTCGTGCCACAGTTCGAGAGGTCCCAGAGCAAGAAGGTCCACCATCACCCCCGACGGGCGTACTTCTTCTCGCGTACGGACGTGCGTCAGAGCCCACGCTTTCGCACAGGCACCCGAATCACTGTTCTGCGGGCGTGGGGGCGGTGGACAGGGGCGCACCGAAGCGTGGCGGGCGCACGTGCCCCGCCGCCACGGAGGGAGTCCCGGCCCCGGTGCAGGCGGAGTGCAGGATTCCTGCAAGCCCGGCGTCCGGTTCCTCGGGCATGTCTCCCTCGGGCGGTGAAGGAGCGCCGCCCCGGAATGTCACGAGACACGAGAGAAGGAACCGGGGGAATCGATGAACGTGACAGTGCCCGAGCCGCTCTGGCGCCATGTGCCGGTGCGTCTGGACGTCGAGCGGTGGGCAACCCGCCGGACCCGAAAGCGGGTCCTGGTGGTCGTACACACGGTGGTCGCGGGACAGCGCCTGCTCGACGCGATACGCCTGCTGGAGGGCGACATAAGGGTGCAGACCTTCTTCACCCAGGCGCCCGACGTGTTCAGCAACGGGGTGGCCGACTTCCTGGAGCAGTTGGGGGGCCTGGTCCTGCCGTGGGGCCAGGCGGTGCAGACGACCTTCGACCTCGCCCTGGCGGCCAGCTACGGCGGCCTCCACGAACTGCACGCGCCCGTCGTCGTCCTGCCGCACGGCGCCGGACACAACAAGGTCACCCCGGCCAGGCAGAAGGGCCGGACGGTGTCCCCGCGCGGGGTGTACGGACTGAGCAGGCAGCGGCTGGTGCGGGACGGCACGGTGGTCCCGGAGTCGATCGTGCTGGCCCACCACGAGGAACTGACCAGGCTGGGCCACGAATGCCCGGAAGCGGTGCAGGTCGCGGAGGTGGTGGGCGACCCGTGTTTTGATCGCATCACCGCCAGCCTGTCCTCCCGGGCGCTGTACCGGGCAGCCCTGGGCGTCGGCGCCGGACAGAACCTGGTCCTGGTCTGCTCCACCTGGGGAGCGGACTCCCTGCTGGGACAGGGCTGGGAGCTCCTGGAGCGCATGGTCGAGGAGCTGCCCGCGGACGAGTACCGCATCGCGGCGCTGCTGCACCCGCACATCTGGAACGCGCACGGAGACTGGCAGGTCCGCGCCTGGCTCGCCGGCATGGCCCGTGCGGGTCTGGTCCTGGTCAGCCCGTACGCGGACTGGACCGGGGCCGTGGTCGCGGCCGACTACGTGGTGGGCGACCACGGTTCGGTCTCCCTGTACGGCGCCATGACCGGCGTACCCGTGCTCATGGCCGGCGGGCCCGACGCCGACGTCGACCCGGGCTCGCCGCTGGCCGAGCTCATGTCGTTCGCGCCGCGCCTGCGCGGGGACAAGCCGCTGTACCACCAGCTCCGGCGGAGCGCCGCGACCTGCGGGGCACACCGGTACGAGCGGGTCGCGGCACGGATCACCTCGGAGCCCGGCCAGTTCCACCGCAAGATGCGCGCGCTGCTCTACCGCAAGCTCCGCCTGCGGCCCCTGCGCAGGCGGACCACCACCGAACCGGCCCGCCTGCCTCTCGTCGTGCGCTACGACGCGCCGGGCAGCGTGACGGCGCCGTGGTGAGCCCGACGGCGGAGGCCGGGCTGGACGTTGCCGGGACGGAAGCTGCCGGGCCGGAAGCTGCCGGGGCGTCGCCGGCCCGGCCCGAGCCGGTCAGGACGGCGGTCGCCGTGGCGGCGGTGGTCAGGGGCACGGGCGCTCGTGGCCCGCTGCGCCGGGTCCGCACGGTGCTGCAGCACCCGGTCACCGGCGACACGGCCGTGGACGAACACGTCAGGGTACGGCTGACGTCGGAGGAGGGGGTCCGGGCGACGCTCGGCGACGTACTGGTCGCGTACGGGACGGGGGAGTCGCAGGCCGCCGGCCTGGCCCTCGCCCACCCCGGGGCGCTCGTCGTGGCCGTCCACCGGGGCGACCGCTGCTGGATCCGGCTGAGCCCGGACGGCACCGTGCTCCAACTGGAGGCGGACGCCGGGCAGCGGCACCGGGAGGAGCTGTGGGAGGGCCTCGCCTCGCTGGCCCACTCCTGGCTGGCGGCCGGACTGCCCGGGGCGGCCCTCGGATCGCTGCGCCGGTTCCTGGTTCAGCTCGGGGACACGTCACCGTGCGCGGACGCCTCACCGTCGGCGGACCGGTCGTCGCCGGAGGGCATGCCGTTGCCCGCGGGCGTGCCGCCGTTCGGAGGCGGGTCACCGTGCGCGGACGCGGCGTCGCTCGTGGGCGCGTCGCTGCCGGCGGGCGCGCCACCAGCCGGGGGCACGTCGCCGCTCGCAGGCGCGTCGCCGCTCGCGGACACGTCGCCTCTCGCGGACGGGCCGCCGTTCGTGGACGCGTCGTCCAACCGCGTCAGCCGCAGCCGGGCGGCCCCGGCCTCCTCCGTGCCCGCTCTGCCCACGGAGGCATAGAGGTCCAGCGCCTCCCGGCAGCGCTCCCGGGCGAGCGGTCGCTGTCCGCGCCGCTCGGCCACCTCGGCCAGGCCGCCGAGGGCGCGGGCCGTCTCATAGTCCGCGGCCACGGCACGCAGTGTGGCCAGGGCGGAGGACAACTCGTCCTCCGCCTGCTCCAACCCGTTCAGCGCGAGATGCGCGCGGCCCAGCGCCAGGGCCGCGCGTGCCGTGTTGTACGTGTCGCCCGCCTCCTCCAGCGTCGTACGGGCGGCACGGGCCTGGACGACGGCCTCCTCGGCGCGTCCGGCGGTGAGCGCGACGTCGGCGAGGTTCAGCCGGGCCAGCCCGCCGGCCCGCGGGTCCCCGCAGGCCGGGAGTTCCGTGGCGGCACGGCCGAAGAGTTCCGCTGCCTCGTCCAGGCGGCCCAGCCGTTGCAGGGCGAGGCCACGGTAGTTGAGGGTGCGTGCCCGGCCGAGCCGGTCGCCGCTGTCGGTGAAGAGCCGTGCCGCGCGGTCGAACATCCGCAGGGCGCGCTCGTGGCCGCCCGACCCCAGTTCGCCGACCCCGCCGGAGGTGAGCATCCGGCACACGGCCGCCACGTCCCCCAACTCCTCCGCCGCCACCAGCCCTTCCTCGTGCGCCGCGCGCCAGTCGTCGTAGAACTTGCGCCGCAGGAACAGCGGCCACAGGGCGTCGGCAAGCTGCCAGGCGACGGTCGGGAAGCCCTCGGCGCGGGACCGGCGCAGCACCGCCATCAGATTGGGCAGCTCCCGCTCCAGCCACCCGAGGGCGGCATCGGCGTCGTCCCCGACGTCGGGAGTGACCACCGGCCGCGAGGCGTAGTCCCGGGCCATCGTCCGGTGCTGGGGGTCGACGATCTCCTCGGCACGGCTCGCCCCGGCGAGGTAGTGATCGGCCATGCGGCGCACCGCCCGCGCCCGCTCGTGCGGCGACTCGCACTGCTCCGCCTTCGCGACGGCGTGCAGCCGCACCAGGTCGTGGAAGCGGTGCCGCTCCTCGCCGACGGCGAACAGGAGACTCGCGTCGTGCAGCGTCTCCAACAGCCGCTCCGCGTCCCCGCCTCCGCCCGTGCCACCGCCTCCACCGCTGTCCCCGTCGCCGTCCGTGCCGAGTGCCGCCGCCGCGACCGGTGGGGCGAACTCCGGCCCCGGGTGCAGCCCCAGCAGCCGGTAGAGGCGGGCGGCCGGGGCGGGCAGGGCCTCGTACGACAGGTCCAGTGCCGCCCGCACGCTGTGGTCGCCGTCGATGGCCAGGGCCTCCAGCCGGTCGTGCTCGTCGGTGAGCGCCCGGACCATCGTGGTGATGCTGCGCTCGGGGCGGGCCGCGAGCCGGGCCCCGGCGACCCGCACGGCCAGGGGCAGTCCCGCGCACAGCTCGACCAGGGCGCGCGCGTCCTCCGGCTGCGCGGCGACACGGCCGTCGGCGAGGGTGTCCGCGAGCAGTTCGACGGCCGCGTCGTGGCCGAGGGGTTCCAGGTGGACGGGGTGGCAGCCGTCGACGGTCAGTCCCGGCATCCGTCTGCGGCTGGTCACCACCGTGACGCTGCCGCCCGCCGGCAGCAGGGGCCGTACCTGGGCGGCGCTCACGGCGTCGTCGAGCAGCACGACCAGTGGCCGCTCGGCGGTCAACGACCGGTAGAGGGCGGTCCGTTCGGCGAGTGTCGCCGGGACGTGCGGTGCGGGCACACCGAGGGCCCGCAGGAAACGGGCGAGCACCTCGGCCGGGTCCGCCGGTCCGGCGGCGGACTGGTCCCCGAGGTCCGCGTACAGCTGCCCGCCCGGGAAGTGCGGGCGCAGGGAGTGCAGCCACTTCAGCGCGACGGCCGTCTTGCCGACGCCGCCCAGCCCGCTGAGCGCGGCCAGTGGGGCCCGCCCCGCCCGCGCGGCACGGTCCCGGTACCGCTCCAGTGCGGCCAGCTCGGGCGCGCGGTCGACCAGGTGCCCGGGCGCCGGCAGCTGCCAGGGCGTCCGCTCGGCGGAGGCGGCCTCGGAGACGATGCGTATGCCGCCGTACACCGTGCCCGCCTGGACGGCCGGGCCGTGCACCGTACCGCTCAGCTCGTTGTGGGACCCCGGCTCATGGCGACGCACCCGTTCCCCACCCCCGTGTAAGTGCCCACACCTCGTGGAGATCCTTTCCGTACACCTGCTCGATATCCATGGTTTGCGGAAATGGCCTCCGACGCGGCGGCGGCAGGCCGCCGAATGTGCCGTTGGAGAATATGCCAAAGGCATGTGACGGACCTGCGGTTCCGCACGCTCCCGACCTGACCGTGCGGCCTCCCGCGGACCGGCGTGCGGCCGTTGTCCGAGGGCAGTGGCACGATGCCCGGAGCGGATGGGGCACCGGGGAGCGAGGCGGAGCGGATGGGGCGGGACGAGCGCGAGGCCGTGGCACGGGGCGCACGACTGGCCGAAGGCGCCGCCCGGGTCCGCGGGGACCACGAGCGGGCCCTCGCGGACGTGCGGGAGGCGCTGCGGCCGATCCACGACAGGCTGGCCGACGAGGAACTCGCCCGGATTCCCGTCGCCCGCCTGAGGGACGTCACCGAGGGGCGGCTCCGGCTCGGCGACCTGGACAAGGGCGGCTTCGGGACCGTACGGGACGTGCTGGAGGCCGGGACGTACCGGCTGCGGCAGACGCCCGGCGTCGGACAGCGCACCGCCGACCAGGCGGTCGCGGCCGCTCGGCGCATCGCCGACGCGGTTCGCGACTCCGTGGCCGTACGGATCGACGTCGACCACCCCGAGCCGCACACCACCGCCCTCGTAATCGCCCTGCACGTCCTGGTCGAGGCCGGCGCCGGCGCGCGGCGCGCCGCCGAGACCGCTGCCGCGCTGGCGGCGCGGCTCGCCCCGCCGCTGGCCGACGCCCGCCCGCTCGCCGGTCGCTGGCTCCCGCTGCTCGCCGGGCGCGAGAAGCGGGAGCGGGCCCGGGCGGCCGTCGCGGAACTGCGGCGGATCGTGGAGGAGGCCGAACGGGACCGCGTGCCCGAGCAGTTGGCCCAGGCCTGCGTCGACCTGCTGCGCCGCCCCGACAGCGACCTCGCCGCATGGGTCGACTTCGAACTGCGCTCCGCCGAGTACTACAGCCTCCTCGCGGAGATCACCGGGCGCGGCCCCGACAGCGCGGCGGCCGAGGGTTTCCTGCCCGACGACGTCGCCGAGCGGGTGCGGGAACAGCGCCTGGACGACACGCACCTCACGGTCTCACTGCGCGGCTACCAGGCCTTCGGCGCCCGCTTCGCCCTCGCCCAGCGCCGGGTCCTGCTCGGCGACGAGATGGGGCTCGGCAAGACCGTGCAGGCCGTCGCCGCGCTCGCGCACCTCGCGGCACAGGGTTGGAGCGGGCAGAGCGGGCAGAGCGCCAAGAGCGGGCGGAGTCACTTCCTGGTCGTGTGCCCGGCGAGCGTGCTGATCAACTGGACCCGGGAGATCGAGGCCCGCAGCACGTTGCGTGCCATGCCGCTGCACGGGCCCGACCGGCGGGAGGCGTACGCCGACTGGAAGGACCGCGGCGGTGTCGCCGTGACCACCTTCGACGCGTTGCGCGGCTTCCCGCCGCCCGCTCGCGGCGAGCTCGGCATGCTCGTCGTGGACGAGGCGCACTACGTCAAGAACCCCGGGACCCGCCGCTCGGCCGCCGTCTCCGCGTGGGCCGGGGCCTGCGAGCGGGTGCTGTTCCTGACGGGCACGCCGATGGAGAACCGCGTCGCCGAGTTCCGCAACCTCGTGACGATCCTGCGGCCGGAGTTCGCCGAGTCCGTGGACGACGAGGACCCGCTGGCCGGCCCGAAGGCGTTCCGCACGGCCGTCGCGCCCGTCTACCTGCGCCGCAACCAGCAGGACGTCCTCACCGAACTGCCCGTCCTGCAGCACACCGACGAGTGGGAGGAGCTCAGTACGGCGGACGAGGAGGCGTACCGGGAGGCGGTGCGCGCCGGGAACTTCATGGCGATGCGCCGCGCCGCGTACGCCCGTCCCGAGCGGTCGGCGAAGCTCGGGCGGCTGCGGGAACTGGTCGAGGAGTCGGCCGGCAGCGGCCTGAAGGTGGTCGTCTTCTCGGCCTTCCGGGACGTCCTCGACACGGTCCGGGGCGCACTCGACGACGCCGGGCCCGGACGCGCGGCGCGCGGGCGCGCCGTGTACGGGCCGATCACCGGCAGCGTGCCGCCTGCGCGGCGCCAGCGCCTGGTGGACGAGTTCTCCGCCGCCGGCGGGCACGCGGTGCTGCTCGCGCAGATCGAGGCGGGCGGGATCGGCCTCAACATGCAGGCCGCGTCCGTGGTCGTCATCTGCGAGCCGCAGATCAAGCCGACCATCGAGCACCAGGCCGTGGCCCGCGCGCACCGCATGGGCCAGGTCCGCTCCGTCCAGGTGCACCGGCTGCTCGCCGCGGGCGGCGTCGACGAGCGGATGGTGCGGATGCTGGAGAACAAGACCCGCCTCTTCGACGCGTACGCCCGCCGCAGCGCGACGGCCGAGTCCACCCCGGACGCGGTCGACGTCTCGGACGTCTCCCTGGCCCGCCGCATCGTGGAGGAGGAACAGGCCCGGCTGGGCGTCACGGAGCCGGAGTCGGTCGGCTGAGCGCGCCGCCCTCCCCGGCCACGTCGGCCGACTGCGTTCCCGGCCCGCGTGGGCGGGCCGATCCGCCCCGGCCCGCGTGGGCGGGCCGATTCGCCCCGGCGAGCCCGGGCGGGCCGACCCCGGCCCTCTCCCTCCCGGCCGGGGTCGGCTTCCGGCCCGCCACACGGCTCGCCGGACACGTCCGTGCGCGTCCCCTTGTGCAACTCCGGCGAAGGCCGCAATCTTTCGGCTGACGCACAGACGCCCGTGACTGTCATTGACATGCCCCTGTCGTGCGCGTCTGTCCCGTCGTGCGTGGACCCACGGCACCACCCCCACAGCAGCGCACCACCTACTGAGGAGGACCCCTCACATGGCAGCGATGCGTCACACCCGGCGAAGACTGACCGCCATCGGCGCGATGGCCGGCGCGGCACTCGCCGCGAGCCTCGTCTCCGCGCTCCCCGCGGACGCCGCCGGCCCGGCGGCAGAGGGCCACATCAAGTACGCCGGCGCGGCGAACGCCGTAGCCGACAGCTACATCGTGACCCTCAAGGCCGGTGCGGCGAAGGCCGGTTCCGCCGAGGGCCGCGCCCTGACCACGAAGTACGGCGCCCAGATCGAGCGGACGTACACCAAGGCGCTGAACGGCTACGCGATCGAGGCCTCCGAGACCGAGGCGAAGCGGCTGGCCGCCGACCCGGCCGTCGCCTCCGTCGTCCAGAACCGCACCTTCACCGCCACCGCCACGCAGACCAACCCGCCCTCCTGGGGCCTGGACCGCATCGACCAGCGCAACCGCCCGCTGGACGGCTCCTACACCTACCCGGACTCCGCCGGGCAGGGCGTGACGGCGTACATCATCGACACCGGTGTCCGCATCACCCACACCGACTTCGGCGGCCGTGCCTCCTACGGCTACGACGCCATCGACAACGACAACACCGCCCAGGACGGCCACGGCCACGGCACGCACGTCGCGGGCACCGTCGCGGGCACCCTGCACGGCGTCGCCAAGAAGGCGAAGATCGTCGGCGTCCGGGTGCTGGACAACTCCGGCTCCGGCACCACCGATCAGGTCGTCGCCGGCATCGACTGGGTGGCCCGCAACGCGGTCAAGCCGGCCGTCGCCAACATGTCCCTCGGCGGCGGCGCGGACAGCGCCCTCGACACCGCCGTCCGCAACGCCATCGCCTCCGGCGTCACCTTCGCCGTCGCGGCCGGAAACGAGTCCACCGACGCCTCCACCAAGTCCCCGGCCCGGGTCTCCGAGGCGATCACGGTCGGCGCCACGACGTCCTCCGACGCCCGCGCCAGCTACTCCAACTACGGCTCGATCGTGGACATCTTCGCGCCGGGCTCCTCCATCACCTCGAGCTGGAACACCGGCGACTCGGCCACCAACACCATCTCCGGTACGTCCATGGCGTCCCCGCACGTCGCCGGAGCCGCGGCGCTCTACCTGGCCGACCACCCCACGGCCACGCCCTCCCAGGTCTCCTCGGCACTGACGTCCGCCGCCACCACGGGCGTCGTCACAAGCCCCGGCACCGGCTCGCCCAACCGCCTGCTCTACGTCGGCACCGGCACCACGCCGCCCACCGGGCCGCGCTTCGAGAACGCCACCGACTACACCATCGCCGACAACGCCACCGTCGAGTCCCCGGTGACCGTCTCCGGCGTCACCGGCAACGCGCCCTCGGCCCTGGCCGTCGAGGTGCACATCGTCCACACGTACATCGGCGACCTCCAGGTCCAGCTGATCGCCCCCGACGGCAGCGCGTACACGCTGAAGGCGTACGGCACCGGCGGCAGCGCCGACAACATCGACACCACGTACTCCGTGAACGCCTCCTCCGAGGTCGCGAACGGCACGTGGAAGCTGCGGGTCGGCGACAACGCGACCTACGACACCGGCCGCATCGACGCCTGGGCCCTGCAGTTCTGACGCCCCCGCACTCCTCCTGACAGCAGCCCGTCCCCCCCCCGCCCCCGCGTTCCGACGCGGGGGCGGGGCGCCCGGTGAAGGCGGAGAGGGTGCGAGCGGCCGCGCGTACGATGCGGCGGGTCCGCCCGTACCCCAGTTCCCCCCCCACAGGTCCTTCCGCGTGCCCCACCACGTCCCACCGCCCGAACCAGGAGCACGTCACCGGTGTCCGTCCCACCGCCCCCCGGCCCCCACCAACCGCCGCGGGGGCCGTACCCCCCGCCCGCGCCGGCCCCCGCCCACGGCTCGTGGGGACCGCTCCCGGACAGCCGCCCGGCCGCCGTCAACGGCGTCGCCGTCGCCGCCCTGGTGCTCGGCGCCCTCTGCTTCGTGCCCGCCCTCGGCCTCGTCCTCGGCGTGATCGCGCTGTGGCAGATCAGACGGAGCGGGGAACGCGGCCGGGGCATGGCGATCGCCGGCGCCGCGCTGTCCGCCCTCGGCCTCGCCCTGTGGACGGCGTCGCTGGCCACGGGCTTCGCGTCCGACATGTGGGAGAACCTCAAGGACGGCGCCCGCGCCGCCGGCGACCCGCTCACCCTCGACAAGGGCGACTGCTTCGACTCGCCGGACGGCCTGGAGGGCGTGACGTACGACGTCGACCCGGTGCCCTGCCTCGGGCAGCACGACGGCGAGGTGTTCGCCGTGATCACCCTGCGAGACGGTGCCTACCCCGGCGACGACCGGCTGACGGAGATCGCCGACGACACGTGCTACACGCGGCAGGACGCCTACGCGATGGACCCCTGGGCCGTGCCCGGCAACGTCGACGTGTACTACTTCCTGCCCACGACGGACACCTGGAGCCTCGGCGACCGCGAGATCACCTGCCTCTTCGGCAACACCCACGAGACGGGCGCGCTGACCGGCTCGCTGCGCAGGGACAGGACCACACTCGACGGTCACCAGGTCACCTACCTGAAGGCGGCCCGGTACCAGGACCTCGCCATGGCCGCGGGCCCCGGGGAGGAGGACGTCGAGGACGACCTGCCCGGCCACAGGAGGTGGGCGGACGACATGGCCGCCGCGATCCGGCGGCAGGTCCGCACACTGCGCGCCCACGACTGGCCCTCGACGGCCCGCAGGCCGGTCGCCGGCCTGGTGGAAGACCTGGAGAAGGCGCGCGGGGAATGGCTCGCGGCGGCCGCCGCCGACGACGCGGACACCTTCACCGAGCACTACGGCGCCGCCCTCGAACTGACCGGCCCCGCACGGGCGGTCACCACCCGCGAGGCCCTCGGCCTCGCCACCACTGCGCCCACCCATGCGGAGAGCGGGGGAGATACGGGGGAGGGTCCCGGGCTCGACGTGTGACGGGGCTCATAGCGGGGAGAAAGCGCCTGCGTGAAGGGCACGGTCCGCACGAGTCATCACATCGGGTGATTCTCTGGCCTTTACTTGCATGGCACAACCTACGGTTGCCACGCTGTTGCTGTCTGTACGACCTGATGGGAGCGGGCCCGTGACATTCGGTGAGCAGCCGGCGTACCTGCGCGTCGCGGGCGATCTCCGCAAGAAGATCGTCGACGGCCTGCTGCCCCCGCACACCCGCCTCCCGTCCCAGGCCAGGATCCGCGAGGAGTACGGCGTCTCGGACACCGTCGCGCTGGAGGCCCGCAAGGTGCTGATGGCCGAGGGCCTGGTCGAAGGCCGCTCCGGCTCGGGGACGTACGTGCGCGAACGGCCCGTGCCCCGCCGGATCGCCCGCTCCGGCTACCGCCCGTCCGGGGGCGCCACACCCTTCCGTCAGGAGCAGGCCGACCTCGGGGTGCGCGGCACCTGGGAGTCCCACAGCGAGTCGGCTGAGGCGAGCCCGACCGTCGCCGAGCGGCTCGCCATCACGGCCGGCGACCGCGTGATGTGCACGAGGTACCTCTTCCGGGAGGCCGGTGAGGCCACCATGCTCTCCCTCTCCTGGGAGCCCTTCGCCGTCACGGGCCGCACACCGGTGATGCTGCCCGAGGAGGGCCCCCTGGGCGGCATGGGCGTCGTCGAGCGCATGGCCGCCATCGACATCGTCGTCGACAACGTGGTGGAGGAGGTCGGCGCCCGCCCCGGCCTCGCCGAGGAACTGCACCTGCTCGGCGGCGTCCCCGGCCATGTCGTCCTCGTCATCCAGCGCACCTTCTACGCCTCCGGCCGCCCCGTGGAGACGGCGGACGTGGTGATCCCGGCGGACCGCTACCGAGCGGCGTACCACCTGCCCGTCAAGTAGGCGGCGGACGCGGGCGCTGCCGCCCGTGGCCCCGTGGGGGTTGCTCAGGGGCGCGGGGTGGCGCATGCGCGTGACGCGGCGCACTCCGCGCCGCCCGGCCGGCGGGGCTCCGGACCGCCCCGGCCCGTCTCCGCTGCCCTCAATTCCGTTGAGATCTCGCCGTCTTCGCAGGTCGGTCCCGGCGTCGGCGAATGCCGCTGACCGGACGCGTCGCCGTTGCCCGGTGGCGCATTGGGCGTTGTGCGCCCCTTGGCTGCTGGCCGGTTGCGTACCTGTTTGTGAGAAGCCGTATTCGCTGCGTGAAGGTTGGGCGTAGGCTCGGGCATATGCGGATTGCGGTTTCCTTATCGGGCGGGGCGCGGCCTGGGCCGCGGGCGGGAAATGGAGGGGTGGGATGAACGAGGGCACGGTCACTCTGCCCTGGCTCGTCGTCCGGCAGGACGACAACGGCAATCGCTACCGCGTGGGCAGGTACGCCACCCGGGCGGAGGCCCAGAAGATCGCGGACAGCCTCGACGCACACGGCCCCAAGCCGCTCTACTGGGTCGAGAAGATCGGTCAGAGCGAGGCGGGCAACCGGACCTAGGGGCCCGGAGAGCTCCCGTAGGCTCCTGGCATGAGCGAACGGATCGTGGTGGGTGCCGCCCTGGTCGACGGCGGCCGACTGCTCGCCGCGCGCCGCAGTGCCCCCGCCGAGCTGGCCGGACGCTGGGAACTGCCCGGCGGCAAGGTCGAGGACGGCGAGGCGCCCGACGCGGCCCTGGTGCGTGAGCTGCGCGAGGAACTGGGCGTCGAGAGCGAGACCGGGGCGCGCGTCCCGGGCGAGTGGCCGCTGAGATCTCCGTACACCCTGCACGTCTGGACGGCACGGCTGCTGCCCGGGTCACCCGCGCCGAAAGCTCTCGAGGATCATGACGCGCTGCGCTGGCTCGGGCCCGGCGAGATCTGGTCCGTCGACTGGCTCGACCAGGACGTCCCCGCCGTCCGTGCCGCCCTCACCCACCTCGGCCTGGACGCGTAGGCCGGGCAGGGGCCCCGGTTCCGGTCCGGACGGGGCGCCGGAGCGTGCGATCGCGGGTACTTCGTACGCCGTTCGTGCCACAGTGCGCCTTCATGCGCGGTAACCACGCATGCATATCGGGTATGTCCCCATTAATCCCATGAAATTCGACATGGGTGTGCTTGCCGGCCTGGGAAGTGATCGGCGTGATCGACACCGAGGGCGACTGCGCCGCGTGGACGTTCGCCGCGGACCCCGGCGCGGTCCGCGTCGCCCGTGCGGCCGTGCGCGGGCAACTGCGCGACTGGGGCCTCGACAGCGCGGCCGACATGGCGGCGCTGCTGGTCAGCGAACTGGTCACCAACTCCCTGCGATACGCCAGGGGCCCCATCGGCGTGCGCCTCGACCGCCACCCCTCCGGCCTGCCGGGCGTCCTCCTCGTGGAGGTCTCCGACCCGCTCCCGGACCCGCCCCGCCGCCGAGCCGCCCGCCCCGACGACGAGAGCGGGCGCGGGCTGGAACTTGTCGCCATCGCCTCGCGCCGCTGGGGAACCCGGCCTGACCGGGTGGGAAAGACCGTTTGGTTCGAACTCGCGGTGCCGTGACGGTCGCACGACCGGCGCATGTCCTCAGCCCATGCCACGATGAGTGATTCGCCGACGTGTTCCCTGGTTAGAAGACTGGAAGTGTTGTCGCAGCCGGGTCCGAAAACCGCCGGAACCGTGCTGTGATCGTGAACACCGTGTCGCGCGGCGCCGTAGTGCTGGATACTGCGGGCAGCCGCCCCCGGTGACCGGTGCCGGACGCGGTGAGCTGGAGGGGACGGTTCGCGTGAGCGAGATACCAGCGAAGGCCACGGAGTCCGAGGACCCGGCGGGCGGCGCGACAGGACGGGCCGCCGACGGCCTCGTCTCCGGCGACGCACGGACCGGTGACGCACTGTGGCACAGCAGCCCGCCCGGCTCGATGTACGACTACATCAACGTCGCGTCCTTCTCCATCGGCCCCGACGGCCTCATCGACCAGTGGAGCCTGCGCGCCGAGCAGGTCTTCGGCGTCCCCGCCGCGCGCGCCGTCGGCCTGGACCCCGTCGAGGCGTTCGTCGACCCGTACAACCGCGTCGACGGACGGCGCAAGATGTCCGAGATCCTCGACGGCCGCGAGTGGACCGGGGTCGTCCCCTTCAGGACCCCCGGCGCCGCCGGGCGCCGCGAGCACACCGAGGGCCTCGCCGAGGTGTACGTCATGCCGACGCGCACCGCGGAGGGCGAACGGGCCGCCGTCTGCGTCGTCGTCGACGTCCGCACCCTGCGCCGCATCGAGACCGACCTCGCCGCCTCGCAGGCCATTTTCGGTCAATCTCCGTTCGGCTTCCTGCTCCTCGACACCCATCTCAAGGTGCGGCGCGCCAACCAGCGGTTCGCCTCCGTCTTCGGCGGCACCCCCCGCGACCACCGCGGCCGGGACGTCCACGACTACCTGCCGCGCGGTGAGGCCGAGCGGGTCGCCGCCACCCTGCGCCGGGTCCTGGAAACCGGCGAGACCATCACGGACATGCACGTCACGGGCTTCGTGCCGGACTCCGACGAGCGCCGCCACTGGTCCGTCAACCTCTACCGCGTGCACAGCGGTTCGGGCCGCCCCGTCGGCGTCGCCTGGGTGGGGACCGACATCACCTCCCGCCGCGCCGCCGCCCGCGAGGCCGCCGCCGCCCGACGCAATCTCGCCCTGCTCAACGAGGCCGGCGCCCGCATAGGGAACTCCCTCGACCTGGAGACCACCGCGCGCGAACTCCTCGACGTGGTCGTCCCCGGCTTTTGCGACCTGGCCACCGTCGACCTCTACCAGGGCCTCCTGGCCGGCGACCAGACCCCGCCCGGCCTCGCCGACGGCAGCGCCGAACTGCGCCGCGTCGCCTACGCCAGCGCCGTCTCCGACGCGCCCTTCAACAACCGGCGCGACCCGGTGGCCGTCGGCGCCGTCCACCACTACGCCTTCACCTCGCCCTACGCGGACGCCCTGCGCACCGCCCGGCCGCGCCACGTCCCCGGCGAGGACGGCGGCCTCGTGCAGTCCACGCTCGCCGTGCCGATGGTCGCGCACGACACGGTCGTGGGGCTCGCCCAGTTCGCCCGCACCAAGGGCAGCGAGCCGTTCGGCGACCGGGACCGCGACCTCGCCGTCGAACTGGCCGCGCGCGCCGCCGTCTGCATCGACAACGCGCGCCTCTACCGGCGCGAGCACGAACGCGCGTTGATACTGCAACGGTCCCTGCTCCCGCCCGGCGACCCGGAGGCCTCCGGACTCGACATCGCCTGCCGCTACCTGCCCGGCAGCGCCTCCACCGGCCGGCCCAGCGAGGTCGGCGGCGACTGGTTCGACGTCATCGAACTGCCCGGCCACCGCACCGCCCTCGTCGTCGGCGACGTCATGGGCCGCGGTCTGCGTGCCGCCGTCGCCATGGGCGAACTCCGCACCGCCGTCCGCACCCTGGCCCTTCTGGACCTGGAACCGGCCGAGGTCCTCTCCCAGCTGGACGAGATCGCCCGCGGCCTCGGCGCGCCCGGCGGCGTCCAGCAGGCCACCCGCGCCGCCCGCCGCCCCCGCGAGGCCGACCTGTCCGAGGTCTACCTCGCCACCTGCGTCTACGCCGTCTACGACTCCGTCACCCGCCGCTGCACCTTCGCCAACGCCGGCCACCTGCCGCCCGTACTGGTGGAGCCCGGCGAGAACGCGCTGATGCTGGACGTCCCGCCGGGCCTGCCGCTCGGTGTGGGCGGCGAACCGTTCGAGGAGGTCGAGGTCGAACTCCCCGAGGGCGCGCTGCTCGCCCTGTACACCGACGGCCTGGTCGAGTCCCGGGACCATCCGCTGGACGAGGGCCTCCAGGCCTTCGTAGGGACGCTCACCGACCCGACCCAACCCCTCGAGGACGTCTGCGACCACGTACTCAACACCCTCGACACCCACCACGGCGAGGACGACATCGCCCTGCTCATGGCCCGCGTGCAGGGCCTGCCCGCCGAGTCCGTGGGCGACTGGACGCTGCCGCGCGAGCCGCGCAGCGTGGGCCGGGCCCGCGAATACGCCCGGTCCCAGCTGCTCAGCTGGGACCTGGAACCGCTGGTCGACACGACGGAACTGCTGGTCAGCGAGCTGGTCACCAATGCCCTGCGGTACGGCGAGGGCGAGATCCGGCTACGGCTGCTGCTGGACCGGACCCTGGTCTGCGAGGTCTGGGACGCCGGCCTGGTCCAGCCGCGCCGCCGCCGCGCCCGCGACACCGACGAGGGCGGCCGCGGCCTCCAGCTCGTCGGTCTGCTCAGTGCGGCCTGGGGCTCACGCCGTACGCCGCGCGGGAAGACCGTGTGGTTCGAACTGGCCCTGCCGGACGGCGAGAACAGCGTGGCGGACCCGGCGGAGGCCCTGCTCAGCCTGTTCTGACGACGGGCCCGCCGGCCCGGGGGACGCGCGCGGGTGCCCGGCTCAGGTGTCGAACTCGCCGAGCCAGCTGCCCCGTAGGAGGTGGTGGGGCAGGTACTCGGACTCCACCGCGACCTCGATGCCGCCGTCGTGTGCCAGGCAGGCGACGGCGAGCGGGGCGAGAGCGACACGGCCCTCGGCGTCCTTGGCCCGGTCCTCGTCCGCCGTCCAGTACAGCTTGTGCAGCTTCAGGGCCTCTTCGAGCGCCCGGTTGAACCCTTCGGCGTCCTGCCGCAGGAAGCGGTAGAACAGGTCGATCGGCGGATACAGCACCTGCTGGAGCAGGTCACGGGGGGTGTTCGTGGCGATGTCGGGGTTCGACTGCTCGATGGCCGCGGTGAGTTTCTCCACCAGCCCCTCGCCCTGGAGCCAGTAGGTCCGCAGCGTGTCCACCCAGTGGTACACGTATGCGTCGTACGACCCTTCCGTCGAGCGCAGCCGGTCGAGGGGGATCCCGCAGAGCGCGGTCATGCGCTTCTGGTCGCGGCAGACGACGGCCAGCCAGAACGCGGTGAGCCAGTTGCCCGGGTCGGCGAACGGGCGCGGCCCGATCTCCGGGATGCGCCGCACCTGGTGGGCGATACGGGTCTCGACGACCCCGTCCGTACCGCCGGTCACGGCGAACAGGGCGGAGCCCAGCTGCATGGCGGTGACGACCGATTCCCACGTCTGCAGCTTCGCGGCCCGGGGGTCCGCGGTGCAGTGGGCCTGCACGTTCAGCAGGGACTTGGTGAACGCCGTGTCGATCATGGCGGGCGCCGTCCCCAGCCGCTCGACCGACGCGGCCGTGCTCGTGGCGAGCGCTTCGGCGAACCGCTCGGCGTTGGGGCCGGGCGACCCGTGCCGGGGAACGGTGATGGTCACGGCGTGCTCCTGTCGGCGATGTCGAACTCCCGCATGCTGTAGCCAGCGTACTCGCCGGTGTTCCGTTGGCCCTTGACCACGATGTAGTCGACATCGCCCCTGGCCAGGGCCGCTTCGAGGTCGTCCGCGAGGAGCAGTTCGCTGGGGTTGTCCTCGCCGCGCTTGCGCATCTCGTGGAGGATGTCCAGGAAGTACTCCCGGGTGCCCTGCGAGACCCGCTTGCCGTTCGGCAGGTTGCGCGCGCCGAGCTCCGTGTCGACGCTGCTCTTGGCCTCCACGACGACATAGCCGCCGTCCTCGCGGCGCCACACCTGGTCGAACTGGTCGTTGCCGTTGAGCGGACCGTCCAGGGGCTCCCGGGTGGCGTTCGGGTAGCGCTCCGGGACGACGTGGTGCTCGGCGACGGCCTCGCCGTACGCCTCCGCGTGGTCCCGCATGTCGCGGTGCGCGGCCTTGTACTCGTTGGTGCGCTCTATCCGGGTCAGCTCGGACTCGGGCGTGGGATGCGTCTTGTGCGCCTCCACCGCATCGGCCTTGTGGCGTCCCGCGGCCTGGTCGTAGTCCACGGCGTGGTGCCGGCTCGCCGCCGCCTCGTCCAGCTTCGACAGGGCTTCGGGGCTCGCGGTCTCCCGGCCGACCTTCACGGCGTCGTCGAGGTAGCGCGGACGGAGGGGCTCCGGCGCGTCCTTGACCGTCGTCCACGGGTGCTGCGGGGACTGCCGGGTGAGCTGCGGCGGCGTCCGCCCGCTCTCGTCGACGAAGTCCAGGTTTTTCCGGTTGCCGTTGGACTTGTAGAAGTCGTCGAAGTAACCCGACTCGTGGTTGGCGCGGTACACCTGGATCTCGTGCACCTGCTCCGGGGTGAGCGACCCTTCGGGGCCGTACGGGTTGTCGCCGTCCCGCATGAAGTCGGGCCGGGCGGCCTCCGCGTCCCGCACGGGCGGGGTGCCGTCGGCCCCGGCCGGGACGCTGTCGTCGACGGCGCGGCCGAGGTCGTCCGGGCCGCCGCCGGAAGGGCCGTCGGGGCGGGGCGGAAGGTCGTGGCCGCCACCGGGCAGGTCGTGGCCGCCGGACGGGCCGTGGCCGGGGTCGCCGGCGTGGCCGCCGGGTACGTGATCGGCCGTCCCGGCGCCGCCGGGCACCGCGTTGTCCGCGGTGCCGACCGGGGCGGCGGGGGTGTCGATGCTGTTGGTCGGCAGGTGGTGACCCGCGGTGCCGCCCGGGAGGTTGTCCCCGGCGGTGCCGCCCGGTCCCTCGACGTGGCCGCCCGGTGTGCCGAGGTCGTCGCCCACGCGGCCGAGGTCGTCGCCGAGGTCGCTGCCGAGGCGGACGGGATGTGCCGCGGTGTCGGCGGTGTGGGCGCCCGCGCCCACCAGGGCGGGCTCCCGCACCGGGGAGTCCACCCGCGGGTTGTCCGCACCCGGTGCCCCGGACGTGGTGCCGGGCCGGTCGACGATGTCGCCGGGGCCGTCGGCCGCCTGCTGCACGGCGTTGCCCCGCCCGTCCAGGAGGTTGCCGTCGGGGTCCATGTACTGGGCCGGGACACCGTCCCCGGTGGGCAGCCTCACCGTGCCCGGCGGCAGGACGGTGGCGCCGTCGGGCAGTTTCACGTTCCCGTCCGGCAGACGGGCCGCACCGTCCGGCAGGGCCGCGCCCCCGGGCAGGTTCACCGTCCCGTCCGGGAGCCTCACCGCACCCTCCGGCAGGGCGATCGCGCCCTCCGGCAGCGCCGGGATGTCGATGGCGCCGACACCCTTCAGCGCGGCGCTGATGTCCCCGAGCCTGGACAGGCCCGCGCCGGCGCCCTTGGCGATGTACGTCATCGGGTCGATGAACCTGCCGGCCCTGCCCGCCACCGACAGCGCCTTCGCCACCGCACCGGCCTTGCCCGCACCCGCCGCGGCACCACCCGCACCACCCGTGAACACCGTCGTCACCACG